>CALEDI010000260.1 GCA_937949535.1 uncultured Lewinella sp. | reverse complement strand
AGCATTTTTACGTAGCCGGGTAGGGTGGCGTCGTAGGGGATGGGTAGGGTAGGGAGGAGGGCTTTTTCGTTGTCGGGTAGGTCGTTGAGGGCGTCCAATCCGCCCTTGAAGACGGCGCGGGCGTAGCGGCGGGGAACGTTGGTTGCGACGACGGCAACGTCGTTTTTGGCGGCCCAGTCTACGACGGGTTTGTAGTCGGTTTTGAAGTTGCTCCAAAGCCCCTCGCCGACGGAGTCGATGGCGGAGGCTTCTACCTTCCCGGCGAGGTAGTCGTTGAGGACGGCTTGCTGGTCGGATTCAAACATTTCCATACCGATGCTTAGGGGGGCGGCGGCGCGCAGGTGCAGGGCGAGGGTATACTGGAGCCAGTGTACAACGGCGTCGTTGTGGCTCTCGCCGAAGAGGATCACATCGGCCTTTTGGGCTTGCTTAACGAGCTTCTTAAACTTCGTTCGTTTCCCCTCCTGATTAAACAGCGCGTAAGGGCTGGGGTCGGATTGAGCAGAAAGCGCAGTGGTCATGAGCGTTAATAATAAGATAGGTAGAAAACGACGTAGCATTGGTAGAGTTTGGGGCAAGATACGGCTCTTATGCTGTTATATTTGCCTCATGGAAGAAGTGAAAAGACCAAAACCAAAGTGGCTGCGCAAACTGGAACGCGAAAGCTGGCAGGCCGAGTTGATCATCTCTGGTGCCGCTCTTTTGGGCTCACTACAATTGCCGGGTATACTGGAGGCTTTTCAGCACTACCTTTTGTTGAACTACGAGCGCGCCTCGCTCCAATTGTGGTTCTTTGCTACGTCGTACTGGGCGCTGTTTGTGTACGGACTGATCTTCTTGTTTGTGTTTCACTTCATCGTTCGGGCGCTGTGGATCGGGCTGGTCGGCCTCAACAGCATCTACCCCGAGGGTATTATAGAGACGGCCCTCTCAAGCAAGGACTACCAAGAAAAGATGAAAGCGGAATACGGAGACATCGATGGCTTCATCAACCGCCTAGATCGGATGGGAAGCGGAATGTTTGGTACGGGCTTTGCCTTCATCGGTTTGTTCTTCAACTTAGGCTTATTTATGTCTGTCGCAATCTTGTTGATTACGTTCCTACAGAGCGTGGGCGTACCTGGTTTTTGGGCATGGTTCGTTGGGCTGAGCCCAGTGATTCTTACTTTTATCCTTTCCATCTTTAGCACGGTTTTGAACCTGCCGAAGTTTCGGGATCGGGAGTGGGTGAAAAGATACCATTTCCCGTTGGCGAAGTTTATGACCGCCCTGAGTTACCCCGTCAATACCCGATACATCGCCACTAGTCTGATGCTCATCAGTAGTCATTCTGCTCCCAAGGAAACGAAGGCTAAGGATATTATAAAAGGCATAGTTATGGTGATAGTAGGATCCGTCTTGATTGGCATTGTTCTTGGTATGTCTGGCGGGATAAAGCCACAGTTTATGGATCATCAGTACCACCGGATGGGCGACGATGAAACGGGCGTCGATATCAGTAATTACGCAGATTCTGGCTACGAAGGTGTACTCTATGAGCCGATGCTGTCTGCGCTTCATCCCGCAGCAGGCGGCCCGCTCTGGGCATGGGTTCCGCTGCCCGAACGGGAGCTATCAATTATGCTGGAAGCCTGCTCCCAACCAGAGGTTGATGCCGAGCTGTCCCGCTCAGAACAACGTAAACCCAAGCGGCAACGCCTAGTTGCCTGTGCCGCAGAATACGTTGAGCTGTACCTTGATGAACAACAGATTGAACTCCCCACGGCATTGCGGGAATACCGCACTACAGAAGCGGTAGCTGAGCAGTTTGGCGTTCGTTTTGACCTGAGTAAGCAGACTCCTTCCCCTGGCCAGCATGTGCTTAAGGTCGTCACCCATTATCCGTTGGAGACCGATACGGGGGAGAAATTCCGGACTACCTACATCACTTTTTTTGTGATGAAAAATGAAGGGGTCAAGCCAGCTGAATTAATAGATGTAAATAGTGGAATCAAACCGCTATACATTGACGCTGATTAAGTGGCCATTACGCTAAAACGCGTAGCGTTTTCACAAGTCCCTCCCCCGTGGGGAGGGATTTAGGGAGGGGGTTTTAGTCGATGTATAGCGGTTTGTAGTGGAATGTAACTAACTTGGTCCTCCCTCGCGCTCCGGCTTTTGTTACGCCTCTCTTCTCCTTGGTTGGGGCTCAGGGATGGGAAACAAATTTCTGAGGATTGGTAATAACTTTGTGCCCTGCACCTGCGGCCTCGCTTCTTCCCAAGTTCAGTTACCTTTCCCTATTTTCGCGTCCAACAAACCAAAAAGATCATGTCAGATTCAACCACCCTTGGCGTCGGCAGCCGCGTTCGTCACCCCGCCTACGGCGAGGGCGTCATCATTAAGCTCTACAAAGCTGCTTACGACGTTACCTTCATGTCTCAAGGCATCAAATCCGTAGGCCGAGATTTTGCTGGTTGGGACGTTATTGAAGCCATCGAACCCGAAGAAGCAGTCTCTTTCAACGAAGCCGAAGAAGCCCTCGTGCGCATCCTGCGCACCTACAACGCCATCCCCGAAACGACCCAACTGGGCGATAAATGGGTAGACGGAACGCTCATCTTGAAGCCCGGAGAAATAGGCCTAGCCAAGAAAGAAATGCCCATTGATACCTTCTTCCACAAGATCGTCATGGTCCGTGATCGCCTCCGCGTAATGGAACAGCGCATCAACTCCAGCAAACTGACCGACGAAGAGAAGGTCAACCTCCAACAATACATCACCCGTATTTATGGCTCGCTGACGTCGTTCAACGTCTTGTTTCGTAGCAAAGATGATCACTTCAAAGGAAGCAAAACATAGCCTTTTGCTCCCGAACCAACTATCTTCGCCCCCGTGCAAGAAAACCCCACCTCTACCAACCCCAACGGCGGAAGCCCCGAGCCCGCTCCGCTCCAACGACGTTTCATCGCTTGGTTACTAGACCGGGTCGTACTGCTGCCCCTTACCGGGGGGCTGCTGTATGGCCTGATAGAAATGAAGTCTTTGCCGTTCGCCATCCTGATGCTAGCGGCCGAGGCGGCCTACAAGCCGATCATGGAGGGCCTCTCCGGCCAAACACTCGGCAAGAAATGGATGAACATCGAGGTCGTAAACGAAGAAGGCTTCAGCCCCATCTCCTGGAACCAAAGCCTCCTGCGGTTTTTACCGTGGGCAGCAATTTTTTACGCTACCGTATTCATCATCGTTCGCCACTTCCAAGCCGATGGCTTCATGGAGGTCGATTCTTGGTTGGGCTACATTGAGTTTAGCCAAAAACACCCCCTAGGCGAAAACATCTTCATCGCCATGATCAATTACCTGCCGCTGTTTTCGGTCATGTGGGTAATGTCTGACCCCATGCGGCGGGCACTGCATGATCGGTTGGCGAAGACGGTTGTGGTGACTGCAGATTGAGTAGGGAACCCCTTTTACTCCTCCACCGGAGCCTCCGCCAGCGTAAACGTCCGAGTAACGGGGTTAAGCGGCGCCTCCACCTTTTCGCCGTCCTTCATCAGGGTCAGCTCTACGGTGTTTTCGCCCATCGGGAGGTTCTTGAGGAAGTATGGCTGCCAGTTGTCGATCATGAACTCTTCCTTGCCGTTCACTACGGCTTTTACTTGGTATGCGCCTTCGCCGAGGGTAGCATTGACGGGGTAGAAATCGAGCATCACGTTCTCGGTTGCTCCTTTGCCGGTGTAGGTTCCTTTGGGGCGGCTGTAGAAGAGCATCGGGTCAGCGATGGGCGTTGCGTTGGTGAACGCTCCGTCTTTCACGCTGGCCATTACGGCGCGGTGAGCAGCCGGAGTCTTGATGGACTCGTGGTAAGAGCGGCTAAGGAACGTCAGGATGTGGTGGTCTCCATCGGGGAGTGCCTGCTCGAAGCTGGGCGCGTACTTAGCGATGTAGGGCTCGTTATTAACGATGAGGTGGGCGTGTTGGCCCTTGCCGGAGTTGGCACACATCAGGGCGTCGGCGTCTGGGGTAGGGACCGCAAACTCGTAGCCAGAGGTTTCGTACATGAACGTGCCGCCTTCGTATTTCCAGTCAGTGATGGCTGCGTCGGGGAATTCTTGGGTGGCGGGCATGGGTTCTAGCATTACGGCTGTGGCGTCGGAGACCATCGCTTCGGCTGCTTCGGCGAGGGCCTCGGCTGCTTTTGCGTCGATGCTGTCAACGGCCTCGGCGGCGCTGCCGCCGCAAGCAGAAAGAAGTACCGCAATGGCGAATAGAGAAAGTAAGTTGTAAAAACGCATAGTGGGTGGTTTGAGTGAGGTAGTCAGATAGCCACAGCGCCAGATGGCCAAAAGTACGTGGTACTACTGCTTAAACGTTGGTTGCTGCTACCTGACCATACTGGTTGGTTAACTAATCACGGAACTACCGTGTTCTGTATGAAACACAATAAAGCAGTTAAGTTCGTGAATAAGCAACGTGAAATTATAGAATTACGGGTAGATGGCATGGATTGCAACAACTGCGCCATGTCTATCCACCGATTTCTGGAGCGCAAAGGGCTTACGGATGTGCTGGTCAACTTCCAAACCAAAGAAGTGCGCTTCCGGCAAGACGACGCTGCGCTAGACTTGGCCGGCGTCCGGGCGGGCATCACCCGCCTAGGCTTTACGGTGGTTGCGGAAGACGATCACGGCCACGAAGGCCACGGCCATGCCCATGAGCACGAAGACAAGGCCCGTCGCCGCCTTATTTTCTGCGCCATACTCACCGCGCCACTCCTGATTGCGCACTTACTGATGACCTTCGGCATCGAGATCGGCCTGATGCACAACGGCTGGGTACAGCTTGCGCTGGCGGGGCCGGTTTATGCTGTTGGCGGCTTATACTTCGGTAAGTCCGCCCTCGCCGGTTTACGAGAGCGGATACTGAACATGGATGTGCTGATCTTCATCGGCGCAACTGCGGCGTTTGTGTACAGCCTCGTCGGTCTTGCTTGGCAAGACCCCAACTACTACTTCTTCGAGACGGCCGCGACCATCATCACGCTCGTCCTGATCGGCAACTGGTTGGAGGCGCGGGCCGTAGAACGGACCACAACGGCCATCGGTGCGCTCTCCGACCTCCAAGAAGACACCGCCCAGCGCGTAACGGAGAGCGGCGCAACGGTTAGCCTGCCGGTAGCGGAGGTGAAAGTCGGCAACCAACTGCGCGTCAATACCGGAGATAAAATCCCCCTCGACGGCGAAATACGGACCGGAACCATAACCGTCAACGAAGCCATGCTGACCGGCGAGAGTATGCCGGTAGAGAAAACGGTCGGCGACCGCGTTTTGGGCGGCAGTATCTTGGTTTCCGGACAAGCCACTTTTGCCGTCACGGCGGGCTATAAAGATGGTACGCTAGCGAAGATCATCGACCTCGTGAAGTCGGCGCAGGCGGACAAGCCGGACTTGCAGCGGCTGGCCGACCGCGTCAGTGCGGTCTTCGTGCCGGTCGTGCTGGTCATTGCGCTGCTGACCTTCCTGATCGGGTGGGGCGGCGGCTTTTTTACGGCCACCAAGGCCCTCATGAACGCCATCGCGGTGCTCCTCATTTCGTGCCCGTGCGCGATGGGGCTGGCAACGCCGACGGCCGTGATGGTGGGGGTAGGGCGCTTGGCGCGCTTGGGCGTCCTCGTCCGGGGCGGAAGCACGGTGGAGCGCTTCGCGGGCATCGAGCGGATGGTGTTCGACAAGACCGGGACGCTGACAACGGGCGACCTCCGGGTGGGCAACTTTGCGGTTGCCGAAGGAGCCAACGAGGCCGAAGTGCGCGGCATCATTCATACCATGGAGCAGCACTCTAGCCACCCGATTGCGGCCTCGATCCTTGCTTTTTTAACAACGACTTCCCTTGCACCTGCGGCCGCGCCCCTTACTGTTTCAGAAACGCCAGGGCTGGGCCTAAACGCCACCGATGACGCCGGAAACCGCTACTACCTCGGGGCTGCTCGTAAGCTGCCTGCGGGAGCGAAAGCACCGGAAAATACCGACGTCGTGCTGCTGAAAAACGATCAATACCTCGCCAGTTTGTCCTTGGCCGATGATTTGCGGAAAGGGGCGCGAACGCTGGTGCAAAGTTTGGGTGAAGCAGGCATCGAGACCGCCCTGCTAACCGGAGATCGGCGCGCAAAAGCCGAATCTGTCGCCCAACAACTCGGCATCAAAGCAGTGTTCGCCGAGCAGCTCCCCTCCGAAAAACTTGCCCGCATCGCCGCCCTCTCCGCCGAAAAACCAACCGCCATGGTCGGCGATGGCATCAACGACGCCGCCGCCCTTTCCCGCGCCGACCTCGGCATCTCCCTCGGCGGCGGCTCCGCCGCCGCCCTAGACGCCGCCCAAATCGTCCTCCTCCGCGATGACCTGAGCCTCCTCACTGAAGGCCGAAAAGTTGCAGTCCTTACCCTCCGTACCATCAAAGAATCCCTCTTCTGGGCCTTCAGCTACAACATCGTCGCTATTCCACTTGCCGCAATGGGCTTCCTCAACCCGATGTGGGCGGCCCTCTTCATGGCCTTCTCCGATGTGGTCGTGATCGGGAATGCGATTCGGTTGAAGAATAGGAAGGCGTAGTTAGCGGCCAGGGTTCAGCGATCAGGGTTCAGGCTACCGCTGTTGCATTTGGCCGCCTGATCGCTGAATTCTGAGTGCGCATAACGAAATGCATCACAGGGCCACACCTAGAATGTTGGTAAAGTTGCGACCAAACTCGACAGGCGAACTTTTTCGCTGCGTAAAGAATTCGTAAGTCCTAGGATGAAAGATGTTTAGTTAGGACTAAATATGTATCCAACTCTATGAGCGAAAAAGGATGTGCTTCGCAGTACTTCGTGCTCGACTGGCGAGTTTGGAGAAGTTCACCAAACATTCTTATCACCCTACATCCGAGGTCTAAAATCACGGACGATGCATTTGGTTATACACACCCATCCTAACCACTAAAACCCCCATCCCCAAATAAATCGTACCTTTGCACCTTCAAACGGGGCATCTCCCGGTTTACAAGGTCTGGTTCCGCTCTCATGACGAACCTTTTTGTGGTAAGCCAATTCGCCCTTAATCATCATGTTCGGGCTTGGCTGTTGTGACTTCTGTCGCGATACAAAGGGTCCTGACCTTAAACACAGCGAATTGGAAACTTTTCAGGACAGCGACCTTCGGGACGACGTCAAACAGGCCGTAGCGGAGCTCGGCTTTACCACCCCAACCCCCGTTCAGGCAGCCTCCATTCCCGTCATTATGGAATCCGACCGCGACCTCGTCGCGCTGGCCCGTACCGGAACCGGTAAAACGGCAGGCTTTGGCCTGCCCCTCGTCAATGACATTGATGTAGACACCAAGGGTGTCCAGGCACTCATCCTTTGCCCAACCCGTGAGCTTTGCCTCCAGATTGCTAAAGACCTCGTCTCTTACAGCAAGTTCCGGAAGGGCGTGAAGGTGTGTGCCGTATATGGTGGCGCTCCCATCATGCACCAGGTCCGTGAGATCAAAGCAGGGGCTCAGATCGTAGTTGGTACGCCTGGCCGTACGCTAGACATGATCAACCGCAAGAAATTGAAGGTAGATCAACTCAAGCGCGTCGTATTAGACGAAGCCGACGAGATGCTAAACATGGGCTTCCAGGAAGAACTCAACGGCATCCTTGGCGCAACGCCAGACGAAAAGCAGACCCTGCTCTTCTCCGCAACCATGCCGAAGGAAGCAAAGAAAATCTCTCGGGACTACATGACCGACCCCGCCGAGATCAGCGTTGGCCACTCCGACGCGGGCAACTCCAAGGTAGTTCACCAATACTATAAAGTGCGCGCTTCAGACCGCTTCTCGCTCCTGCGCCTCCTGATCGAACTAGACCCAGACATGTACGCCGTCATCTTCTGCCGTACCCGCCGCGAGGTGAACGGTGTGGCCGAAGACCTTCGCTTCGCCGGCCACGCCGCCGACGCCCTCCACGGAGATATGAGCCAAGCCCAGCGAGACGACGTGATGCGCCGCTTCCGCAAAGGACGCATCAAGCTACTCGTTGCTACCGACGTAGCCGCCCGTGGCCTCGACGTTTCCGACCTCACCCACGTAATCAACTACAACCTACCAGACGCGCCGGAAGTGTACGTTCACCGTTCCGGCCGTACCGGCCGCGCAGGCAAAGAAGGTACGGCCCTCAGCATCGTGACCGGCAAAGAAGTCCGCAAAGTCCGCGACATCGAGCGTTACTCCAAGATTAAATTTGAGGTCAAGGAAGTCCCGAAGCAAGACGATGTTTACAAAATCCGCGCCCTTCGTTTCGCCGAAAAGGTGAAAGAAGCAAAGCTAGACGACAAAGTCGCCGCCTTCCTTCCCGAAGTCATCGCTACATTCGATGGCATGGAGCGCGAAGAACTCATCCAGAAGATCCTTGGCTACGGCCTTGGCAACCTCAGCAAGCAGCTCAGCGGTCAAAAACCGATCCGGGAAGCCAAAGACGATGACCGCCCCGATAAGAAAGGCCGAGACATCAACTACACCACCATCACCTTCGCCGCAGGCCGAAACAAAGGCTACAACGTACCGCAGATCATCGGTATGATCAACCGCATGGTTCCCGGCAAAAAGATTGCCTTCGGCAAAATCGACATCCAGAACAACATGACCTACGTTGGCGTAGACGCCAAGGAGGCCAAGAAAGTTGTAGCAGCAATGGAAGGCGCGACGGACAAAGGAACCGAGCTCAACGTTCGCATCTTTGAAGGCGGAACCAAAGTAGACGGGCCACGTAACTTTGCGCCCCGCAAGCGGAAACCGTTTAAGCCCGGAGGCTTCAAGAAGAAAAAGAAGTGGTAGGGAGCTCGCTCCAGTTAAAAACACACCTTTAGACTTAGGGGGTGTAGTCTGCCTATAAATTAGTCCGCCGACTATCATCAAAACGCGCAGCGTTTTTATAAGCCCCTCCCCCCGTGGGGAGGGGTTTGGGGAGGGGGTTTGCGCGCGGAGACAACACACTACAGATTACACACCCTACCTTTAGACCCGCAAAAGTCAACCATTTAAAACAGAACCATGACGAGCCCGCGCGCCCTTGAAGACGTAGCCGAATTTCACCATACTTTTCATTTGCCCGTACTCGATACGCCGCAAATTCCCGACGCGGACCGTTGTCGCCTGCGGATCAACCTGCTGCGGGAGGAACTTAAGGAACTCGAAGAAGCCATCGCGGCCAACGACCTCGTGGAAGCCGCTGATGCTTTTGCAGACATTCAGTACGTGCTCAGCGGAGCCATCTTGGAGTTTGGGCTGGGGGAGAAGTTTAGGGGGCTTTTTGAGGAGGTCCACCGTTCCAACATGAGCAAAACCTGCGCTACGATGCAGGAGGCCGAAGAAACCGTTGCGCACTACGAAAAACAGGGCCAGACGGGGACCATCGAAGCGAGTGGCGACGTGTTTTTGGTGTACCGTACAGACGACCGTAAGGTGCTTAAAAACGTTCATTACTCTCCGGCGGACCTGAAGAGTATGATCTGAGCTTTAAACCTACATTGCACCTGCGGCCGCGCCCATCAGTCATGATTTTAGGCGCGGCCGCAGGTGCAAAGAAGGTTAAAACAAAGTCTCCTACGGAAGTTCTACTCCACCAGCGTAACCTCGCCCGAAGCAACATTATACATTGCTCCAACAACGATCAGGTCTCCGAACTCAACGAGTTCTTTGAGGACCGCACTGCGCTCAGTGATGGCCTGTACGTTTCTGCGCACGTTCTCGGCGGCTACCTGATCTACGAACGCTTTGTTCTTGGAGCTGCGGTCTGTACCAGGGGCTGTTTTAACGGCGTCTACGGCTGGCTTGATCTTGCCGAGCATTTGGGTGAGCAGGCCCAGTTCCGCATTGTCGCAAGCGCCCTTTACGCCACCACAAGAGGTATGGCCCAGGACCATGATAACTTTTGAACCCGCAAGCTTGCAGGCAAACTCCATGCTGCCGAGGATGTCGTCGTTGACAAAATTGCCCGCAATCCGAGCGCTAAACAAGTCTCCGATGCCCTGATCGAAAACCATTTCTACAGGTACGCGGGAGTCGATACAACTCAGGACGCACGCGAAGGGGTACTGGCCGGTGGCGGTTGCGCTCACTTGCTCAATTACGCTGCGCTCCGCTGGGCTTTGGCTAAGGAAGCGTTGGTTGCCGTCCATCAAGGCTTGGAATGCGGTTTGGGGGGTGAGCTCTGCTTGGGATTCTTTGGTTTGAGCGATCATTCTGACGGTTGTTTTTGTTAGTTGTATGTTAGTTGTTGTACAGTGATTTGAAGGGTGCTTAATGGCCAGTTGTTGGGGCCAAGTCGAAGAATTCCAGATAGCTTTCTGGGTTTTCAATGACACCGCGCTGGGAAACCAAACGGATGTTGATGTTTCGATCTTTGGCTTTGGTTACGTAATCTTCTAGGATCTCGACAATGTCGTAATCAAGGTAGCGCGTTTTCGTAACGTCCAGTTCTAAATTGGAGCCTTCAGGCAGTTGATCGAGTTCTTTAAGGATTGCGCCTTTATTGAAAAAGGTTACTTCTTCCGCTAGGGTCATTTTGACGTTGTGGTGGCCGTCCGTTTCTTCATCTTGGATATGGAGGAAGTGGGAGTTTTGGTAGCTTTTGTAAAGGATGATGACAATGCCAACGGCTAACCCAAGTGCGATTCCGGCCAAGAGGTTAGTAAAGATGATGCCAAGAACGGTAACGATAAACGGCACGAACTGCTTCCAGCCCTGGCGATAAATAGCGACAAAATTAGAAGGCTTCGCGAGTTTAAAACCAACGATGAGAAGCACCGCAGCCAATACGGAAAGCGGTATCATGTTCAGTAAACCCGGAATCAGGACTACGGAGATCAACAGCAAAAAGCCGTGGATGATCGCGGAAGCTTTCGTTTTGCCTCCAGACTGGATGTTGGCGGAACTACGAACGATTACTTGCGTAACGGGGATACCGCCAATAAGGCCAGAAACGATGTTACCAGCGCCCTGCGCGAGTAGCTCGCGGTTGGTGGGCGTTACCCGTCTTTCGGGGTCGAGTTTGTCGGTAGCTTCAACACAGAGTAAGGTCTCGAGACTGGCCACCAAGGCAATCGTGAAGCCCGTCACCCAAACGGCAGGGTTGGTAATGGCAGTAAAGTCTGGAAGACTAAACTGGCCGATGAAGGAATCAAAATCGGTAGGTACCGGAACCGCAACGAGGTGTTCGGCCGAGATGGCAAAAGTCTCGTTGCCAGACATTAAGTTGTAGAACAGAATACCGACAGCTACGGCAACTAAAGGCCCCTGAACGATCTTGAAAAAGTTCCCCTTATTCGCCAATACTTGGCTCCAGAGCAGCAGAATACCAAGACTGACAAAGGCTATCAGTGTAGAACCAGGGCTTACGTTTTCAAATACATTGGCCAACTCAGAGAAGGTGTTTTCACCGTCCAGTTGCCAGAAAGCAAAGTCTCCTTCGGGGTCTTTATCCCAGCCAAAAAAGTGCGGAATCTGCTTAAGGATGATGATGATACCGATACCGGTAAGCATCCCCTTAATAACCGACGACGGAAAATAGTAACCGATAACACCAGCCTTCAGCACGCCGAAGACTACCTGTAAGATACCGCCCAAAACGACCGCCAGCAAAAAGGCTTCGTAGCCAAGGCTGCCAATAGCCGTAAGAACGATGGCCGCAAGCCCCGCCGCAGGGCCACTAACCCCAATGGCCGAACCACTAAGGCCGCCAACCAGAATACCGCCTACAATACCAGCGATCAGCCCCGCAAAAAGCGGCGCGTCACTAGCAAGTGCAATCCCTAAACACAGCGGTAGCGCAACGAAGAATACGACAATACTAGCGGGAAGGTCGTTTTTCCAATTGGAGAAGAAGGAATTTGAGTTGGTAGACATGAAAATTACTTTGAGGTGTAGTTGTTAGATGCTTAAAGACGATAGCATTGCTATTATCCGCATTTATACAGCGGTATTAAAAAAAAGGTTCGCTTTTTTTTTGAAAATTTAGTGTTTCGGCATTTTTAATAAGGTCGAAGTCCAGGCCCAAAGCATTTCTTCGAGGCGCTGGCTTAGCTTTACCCCCGCCTTTAGATCCGTTAGGCGCGGCAAGTGCTCCGCGAAATAGGGGTGGTTGTGGGCCATTTCGAAGAGCGACGTTGCGAGCGTGCGCGGGTAAGGAAACCCAGGGTTGATCCGGAGCAGCAGCGTGCTGATCTCGTCGTTCAGGCTTTTATAGCCGTGGAAGAGGCCTTTGTTGTTCTCTTGGTCTACGCTCTTGGTATGGTAGGCCTTAGAACCCTCACTAATGACCAGTTGGTGGAGTTTGCGTTCGTTGATGTACGGAACGCCGGGGTTGTCTACAAACGGACGGGTGAGGGCTCCGATGGCAGCCTTTAGCCGCTCCTCTGGTTCAATTTTACCAGCAATGGCTTGGTTGACCAAGTGATGGACCCAGTCCCAGTACCAACTAACGAGGTAGAGCAACAGTTGGTGCTTATTGCTGAAATACCGGTACACGCTTGCTTCCGCAGAGCCCAACTCGGCCGCAAGTTTCTTGAAGGTGAAAGCCTCCAAACCCAATTCATCCATCAGGCGAATGGACGCGGCGAGAATGCGTCGCCCAAGATCAGTGTCCTGCGGGTCACGAATGAAGAGTTCTGAAGCAGGAAGGATGCGCACCTGGATGGCCATAATTCTTAGTTGAGCAGTTGAATCTGCCGTGAAAGTAATACTAATTTTGGAATGTGCTTTGCTGGTGGTCTGTAAAGTTTGACTTTAGCACCAACAACGAGGCAGCTCGCTGCGCTCGTAACCTCACCCTCGGCTCCTCCTCCGGTGGAGAGGGGAGGCGGCTCTGCTTGCTTCGCTCGTTGGGCATTAGTACTGAAATCAAACTTTAAAGATCGCTAGCCAATGTGTGCGTAGTTAACTCAATCACCAGACTGCTTGACTATCTGACTACTCGACTATCTGATTATCTGACTACTTAGCTACCTTCGCCCTCAATGACCGACCCCCAACGCCAAGACGCTTACCGCAAATATTTCTACCGCCAACTCGACAAGATTGCGGCCAACGGGAAGTATTCGGAAACGGAGCGCGCACTTGCGCTGCGTCGCCTGATTTTGGAGTTGTTTGAGCGCGCAACGGAGAAAGACAAACTGCACTTCAGTACCAACTTTGCCCGTATCAGTTATGCGGCGCATAAGTTCGGCGTGCCGAACAACCATATTTATCAGGAACGGCGCTTCCGGCAGCGCAAACCGGCGAAGCTTTCAGCGGAAGAACTGGCCGACCACCTAACGACGGGCTACCGCGTAGCGACCGAACTGACCCGCGCTCTCTTCGGCGGAGCGGTGCCCCAGCCGTGGGTGGAGTACCTCACCTTGCCCTATCCCATCCCCTACGTAAAGCCGGAGGTGAAAGAGCGTTTCAGGACGCTGCGCGTCGTCGCGGTAGAGTTTGCGGATGAGGAAGAACTGCTGTATGTCCGCGAGGAAGCGCAGTCTGAGCAGGTCTACAGCATCCCGTTTGGAACGGATGAGGTGCCCAACCCTTTCATCGCTCAAGCCATCGCCATCGTGCGGCAGGTCAGTGGGCTGCCGCGCGCCCTCAACCTCATCAACGCAGAGCTGCGCGACGACGGCCACCTCTACCCAGCCCAGATGGTCGTTGAGCCGGATTACCTCATCGACGTAACAGCCGTGGCAGAGAGTTTTAGCGGGACCCATCATTACCAACCCTGGACGAACGTTGCCAAAAAACTGGTGCCGATGAAGCAGGCGCTGCCGCTGGTGCGAGGTAACCTTGTGAACTATTTCCTCGACCGCTTGGTGGAGGACCCAGACGTAAGTTTTAAGGAGCTTATCGGCAGTATTTTCCAGACCGCTCCTTTGGCCCTCTGCCTCTTCGATGATCGGCAGATCAAAGACTTGATCGGCCAACTGAACACCCACTTCGTAACGCTGCAAAAATTCGTTCGGAAGGAACTCGCTGGCATCGACATCGACCGCGAGCAAATCCTGCTAGAACCCACCTTCCTGAGCCCAACCTACGGCGTTCAGGGCCGGCTGGACCTCCTGCAAGCGGGCAAAGACCGCTCCGCCCCCACTACCATCGTTGAGCTGAAAACCAGCAAATACTGGAAGACCAACCGCCACGGCATCAACCAGACCAACTACATCCAGACCCTGCTCTACGACCTGATGATCAACCAGGCCCTAGGCGAAGGAGCCAACGTGCGGAGCTACATCCTGTACAGCGCAGACTTCGAGAGCGGCCTCAAGTACGCTCCGCCGGAGAACCTACAAAAGCTGGAAGCCATCGCGGCCCGCAACCAACTCCTTGGCGTAGAGCTACTCCTCGGCCAGCTCGGGGCGAAGCCCGACGTAGACCTGATGGAACAAACCACCCGCCTCGTCAATCGCCTACAGCCCGCCAAGCTGAAAGACCTCAGCAGCTTCGCTAAGCGCGACCACGAAATAGTACTCGGCCAATACCACGGCCTTACCGGCTTAGAGAAACGCTACTTCGGAGCTTACCTCGGCTTCACGGCCCGCGAGCAAAAGCTCGCAAAAACCGGCGAACAACGCCTCGAAGGCGTCAATGGCCTAGCGAGCCTCTGGCTCGATGAGCGGCTGGAAAAAATTGAACGCTTCGAGTTGCTAGACGGGCTAGCCTACGAACACTACGACGAAAAAACCGCCGTACTGACCCTCGCTCGGCCCGCCGAAGACGACCGCCTCGTCAAGTTTCGGCAGGGAGACATCATCGCGCTCTACGCTACCCCACAGGCCAATGCTAACCCGCGCGACGTACTCGCCTCGCAGGTACTCAAGTCTACCATCGTGAGCATCAAGCCCAAGACCGTGCGCGTTCGTCTGCGGAGCCAACAACTGAACGACACGGCCTTCCGGCGGGGTAAGTTCTGGAGCATCGAGAAAGACGTTTTAGACAGCAGCTTCCGAAACCACTACCAAGGGATGCTCATCTGGGCCTCCGCTGATCCGGAGCTGCGGCGCAAGTGGCTTGGGCAAGCCCCGCCCCAGCAAGCCGAACCCTACGCCGAAGACATCGCCGCTACGCTCACTGATGAGCAAAACACCATCTTGCGCAGCATCATCACGGCCCCAGATTACTTCTTGCTGTGGGGGCCTCCGGGTACGGGCAAGACGAGCCAGATGCTACACCACCTCGTGCGGCACCTACTGAACAACAGCGGCGAAAGCCTGCTGCTCGTGGCGTACACCAACCGCGCCGTCGACGAAATCTGCGAGAGCATAGAACGGATCACCAACGCGGATGGGTCGGTATTCAAAGACTACCTCCGCATCGGGAGCCGCTACGGTGTAGCGCCTGCTTTTGAGGAGCAGTTGTTGCAGCTCAAGAGCCAGAAGGTGAACAAACGGGCGGAGCTGAAGGCGTTGGTCCAGAACACGCGAGTGTTTGTGGGTACAGTGGCCAGCGTAGGCGGCAAGCATGAGTTGTTTGAGCTAAAGCAGTTTGACCGCATCATCGTGGACGAAGCGAGCCAGATTTTGGAGCCGCTGCTGGCGGGTTTGTTGCCGCGTGCGCCCCGGTCGTTGCTCATCGGTGACCACCGGCAGTTGCCTGCCGTAGTACAGCAAAAAACGGCGGATACGAGGGTGCACGACGAACAATTGCGGGAGATTGGGTTGAAAAACCTCTCCACCAGTCTCTTCGAACGGCTCTACCTGACGGCGCAGCGGCAAGGCTGGACTTGGGCCTACGACCAACTCAGCCACCAAGGGCGGATGCACCAAGACATCATGGACTTCCCCGCCCAAGCTTTTTACGACAAACAGCTCCGGATTTTGCCGGAGGGCATTCCGCATCGGCTTACCCAACTCCGCGAACTTTCCCTTGCACCTGCGGCCGCGCCCCTTGACGAAACCCTGAGCAAAAACCGCCTCGTTTTCCTCCCAACCCAACCCGATCACACGCTTTCCGACCCAAAGGTGAACGGCATCGAAGCGGACCTGATGGTGGAACTCATCCAGGCCTACACGCGCCTCTACGCCGCCACGGAGCGGCCCATCGAAGCCGGAGATATCGGCATCATCACGCCTTACCGCGCCCAAATTGCGCACATCAAACGCCGCCTCCAAGCCGCCGACCTTTCGCCAGACAACTACCAGGTAGACACCGTGGAACGCTACCAAGGCGGCGCAAAACGCATCGTGCTCATTTCGCTCTGCACCAACGAATACAGCCAGATTCAGATGCTCTCCCAGATCAGCGAAGAGGGTGTAGACCGCAAGCTCAACGTCGCGATGACCCGCGCGCGCGAGCACCTCGTCATCGTCGGTTGCCCGGATATTTTACGGCAAAGTATGGTGTATTCTGACCTGCTAGATTTTGTGGGCGAGGGCGCAGGTGCAGGGTAGGTTAGGGCGTCGCTGGATCTCGTGAATTGTGTTCTCTGTGTCTTATGTGTTTTCTTCTGAGGTGTTTTGCCTGATAGATCGCGCCGGAGGCGCTCCACCCATTGTTAGATGTGATCTTTGTGCGCTGTAGCCCTCCTAACCACAAAATGAAGCTCCACCATACCAAAAACACCACCCAAAAACCACCAACATATAAGTCCAAAAACAGACCGCTAACACATGGATGAAGGTCTCAAACCGTTTCCCGCGCCAAAGCTTAGGAGAGTAGACGAAGAACTGAAAAACCAGGCGCAATCCCCAAAAAGCACTTAAGCCAAGGCAAAGCTTTTTGCCCAGCGGAGTAGTCAGCAATTCATCGGTAGAAGTTACGCAGAGCAAGCCGATGCTGAAAACAAGGATGGCGATGAAAATCATGTGCGTCATCATCATCTGCCGGTTCATGAGGCTGATGGGCGCGAGGTCTTTTTTCCAGTTGAGGTAACTGGGTACGAAGTAGTGCAGGAAAGACAGCAGCATGAGTAGCCAGCCGATAATTTTAAGGTGTATCCACATTTTTGGTTAGGGTGAAGGTGGTGAGGAAAGGTGTAAGTTTTTGCTCTTCAACGGACCCAAAACCAGCCAAAGAGAAGGTAAGGTACCACTCTTTGTAGGGCAAGAAATGGAAAACGCCAAAGGAATAAGCGCGGCGGTCTGTTTGGGATTCTAAGATGTATAGCCCTCGCAGGTTCTTTCCTTGGTTGTTTGTATACCGAACGAATATCCGGTAGCCCGCTAGGAAAAAGTTGTTCCCCATCCAAGCGGGAAGCCCTTTTGGCCTAAGTGCTTCGGTCTGGACCATCGCTACGGCTACAAAAGCGTAGCGATCTTCAAAGGTGTCGAGCTGTAGTGGCGGCGGCAACATATCCGCTAACACCTTCGGTGTCAGGGCAAAAGTCAGTACCAATGATTGCTTGAAGTAGGCAGCGATTGGGAAAGGGTGACGTTTAAAGATTGACATAGCGTGAAGTTAGGGCAAACTTTTTCAGGGAGGCTTTACTGCTTCACCTGAGTTTTGTTGCGCAATACGAGTTACGATAAGGATGCCAAAAGGCATCGGGCCGACATTTCTCCAAACGAGTGAGAACGGACCAAACATTCCGCTAATAACTGGGATTGTAATGATATATCCGAACCAGCTCCTTCGTGGTTTGAGGAGTGCCTCACCTCAGTTACACGCATTGAATAACCCATTTCTACCCAAATACCCGCCTAATGAAATACCGCTCTACTTTATTTCTCCTGCTGTTTTTTTTAGCGAACCTTGGTGCGCAACCAGACCGTAACCAAAAATTTGCTGCGGCCGGTTACTTTGGGGTTAACTTCTCACAGATTCATGGAGATTCCTACTTCGGTTACAACAATACCGGACTGCGCTTTGGGATAGAGACACAGTATCTATTGGACCCACAGTACTTCATCAGTATTGGCATTGGTTTCACGCAAGAAGGCGCAACCCCAGACAATAAAGAAGTTAAAGAAAGAGGAGACAATGCACCGAAGATTGACATCAATATGGTCGAAATTCCCATGTTGTTCAACTATCGCCTGGGGAGCAAACAGGGCAGAGGCAAAAAATACAATTATGCCCTCTACCGAAGTACAGTACTGCAGGTAGGCGTGAAGCTCACCCGTCTTATTGGCTACCGGACCTCCAACCGTGGTTTCTTTGGTTCATTGATCCGTAACCCAGAATTCTCTGAAGGGAACATCGATTTTCAAGACTTCGACTTTGCAGTCATAGCAGGCGCTACGGTTCCTGTGGGCTTGAAAGGAGCTGTTTTTATCCAGCATAACTTATCCTTGCGCGGGCTTTATGGGCCGAAGGATGTGGAAATAGCCCGCGAAAACAACTTTGACGTATTTCAACTGCGGCCCTATTCGCTGACTTTTGGGGGGAAGTTGGTACTCTATTGAGGCTTACAGCATCCCCCCCAGCTTCTCTATCACCGCATCTACTTCCGCCCGTGTATTGTGGTGGCTAAAGCTGAAACGAACCGTGTGCCGCTTAGAATCTGGCGACAGGTGACCAATCACGTGGCTGCCCACGTCGATGCCGCTGGAGCAAGCAGAACCGCCGGAGGCGGAGATGCCGTGCAGGTCGAGGTTCATCAGCAGTAAGTCGCCTTTATCGCTTTCAGGGAAGCTTACGCTCAGCACCTTGAAGTGGCTTTGTTCGGGGTTTCCATTGATCGTAGCTTCGGGGTAAGTCTCGGCCATTTTTTCCATGAAGTAAGTCTTCACGTCTTTGATCTTTGCGGCGCGTTCTTCGCGTTCAGCGACGGCTTTTTCGAGGGCTTTGGCTAGGCCGACGATGCCGTAGATGTTCTCCGTCCCGCCGCGCATATTGCGCTCCTGCGCCCCACCGTCGAGGTAAGGCTTGATGATGTTGTCGTTGTTGATGTAGACGAAGCCGATGCCTTTAGGACCGTAAAATTTGTGCGCAGAGCCAGAGAGGAAACTGACCTTGGTTGCGTCTAAGTCAATCGGGAAGTAGCCCATTGTTTGTACCGTATCGCAGTGGAAGTAAGCACCTGCTTCTGCGCATATTTCGGCTACTTCGTCCATTGGCAATAGGTTGCCGATTTCATTGTTGGAGTGCATCAGGCTGACGAGGGTTTTCTCGTCGGAGGCCGTCAACTTCGCTTTCAGGTCTGCTATGTCAACACTGCCTTTCTCGTCGATGCGGACCATTTCTACCGTCGCTTTGCCAGATGCTTGGATGGAATCTAGGGAATGCAGCACGCAGTGGTGTTCTAGGGGAGAGGAGATGATGCGCGTTACGCCCAAGTCTCGGACGCTGTTCTTCAGGGCCATGTTGTTGGCCTCCGTTCCGCCGGAGGTGAAGAAGATTTCACCAATGCTGCAGTTCAGGGTATTGGCAACGACCTTACGCGCTTGCTCAATTAGTGCCCGCGCCGTCCGTCCTTCAGAGTGGATGCTGGAGGGGTTGCCGTAGTTTTTCGCCATCACCTCGGTCATCGAGGCGAGCACTTCGGGGTCAAGTGGCGTTGTGGCGGCGTTGTCGAAAAAGATACGAGACATCGTGGAAGTCTTTTGCGGGTGAATAACTGAACACAAATGTAACCGCATTGGACTACCGAGACAAGGGACTAGGGTGGTGCTTGGTAGTCCGCTGTGTTCAAATGGGTAGACCACTGGGTGGCCTTTAGTGGAAACTTTGGGTAATGAGGCTGTTTGATGAATTCTTCCAAACTCGACAGGCGAACTTTTTTGTTGTAGAATTAGCGTCAATCTTATTCAAGAGACAAATACTGGTTTTAGCAACCATATTCTTCTTTTAAGCAGTGACAAAAAAGGATTCGACTGGCGAGTTTTGTGGCAAACAATCCCCCCCTACAAAGCCATCTCTCGAAACCGAATCCCCAGCGTTTTCTGAAGCTCCAGTACCTTCTTCATCTCTCCGGGGATGATGAGTGCGATGGAGTGCCCCGTCTTCCCGCCCCGAGCGGTGCGGCCGCTGCGGTGGGTGTAGTATTCCATGTAATCCGGCAACTGGTGGTGGAGGACGAAAGAGAGGTTGTTGACGTCAATGCCCCGCGCCGACACATCGGTAGAGACCAATACGCGGAGGCTTTTGTTGCGGAAGGCGCGCATCGCCTTGTCGCGTTCCTTCTGCTGCATGTCGCCTTCGAGCGCGCCGACGGCGAAGCCTTTCTCTTTCAGTTGTTGGGCCAGCTTTTGGGTGCCGGCTTTGGTGCGGCAGAAGATCACGCCGCGCTGGTCTTTGCGCTTGTGCAGGATCTTCGCGATCAGGTTCACCTTGTCCTTGATCTTGGTATTCATGAAAAAGTGGGAGATGTTTTCATTGACCAACGAATTGCGGTTCACTTCAACCTTCACCGCATCCGCCGCCATATAGGTTTTCACGATCCGCTTGATGCCCTCCGGCATCGTGGCGGAGAATAGCCACGTGATGCGCTTCGAGGTATTGTAGCCTAGTATTTTGTTGAGGTCTTCCTTGAAGCCCATGCTCAGCATCTCGTCTGCTTCGTCGAGGACGAGGGTTTTGACCTTGGAGATGTCGACCGCTTGGCGCTCAATGAGGTCGAGTAAACGGCCTGGGGTAGCCACCACGACGTGGGTTGGGCGGGTGAGGGCCTTCATCTGGCGGGTAATCCGTTCTCCGCCGTAAACGCCTTCGGCGAAGATGGGCTTGTCGATGTATTTGGTGAACTTGAAGAGCTGTTTCTTGATCTGCTGGACCAACTCTCGGGTAGGGGCAATGATGAGGCCCTGCACCTCCGGCTTATCGGGGTTGATGGCGTTTAGGAGGGGGAGGCCGAAGGCCGCCGTTTTGCCCGTTCCGGTCTGTGCCAGACCGATCAGGTCGGTACGGTTGTTCAGCAGGGTAGGGATGACCGCTTCCTGTATCTCGGTTGGGTTGATGATCTTTAGCTCTTTGAGCGCTTTCACGTAAGCGTCGTTGATGCCGAGATCGGAAAAAGTCTTCATGGGGGTCTGGTTTGGGGCAAAGGTAGTCGTACTTTCGGCAACCAATGGATGTAGCAACAAGACGACGGTATGAAGGTTTCGCCCAAACACCTCCGCTTTGGCAGGGTAGGGCGGTTTCGCCCTACGAGCAGATTCACCTCCCCGCCAGTCTCCCACTAACGGACACGCCCGCAAT
>CALEDI010000259.1 GCA_937949535.1 uncultured Lewinella sp. | reverse complement strand
TCTTTGTACGCCGAAGACCTCTGCCGCATCATCGACCTCCTTCCAGAAACCAGCAAGGAAGTATTTTGGCTCTTCGCCGTAGAAGGCTACAACCACGCCGAAATAGCGACCCAACTCAAATTCAGCGAAGGCAACAGCCGCTGGCACCTCAATAAAGCACGACAAATTTTGCGCGACAAACTCCAATCTCAAGCCTTTAAATCCAACCGTTATGCAGGCTAATAAGGACCAAGGATGGACCGATGATGCTGACTTCTGGGACGAAGCTTGGGCAGACATGAACGCGCGGCTCGATGCCGACGCACCAAACCGCCGCAAGGGCTTGCTCGCTTGGTGGCCGTTCTTTTTGGGCGGAGCTTTCGTATTGCTGGCAGGTTTCCTGTTGGCCTCCGGCATCACCCCCAGAGACAAGGAACTGGTAGAAGAAAACACCACTCCTTTGGTAAACACCACCTTGCGCCAAGGCGGGCAAGAAGAAACCAAGCCCGTTGCCTCCACCCCAGAGGCCGCCCAACCTTTGGTAACCAACGAAACCACGCCGAACAGCCCCAAACAAAAAACACCAAAAACTAAAGCGACCAAAAACAAGCTAACCAACAGCCAGCAGCCCAAACGAACTAATCGGGTCCGTACCGCAGCTCTGGCTACAGCTAAAACCCCTAGCTCTAATACCCCTTTAGCGTCAAATTCTCCCGCCAACAACCCCCGGGTTGTTGCGCAGGAGTCTACCCCACAAAGCGTATTGCCGCCGGTAAACACCTCCAAAGTTTCCCCACAAAACAAAGCGATAAAAAAGGCCGAAACTCCCAGCCCTTTACTTGTACCAAAGGCCACCCAACTGCTTACGGCAACAACTGCTTACGCGCTTCCCGCAGTGCCTTCGCTGCGCAAAAACTACCACAACACCCTAGCTGCGGAGGCCGCCTACACTAGTAGTTTTGGCCTTCAGCAACCCGGCTTTTTGCTTGGGCTTAGCTACCGAATCAATAACGGTAGTAAGCTGTCTTTCCCTATCTCTTTGCGCTACCGCCTAGACGAGCTTGAGCGCAAAGACCTTTCGGATGCAGATGCAGACCAAACTAGTGTGTCTTTGGGTACGCGGAGTGCGTCTTTCCTTAATCCCGTTTCAGTTAGTGCCGACGCGCTGGAAGTCGGGGCGGGCCTTGCTTGGTCGGTAACGCCGCGCCTGCGGCTGGGTACGGGCCTGTCTGCGGCATACCAGCTGCGCGCATTGGTGAATTTTGAAAGCACTACTAATTATAGCGCAGACGATCTCAACGGCATCGTAGCAGAAAGTACCGATCAGCGTTTCAGCGTCGGTTTTGACCGAAGCGAAAACTTGCTGCAAAGCACCAACCAAGAAAGCATCCCGCCAGATTACAGCCGCTGGGCCATGCGGGCCAGCCTTGGGGCTTCATACGACATCACTCCTCGGCTAGGTGTTGGTTTTAAAGCCACCCACCTCCTACTTCAGCCAGATCGGAACCGAGTTTTGGAAGTAAACACAGGGCGAATGGAGTTGGGGCTCAGCTACCGGCTTCGGTAGTTGGTGGCCGCAGTGCTTTTCGGTGGAGCAAAAGTTTCTCGACAGAGGACCCAACTTCTCCGATAAAAACAGGCTTTCAACCATCCTTGCATCCCGCGTGCGCGCCAGATAATTTGGCGCACACGCAGGATGCAAGGATGGTTTTTGGAAGAGCACAGCCCAAAACACCGATCTTAGCCCCCATGCCCACCGACCAAAACGCAACGCCTGCCACCCAAGCTCTCTACGACTTCCTGAAGCGCAGCACCGCTGGCCCCACCCTCTTCGGCCACCAAGACGCCCTAGCTTATGGCGTAAACTGGAAAGACTTCCACGAGTTCCGGACCGACGTAGGCGACGTATGCGGCCAACACCCCGCCATATTCGGCTGGGACATCGGTAAAATAGGCCCCGAACCAAGTAACCTAGACCTCGTTGATTTTCGCCACATGCGCTTCTGGATGCGGCAGGTTTTTCGCCGGGGCGGCATCAATACCGTGAGTTGGCACGCCAATAATTTTATGGGCGGAGACGCTTGGGCCGTCGGTACGCCAACCGTAGCAGCCATTCTCCCCAACGGCAGCCACCACCAAGCTTATCTGGACAAGCTCGACCTCATCGCAGGCTTCTTCCACAAGGTCAATACCGGGCCACCGAACTACCAGCCCGTTCCGATCATTTTTCGACCTTTCCATGAGCACACCGGCAATTGGTTCTGGTGGGGCAAACCCCACGCTTCGGCAGAAGAATACATCGCGCTGTGGCGCTTCACTGTTCGTTATCTGCGCGACGAGCAACAACTCCATCACCTCCTTTGGTGCTATTCTACCGACATCGTTGACAACGAAGTCGAGCACCTAGAATACTACCCCGGAGACGACTACGTAGACATTCTCGGACTAGACGATTACCACGACCTCGGAGAAAAAGAAAACACCCAACGGCTAACCGCCCGCTTACGGATGCTGGTACAAATTGCCGAAAGCAAAGGCAAAGTAGCCGCCCTGACGGAAACCGGCTACGAGTCCGTGCCCAAGAAAGATTGGTGGACAGCAAGCCTACTAAAAAGCATCATCTCCGACCCCGTTGCCGCAAGAATCGCATGGGTGCTGGTATGGCGCAACGACAACGCAAAACACCACTACGCGCCCTACCCCGGCCACCCAAGCGCGGAAGATTTCAGGCGGTTTGCGGATAGCCCGGAGGTGCTCATGCTGGATGGGATACATGGTATTTCAGAGGTTTAGGAGTTAGGGTGTGTAATCTGCCTCAAACCGCTATACATCGACTAAAACCCCCTCCCTAAATCCCTCCCCACGGGGGAGGGACTTGTGAAAACGCTACGCGTTTTAGCGTAAGGGCCACTTAATCAGCGTCAATGTATAGCGGTTT
>CALEDI010000258.1 GCA_937949535.1 uncultured Lewinella sp. | reverse complement strand
TTCTATTATCCGCCGGTGCAAACCGCTATACATCGACTAAAACCCCCTCCCTAAATCCCTCCCCACGGGGGAGGGACTTGTGAAAACGCTACGCGTTTTAGCGTAAGGGCCACTTAATCAGCGTCAATGTATAGCGGTTTGCCGCCGGTGATAGTTCACCTGCCCAAGATGATAGTTTAGGTGAGACTGCAGATGAAAGAGGAACCAGCCAAGCGTCATCGTTTCGGGGAATACGCGGAGGGTGTAATCTTCGGCTAGGTCGGCTTCGGAGAGCGTACTTAAAGCAGCGGCAACACCGGTTTTGGTGTCGGAAATCATGCGCAGTAGTTCTTTGCGCGGCACGTCCTTTTGGTTAAACTCCGCATGGCGGTCACGAACGTAGCCGGACTTACCGATTTGAGCGCAGATAAAGGTATTTAGGTTGCCTACTAGGTGGAGAGCCAAGTTGCCGCCGCAATTGGAGGTGCCTGGGAGTGTTTGCCAGAGCGCTTGGTCTGCTTGGTATGATTCTACTTCTTGGTAGAGCCGGTCGAGATCGCGGTTGTAGAGCGATTGTAGGATGCTGATTTGGTTCATAGAGCTATGTTTTTTGGGGCGCGGCCGCGGGGTGCAAGGTAAGGTTAGGAGTTCGCTTTTTTTTGGAAGAGCGTGTGCCTTCAAAAGCCCTCCCCTGCACCTGCTGCCGAGCCCCAAGAGTCGTTATTTAACTTAAAGATCAATCCACAAAGCGAACCTAAGCTACCACAACGTACTTTTAGGGCAAATAGATTTGAACTTGCAAACACCACTCATCAAACGAGATACTTCTTGGTTACACTTCAACGCGCGCGTGTTGCAGGAAGCTGCCGACGAGCGGGTGCCCCTCTACGAACGCATCAAGTTCTTGGCCATCTTTAGTTCCAACCTCGATGAGTTTTACCGCGTTCGGGTTGCGAGCCTGCGCCAGTTTAAAAAACTGAACAAAGAAGACCGGCAAGAACTTTTCAACTTCAAACCCAAAAAGGAGCTGAAAACCATCCGAAAAATGGTAGCTGAACAGCAGGAAACGTTTGGCAAAATTTTTCGCAACCAAATCCTGCCACAGCTAAAGCAAGAGAACATCCATCTGCTCCACTGGGACGAAATGAGCCCCGAGCAAACCCAGTTTGCCGCCAGCTACTTCGATAAAGAGGTGAAGCCTCACCTAGAGCTTCATTGGCTACCCGAAAACCAAGAGGAGCCCACAGAGCTGTCCTTCCTAAAGAGCGGGCAACTCTTCCTCGCCGTCGAAATCGACGAAGCAGAAGCGC
This sequence comes from uncultured Lewinella sp., assembly GCA_937949535.1. Lineage (GTDB taxonomy): Bacteria > Bacteroidota > Bacteroidia > Chitinophagales > Saprospiraceae > Neolewinella. The sequence goes on along the minus strand of CALEDI010000258.1, from coordinate 7,040 downwards.
AAGAAACCCAAGAGATTGCGCTGGTACCAATACCCACCAAACAGCAACCGCGCTTCATCGTTTTGCCCCCGCCAAAAGCGGACCCCGGCGGTTACTACGTGATATTCTTGGACAGCATCGTTCGGGCAAACCTAACCCGCTGGCTAGACCGCAAGGTTACCTTCGGCTACAGCTTCAAGCTCAGTCGCGATGCCGAACTCTACATCGAAAACGAGTTTGACGGCGAGCTGCACCGCAAGATTGAACACCGACTGGCCCAACGCGAAGACGGCCTCCCTACCCGCTTCCTCTACGACGCAACGATGCCGAAATGGATGCGCAAACGCTTAAAAAACGCCCTCGGGCTGAGTAAGTACGACATGATTCCCGGTAGCCGCTACCACAACTTCATGGATTTTTTCGGGTTTCCGCTACCGCCCGGCAGGGAAGACCTCGCTTACGAAGCGCTTCCGCCCCTGCCCCACCCTCGTCTGGAAAGCGAAGACTCCATCATGGCGTCTATGGATGCCAGCGACCTGCTTTTGCATTTCCCATACCAGCGGTACGACTATGTTCCTAAGCTGATCCGAGAGGCAGCCGAACATCCGCAGGTGACCCGGATCCAGATCACGCTCTACCGCGTTGCGGGCAAATCTGCGGTAGTGACCGAACTTCTGCACGCCCTAAAAATGGGCAAAGCAGTAGACGCTTTCGTGGAAACCAAAGCCCGCTTCGACGAGGCGAGCAACCTCTACTGGGGCAAACAACTGGAAGAAGCCGGTGCTTACGTGCGCTACAGCTACCCAGCCGTGAAGGTGCATACAAAGCTGCTGCACATTCAGCGGGAAATCCCCGACGAGAAGACCGTCCATTACACCTACATCGGTACGGGCAACTTCAACGAAAAGACCGCAAAGATTTATACCGACCATGCGTTGCTCACCTCTCGGCCAAGGATTGGGCAAGATGTACAACAGGTTTTTCAACTCCTGAAGGGCAAGCTCATTCTGCCCAACTGCAAAAAACTGTTGGTTGCGCCCTTCACCCTGGCGCGGGGCATAAGCGACTTGATTGATGCAGAAATTGCGCGCGCAAAAGCGGGCAAAACCGCTTACCTATTCTTCAAGATGAACAGCTTGGAAGAAGAGAAGATGATCGGGAAGATCCGAGAAGCTGCCGCTGCGGGGGTGGAAGTGAAGTTGATCGTGCGGGGCATCTGCCGTTTACAGCCGGGGCCTGAGGAAAATATTGAGGTCATTTCTATCATTGATCGTTTCTTGGAACACGCCCGTGTGTTCATCTTCGGTGGTGGCGAAGTAGAAAAGGTGTACATGGGTTCGGCAGATTTGATGGAGCGCAACCTCTACCGCCGCGTTGAGATAGTGGCGCCCATCGAAGACCCTATCCTCCGCCTCGAGATGCGCCGTATTCTCGACATCCAGTGGAGAGACAACCAAAAGGCGCGCTTTCTTTCCGCTGAGCAATTCAATGAGTTCCGAAAGGGAGGCGAAGGGGTATTCCGGGCGCAAACGGATCTTTACCAGTATTTTGAACGGAGAGAGGAAGTTGTAGATGGGTAAAGGTGGCTTGCCCGTTTAACCAGCGTTCAGGATTCAGCGTTCAGCAAGCAGCATTCAGGATTCAGTCATCAGTGTTCAGGCTACCGCTGTTGTGTTTGGCTGGCTGAAGGCTGAACCCTGACCCCTCCTAGTTTCCCATCAGTTTTTTATACACTGAACGTCATCATCATTTCACCCCTTTCCGGTTATACTTATGAATTTTTTAGCCCATCTCACGCTTTCTTACTTCGACACCGACCTTCAGGCGGGGAATTTTCTTGGTGACTTTGTGAAAGGGAAGGCGATAACGGAGCTGCCGGGTGGGGTTCAGCGCGGTATCGACATGCACCGCGCTATTGACGCGATGACCGATACGGACCCCAACGTGAAGGCCCTGAACGACCTTTTAGCTGGCCGCCACGGCCGCTATGCTGGCGTTATTACGGACATCGGCTTCGACCATTTCCTTTGCTTGAACTGGGAACGGTTTGGGCCGCTGGAGTTTGATGCTTTTCGGGTAGGCACTTACTGGGCGTTGCACGCTCGCCGCGAGGCCATGTCTGACCGCGTACAAGGCTACATCGAGGGGATGTTGCACCACGACTGGCTAACGCTGTACCAAACCAACGAAGGTATGGCCCATGTTTTCAAGCGCCTTCGTCCTCGGCTCAGCAAACCAGAACTGCTCGATGGTGTAAACGAAAGCCTGACGGAATACCACAATGAATTCAACCAGACTTTCCTGGCGCTGTTCCCAAGACTACAAACCCTCGCCGATGCCTACCGACCAAACTCCGCCCGAACCGATTGATCTGCGCCTTGAGCGTTTCAGTTCGCAATTGAACGTAAAACAGGAAGCAGGTAAACGAATGGTGTTTGGGGCCATCCGTAAGAAATGGCTGGTGCTGCAACCGGAGGAATTTGTTCGGCAGCTGCTCGTTCATTTCCTCATCAATGATATGCGCTACAACCGCAACCGCATCACGGTGGAGCGGGGCGTAACGGTAAACACCCGCGCCCGCCGGACAGATATCCTGATCTTCGACGATGATATGCGCCCCTTCATGCTCATTGAATGCAAGGAGCCGCGCGTTGCGCTGGACACTTCCGTGTTTCGGCAGGCAGCAAACTACAACGGCCCGATTCGGGTTCCGTACCTCATGATTAGCAACGGGCGGGAAAGCATCGTGGCAGAGATCGACTTTGCTGCCGAAGACTACCGGTTTTTGGATGCGGTGCCGGAGTGGAGATGAGTTTGAAGGCTGAGGGGCGGTTTTGCGTTAGTATATTTTAGGCTTGGAAAGCGGCCATATTGTGTTGCCTCCCCCTGCTTCTAAAACGCTCTTTTGCACCTGCGCGCCGTCGCCCCAAAAGTCTTCATGAAGTAGAAGCCGTACCTTGCGCTCATGCTGAAAGTAAGCGACCTCACCATAAGTTTCCCCAATCACCCACCGGTAGTAAACGGTATCAATTTTGAGCTAGCTGCTGGGGGCCGTTTGGGGCTACTTGGGCTGTCGGGTTCGGGGAAGAGTATGACTGCAATGTCTCTGTTGGGGTTGCTGCCACCTGGGGCTCGTATTGACGGCGGGGAGGCTTGGTACCAACCGGAGGAAGGTCCAGAGATTGACCTTTTGCAGCTCACCGAAAAGCAATGGCGACGCCTACGCGGCCGAGAGATCAGTCTCGTTTTTCAGGAACCACTTACGGCCCTGAACCCCGTTCAACGCATCGGCGATCAGTTGCTGGAGGCCGCTCGGCACCTGTGCCCAGAGCTAAAAACCGACGCTGCCCGCCAAGGGCACGTTCGGAAATGGCTCCTTCGGGTAGAGCTGCCCAACGATCAGGAACGCCTCCTGCGTTCCTACCCGCACCAACTCAGTGGCGGGCAACGCCAGCGGCTGCTCATTGCCCTGGCGCTACTCGGCGCTCCGCGCCTCCTCATCGCAGATGAACCTACCACAGCGCTTGATACAATCACCGAAGCGAGCATCCTACGCCTCCTTGAAAGACTACGACGGGAACTGGGGATGGCGACTATTTTCATCACCCATGACCTCGGCGTGATGCGCCGCAGTGCTGATGATTTGCTGGTGATGGAAGCTGGCCGTGCGGTACGTAGTGGGCTTGCAGGCGGGTTGTTGGGGATGGGAGATGAGGTTTTTTCTGCTACGGAATCACCCCGTACTTATACGGAAGTACAAGAGGCCAAATTACCCCGTACTTATACGGAAGTACACCAAAGTCAGCCCAAGGCCCTTCAGGTAACCGACCTAGCAATTTCTTACCCAACGCCGAAGGCGTTTCCTTGGTCTAAAAGCCAGTCTAAAGCTGCGGCTACCGGCGTTAGTTTTTCGTTGGAGGCAGGTGAGTGGGTTGCCATAGTTGGGCCTAGCGGCTGCGGAAAAACCAGCGTTGCTCGTTGCCTTTGCGGGCTTTTGCCTTCATCAGGCGGGTCTGTTGTGCTGTCTTCTGGCGGCAACATTCAGCTCATCTTTCAAGACCCTTTCAGTTCGCTTAATCCGGCGCATTCGGTTCGGCGGGCCATCATGGAAGTTCTTCGCGTCAGCGAACCCGGAGGCCAGCAGGCCACTTATGCGCAAGAAGCTGATCGTTTGTTGGATGAGGTTGGCCTGTCCGCTGCTGCTTTTGGTGGGCGAAAGCCTAGCGCACTCAGCGGTGGGCAGCGCCAGCGGGTTGCTATTGCGCGAGCGCTAGCAGCAAGGCCCTCTGTGCTCATCGCAGACGAGGCCGTTTCTGCGCTCGACGCTCCGCTGCGTAAAGACGTGCTTGACTTGCTCGATGCGCTCCGCAAAGCGCAGGGTATTGCGCTGTTGTTCATCAGCCACGACCTCGAACTCGTCTCCGAGCGTGCCGACCGGGTACTAATCATGGATGCTGGCCGGATCGTTGAGCGAGGCCAAGCCAAGGCCGTTTTCGCAGCGCCAAAGAGTGAGATGGGCAAACGCTTAGTACAAGCCGGTAGCGATTAAGCGGTAGCGAAAGAAAAACTTGCCCTCTCAAATCACAATCGTACTCCAAAATCCGTTCCTAGCCACATGACAAGACTCATCATAGCCATACTCTTTGCTTTTCCATTAATGCTTACAGCCCAGTCTTACGACGCAGCGATAGGACTAAGACTAGGGACAGAAATAGGCGCAACTGCGCAGCTTAGGCTCCCACAGGTACATAAGAACTTTGTTGCTGAGGGCATCATCCATCAAAGTTTGAGCCGTAACGAGGGTTCGCTTACCGTATTGGGCAAACAGCACCAAAACATCCTGAGCCGTAGGCTCAACCTGTTTTACGGCGCGGGCGTGCACGTTGGCTGGACGGATGAGATCAATACTAAAACCGGAGAAGTATACGGTCGGCCATTGGGTATAGACGGCATTTTGGGTGCGGAAGCCACTTTTGCAAAGATCAACGTCTCCTATGATTTCAAGCCAGCCATAAACATTGGCGGGGATGCTTTTCCGGTGTCTATTCAAACGTCTATCAGTGTGCGCTACGTCATTGCTGGGCGTAACGACGTCTGGGACAAGAAAAAAGAACGCGCCAACAATAAAGAACGTAAGCAAAACAGCCGCGAGCGAGAGCGGGAGAAGAAACGTAAACAACGCATTAAAGACGGTAAAGACCCCGATGGCTGGAAGTTCTGGAAGAAGAGTGGGGAGGCTTAGGGCGTCGTCTTACGCTTTAGGTTCTGCGGTATATGTGTGATTTGGTTTTCTTCCTCCCGCAGGAGCTATGCCCAAACCTGCCCCGGCACCTGCGGCCGCGCCCAGAATAGTAAGGCCACCTACCGTATTATCTGACGACTTGACTACCTTTGCGCCTCCTAACCAAAGTGTAGATCATGAATTTAGATTTTCTCAAAGAACTGGGCCTCGTCGCAACCAACGACGGCACCAGTACTGGCCAAACCAGCCACCCCAACAACGCAGACCAGATTGCGTCTTACAGCCCCGTAGACGGCAAGCTGATCGGTAAGGCCAGCGTGACCACCAAAGAACAATACGAAGCCGTGATCGCTACGGCCCAAGGTGCCTTCAAGCACTGGCGTACCGTCCCTGCGCCGCAACGCGGCGAAGTCGTTCGTCAGTACGGCGAAGCACTGCGCAAGCACAAAGACGCGCTCGGCCGCCTAGTCTCTTACGAGATGGGCAAAAGCCTACAGGAAGGCTGGGGCGAAGTACAAGAGATGATCGACATCTGCGACTTCGCCGTTGGCCTAAGCCGCCAGCTCTACGGCCTGACGATGCACTCCGAGCGCCCCCTACACCGCATGTACGAGCAGTGGCACCCGATGGGCATCGTTGGCATCATCTCTGCCTTCAACTTCCCCGTTGCGGTATGGAGTTGGAACAGCATGATCGCCCTCGTTTGTGGCGACGTGACCGTTTGGAAGCCCTCCGAAAAAGCGCCAATGTGTGGTATTGCCTGCCAAAACATCTGGGCGCAGGTAGCTAAAGACAACGACCTACCCGAAGGCATCTCTAGCCTCGTGAACGGCGATTACAAAATCGGGGAGTACATGACCACCGACGGCCGCGTGCCGCTGGTATCCGCTACCGGCTCTACCCGTATGGGCAAGATTGTTGCGCAAACCGTTGGTGCTCGCCTCGGTAAGTCGTTGCTAGAACTGGGCGGCAACAACGCCATCATCATCACGGAGTCTGCCGATATGGACCTCGTGCTCACCGGCGCGCTCTTCGGCGCGGTTGGCACCTGTGGTCAGCGGTGTACTTCTACCCGTCGCCTGATCGTACACGAAAGCCGTTACGCAGAAGTGCGCGACAAGATGCAGAAAGCCTACGGCCAACTCCGCATCGGTGACCCACTAGACACCAACATGCACGTTGGCCCCCTGATCGATAAAGACAGCGTGAATACCTACCTGAAAGCCATCGAGAGCATCAAAGCCGAAGGCGGTAAGACCGTAGTTGACGGCGGCGTACTGGAAGGCCCAGGCTACGAATCTGGTTGTTATGTAAAGCCTTGCTTCTTCGAGGTAGCAAAAGACAGCAAGATGGCGCAACACGAGACCTTCGCGCCCATCTTGTACATTATGCCCTACTCTACCCTAGAGGAAGCCATCGAAATCCAGAACAGCGTGCCGCAGGGCCTCAGCTCTGCCATCATGACGACCAATATGCGGGAGAGCGAGCTGTTCCTCAGTACGGCGGGCTCTGACTGTGGCATCGCGAACGTCAACATCGGCACCTCCGGTGCCGAGATCGGCGGTGCTTTCGGAGGAGAGAAGGAAACCGGCGGTGGCCGTGAGTCTGGCTCCGATAGCTGGAAGGCTTACATGCGCCGGCAGACGAATACAATCAACTACTCTACGGAGCTTCCGCTGGCGCAGGGGATTCAGTTTGATCTCTAGGTTGCAGGTTGCAGGTTGCAGGTTGCAGGTTGCAGGTTGCAGGTTGCAGGTTGCAGGTTGCAGGTTGCAGGTTGCAGGTTGCAGGTTGCAGGTTGCAGGTTGCAGGTTGCAGG
>CALEDI010000257.1 GCA_937949535.1 uncultured Lewinella sp. | reverse complement strand
AGTTGGCCCATCACCATCCAGGATAGGATTTGTTGCCAGATTTTATTCAGCTCGGGGTCGTCCAGGATGGCCGCCTCGTACTTCGCCCGCCTGATGACCCGGACAGTGGTTTTGCGGAGGGCATCGGCGTAGAGCATCGTTGGTTGGCGGATGAAGAAGCTATCCATTGCTACCACAAAATCCCCTTCGTAACCGAAGCGGATGACCTGTTCGGCATCGTTCACCAGCACGTAGGAACGCAGCAAGCCCGAAGCAACATGGTAGATGTTTGTATCAACATCTCCGGCGAGATGGAGGCAATCTCCTCGTTTCAACTCGATGGTTTTATGCCAAAGGTCATGTTCATCGAGGTAATCTTGGAGCGCGATTATGGGGTTGAGCATTGGGCGGTAGCTGGTTCGTCATTGATGTCCCAAATATAGCCAGCGATAGTTATGGAATCTCCCCCACCCCATCGTCCCTAGGAAAACCGATCAGACTATGCGCTACTTTTTACTCCTTCTCTTCATAACCTTCCTTTGCACCTGCGGCCGCGCCCAACTCACCATCAACGCTAAGTTGGCCCTCGTTGCAGATCAATGTGCTGGCTCCCTGCCAGACGCAAACGACGACTGCTCCACAAAAGCCAACAGCACCAACCGGCTGGTTTACCACCTAGGCCAAGACCGCGACCTACTTTTCACCTACGAACTCATCAACAACTCCGGTAAGATCATCCGCCGCGTAGAAGCTACCGACAGCCACTTCGGCGATTTCTTCCCAGCGCAAAAGATCAATATCTCCCACGGCACTACGGTGCCTCTACACTTCATCTACGACGCCCTGACCAAACCCGAAACCATCAATGGCCAAGTGGCCCTAAGGGTGCAGTACGCCGACGGCAGCACCGAAGAAACCTCCGGAATCTACACCCTAAAGGCCAAAGTTATAGCTGCTCCAGAAATCACCAGCCCTAGTTTTTCCGCCCCTACAAACGCGCTTTCCGTATTCCCCAACCCCGCCGCCGACCAACTAACGCTCCGTGGCTTCGCCAGCGGCCCTATCTCCGTTATCGACATGCAGGGCAAGGTCGTGCTCCGCACCACCCTACCCTCATCAGGTACGGTTAATGTCTCAGATTTTCCCTCCGGTGCTTACCTCCTGCGGGCGGGCGGAGAGTGTGTTCGTTGGCTAAAACGGTAGGCTCTAGTCGCCAACCTGAAGGTTGGGGAACCAGCACGGCCTGAAGGCCGGGCAACCAACAAGCAGCGCTCCGGCTTCGTGGGCTTTCTGCTTGGGTTCGTCGAGATTGATTGGTGCTGGAGGTGCATGCCCTTACTTTAGGTACATCACCAAAAACATTAATCATGGCAGGTTGGTCCAGTGCAGGAATGCAAGAGAGTGTGAATAATAACCGCGCACTTGTTCGGGGTAGAGATAGCCTATTTGACCGTCCAGTAAAGAGGTCAATAAGTTACGGTAAAGACGTGGTGGAATCCGAACCTGTGTCCCCAGAAACCCGAGCGCATTTCATTAAAGAATTAGCCAGAGAAAAACAGCTAGATCAGCTAAAATACCTTGCCAGTGTTCTTTTAACCGTAGCCCTTATTGTCTTCATGTACTACTTTGGAGACGATCTGTACCGACTCGTTGTCCACCAGGTAGGTCAAGACTAATTCACCCAACAACAATCCCATACGCCGCCAAAAGCCCCGGCAAGCCCTCTACCGAAAAGCGCGCGCCTTTCAGTCGGTTTTCCTGCGGAGAGAAGCGGTAGTTGCGGGCGGAGCGGAAGTCTGCTTTCCGTAGGTCGGTCCGTTCAAAGATGGCCCGATTGAGGTCGCAGTCGTCGAAGGAGGCTTCTTGGAGGTCTGCGGCGGTGAAGTCGGTTTCCCGTAGTGTACAGTTTTTAAATTCGGTGCCTTTCAGTTTCCATTCTTGGAAGGTGACCAGCTCTAGGTTACAGTTCGTGAAGCTAACCCGGAAGAGAAAATCTCGGCAATCATCAAAGTGCAAGCCGAGCAGCTTACAGCCCTCGAAGGCGACGGTTTTCAGGGCTGTTTCGTGGAGTTTGGCGTTCGTTAGGTCGCAGTCGGTGAAGGAGCAGTCGGTGAAGAGCCTTCCGGTAAGGTCGGCCCCTGCTAGTTTGCAGTCTACGAACGTGCAGGTGTCGTAATCTCCGGGCGGGATTTCGGTTAGGTCTTTGTACGTCTTGTCTTCGAAGATGGGGAGTTTGCTCATGGTTCTGGTTTGGAGTGGAGGGAGTCTGGCCTACGGAATATACATAAGTTTACATGAAGGCCGTGTAACTCCAAACTCGACAGGCGAACTTTTTTGTTGTAGAATTAGCGTCGATCTTATCAAGAGACAAACACTGATTCTAATAACCAAATCATTGCTTTAAAGCAGTGACAAAAAAGAATTCGACTGGCGAGTTTGGTATTGAGGCGTCTGCATCCGCCAGGTTAGGAAGCATATGCCATCGCCAACCACTCTGCTACGCAGACCGGTTTCTCTTGGCCTTCGCACTCGAATACGATGCTGATTTTGTACTTCACCCCTGGTGGTTTTTCTTCAACTTCCAGTAAAGACATCCGGCCCCGCACCCGGCTCCCGACGGGTGTTGGGCTCGTGAAGCGCAGCTTATCTAGGCCGTAATTTAGCCCCATACCTACGTCTCCGATCTCCAGCGTTTCGTAGCTAAACTTCGAGGCGTAAGAAAGGATCATGAAACCATGTGCCACCGTTGTACCGAAGGGCGATGCTTTGGCTGCGCGGGCGGGGTCTACGTGAATCCACTGTTCGTCTCCGGTCAGTTTCGCGAAGGTGTTGATGTCTTCTTGCGTGATCGTCATCCAGTTGGTCAGGCCAAGTTCTTGGCCTACGTACTTATGCAAACCTGCAAGGTGCGGGATGGTCGTTTTGTATGGTTGAGTGGTCATTGGGTAATGTCTAGTTCCAAATAAACGTGGTTGCTGTTGTGGATGTTTATTTTGGGGTATTTGGGGTTTGAATAGCACTAAACTCCAACGAAAAAAGAGATCAATAGGTCATAATAAAACCAAGGTCCGAGTTGAGGCAAATTAAGTCTCTATTAATTGACATCTCTAGGCAAGCTTAGCAACCAGTGTCTTATTCGTATTGTTGTTATTGTGTATGCTAGACTTTCAAAAGCAAAGGCTCACACTTCCCAAGCACTTACTTTGGGAATATAAAATCGATAGCTTTGATTACGATAAATCTTGGTTTATCGTAATCGAACGAGTTATCGAAAGAGGTAACATTCAGCAATGGCGGATGGTACAAAACTACTATGGCAAGAGTAAGATGATTGAGGTAGCTAAGTTAAGTCGACAGCTTTGCGAGAGGGACAAACATTTCACTCACATCTACGTCAATTCTATTCTCAATGATCCACACCGATCCACGGATTATCACGCCGGCCACTTTCCAACTCCTCATCGAGTTGCAAAACGATCCACTGCTAAATGATTTTGCGCTCGTTGGCGGCACATCCTTAGCGTTACAACTAGGGCATCGACATTCAATTGATTTAGATTTATTTTCCTTATCAGGCTTTGACAATCAAGTCTTAGAACAAGAGATTGTAACTAAGTATAACTTCATTAGAACTGCGATAAGTAAGAACACCCTTAAAGGATTCATTAATGATGTAAAAATAGACATCATCACTCATAGCTACCCGTGGGTAGAACCCTTGTTAGAAATTGATGGTCTAAGGCTTGCAAGCTGCTTGGATATTGCAGCAATGAAATTAAACGCAATAAGTGGTAACGGCCAGAGACAAAAAGATTTCTATGATGTCTACTATTTACTTGAAGAGTATAATCTTTCTGAGATGATGCTTGCTTATGAGAAGAAATATAAGCACTCGAATGCTGCAATTCCGCTCAGAGCTTTACCTTATTTTGAAGACATTCGGTTTGAAATTGAACCTCCAGAACTTGTAACTCCTATTCCATTTGATGAAGTGAAAAAGCGAATTTTGGAGGCCTTAGAAAATCCTGATTTGATTTTCTAAACTCTCTTTCCTGCTACTCAAATATATCCATATGCACATAATCCCCGCAATAGACCTCATCGACGGCAAATGCGTCCGCCTTACCCAAGGCGACTACGACCGCAAAACGATCTACAACGAAGACCCGCTGGCGGTTGCCCGCGAGTTTGAGGCCGCAGGCCTCAAGCGCCTCCACGTCGTCGATCTCGACGGCGCCAGAGGCGGCGGTATCGTGAACCACAAAGTCTTGGAAAAAATTGCTGGAGGTACCAGCCTACACATCGACTGGGGTGGCGGCATGAAATCCGACGAAGACCTACGCATTGCCTTCGAGGCAGGTGCGGCGCAGGTAACGGGCGGCACCATCGCGGTGAAGAAGCCGGAGGTGTTTCTCGGTTGGCTCGAACGCTTCGGCGCGGAGAAGATCATCCTCGGTACCGACGTGCGCGGAGACAAGATCGCCGTCTCCGGCTGGGAAGAGGCCAGCGATCGGGAGCTGTTCAGTTTTCTACAGGAGTACGTCGAGCAAGGCGTCCGCTACACCATCTGCACCGACGTGAGCAAAGACGGCCTCCTGCAAGGCACCGCCCGCGAGCTCTACGCCCGCATCCGCCGCGAGCAACCCGACGTCCACCTCATCGCCAGCGGCGGCGTTGCAGACCTCTCCGACCTAGAAGCCCTCGCTAAGCTCGATTGCTTCGGCGTCATTGTAGGCAAGGCTATTTATGAGGGGCGGATTTCGTTGGAGGAGTTGGTGAAGTTTTGAACTCCGGTCGAGCCCTTCCAGGGCGATCGAAATCAATCTATACTTATCTCTCGCGCTCAAACACTCCATCAAGAACCATCGTATTAAATTCTCTTGTCTTAATCACCTCAACCGATGGGAATGGCACTTTGGACAAGACGTCAAAATGCCTGTCGTCCGTCACTATAAACTTGGCTCCACCATTCACCGCACAATCAACAAATTTATTATCGTCAACGTCCGTATTGATCAAATGCCACTTGTAGTAAACCTCTACTTCACTGGCATTTTCAAGTTGTGATATTAACTCAATGACATTAAAGGAGACCACTGCATTCATCCTTTGCTCAAACACTTCGGCATATTCACTTAGTATCTCTGTAGTTAGAAGTAATTGAAAATCTCCCTTTCTAAGCGCATCAAATATTGGACGATATCTGGATTTCTTAGCAATTGTTACGAGTAGAGAATTGGTATCGATAACAACTCTAATCATGATCCTTCCCTTCTAACCACTCATCCATAGTATCATTACTCCACCCATTCTCTTCCCACAAACGGTCTGCCTCATCAGTGGCTTTTTCAAAGAAATAATCGACAAGTATTGTCCGAATTTCCTTTAACTGGTGGTCAGGAACCCCATGACTGTACATCTTGAGGAGCTCTATTTGCAAGTTTGATAGTGGTTGATCTTGAACTAACATTGAACTAGGTTTATATTACTCTAACGAAAAAACTAGATTATTCGTTGCTAATCTAGTTTTTTTCTTAGACATCCTTCGTTCCCAAGACCCAAAAAAAGCCCCAGCTACGCAAAACGCAACTGGGGCTTTTTTAAAGTTTGAAAACCAGCGGATAGCTTTTACCCACCAAAGTCATCAAAAGCGATGTTCTCTTCCGGCACACCGAGGTCTGCAAGACCTCTGATGACCGACTGGTTCATCATCGGTGGGCCACAGAAGTAGTACTCGATTTCTTCCGGCTCGGGGTGCTTGGTCAGGTATTCCTCCATGGCTACGTTCATGATGTAGCCTTTGAAGCCATCGCCTGGGGCGTCGATGTCTGCCTTCACTTGCCAGTTGTCTTCTTCCTGTGGGTTGTCTAGCGCAACGTAGAACTTGAAGTTCGGGTACTCACGCTCGATCTCGCGGAACTGCTCGATGTAGAACAACTCCCGCTTCGTACGGCCACCGTACCAGTAAGAAACCTTTCGGTCGGTTGTCTTCAGGGTGTGGAAGAGGTGGAAGAGGTGGCTACGTAGCGGAGCCATACCAGCACCACCACCGATGTACACCATTTCCTTTTGGGTAGGCTTGATGAAGAACTCGCCGTAAGGGCCGGAGATCGTCACCTTATCGCCAGGCTTCTGGTCGAAGACGTAGCTAGAACACACGCCGGGGTTTACGTCCATCCAGCCGCCTTTCTTGCGGTCAAACGGTGGCGTAGCGATACGGATGTTGAGCATGATGATGTCGCCCTCGGCCGGGTGATTGGCCATGGAGTAGGCGCGGAACTGCTCCTCGTCGTTTACCATCTTGAGGTCCCACAGCTTGAAGTTGTCCCACTCGCTCTGGAATTTATTGGGGTCGTCGCCGTGGTGCTCGGGGTGAGCGGCAATGTCGATGTTCTTGAAATCAACGACTACTTCCGGTACGTCAATCTGGATGTAACCTCCAGATTCAAAGTCCATCGCTTCACCTTTCGGCAGCTCAACAACGAACTCCTTGATGAAGGAAGCTACGTTGTAGTTGGACTTAACGGTACACTCAAACTTCTTGATGCCAAAGATTTCCTCGGGGATCTGGATGTCCATATCCTGACGCACCTTTACTTGGCAAGCGAGGCGTTTATGCTCGGCTACTTCGCGGCGGGTGAGGTGGTTCAGCTCCGTGGGGAGTACATCGCCACCACCAGCAGTGATGTGGCATTCGCACATTGCACAGGTGCCACCGCCGCCGCAGGCGGAGGGTAGAAAGATGTTCTGGTCAGACAGTACATTGAGCAGGTTGCTGCCGGGTTGTACCATCAATGGGTTCTCGGTATCACCGTTAACGATGAGTTTAACCTCTCCTTGCGGAACAAGCTTTTTGCGCGCCACGATCAGCATCGTGATCAGGGCAAGCACCACTGCGGAGAAAATCAAGACCGCGTAAAGAATCGTAGTCATCTTATTCGGTTTTTATAGATCAAGACGATGCCAAAAGGGAACCGTCGGTTTATTGAGTTGTACTGAGTGAAAGAAGGATAGTATTCTTTCGGTTCAGCGATTTGTGTCAAATTAAAGGAAAAAGGGAAGATTGAGCACGTAAATCGAATTATCGCTTTCCTTCCCCTTTGGGGGCTAGGGGGCCGAAAAGCGATAGTTCCACCATTTGCCCCTTTTCTCCCTTACCCCTTTTCTCCTTTACCCCTTTACTTCGGCGGGTTCCAGCCACCAAACACCGCCGGGTCGATACCAGAAAGCGAGAGGAAGGCCAGCCCCATCAGGCCAGTTAGGAGGAAAGCCATACCGAGGCCCCGCATGGCGGGCGGTACGTTGGAGTAACGGATGCGCTCCCGGATAGCAGCAATGGCGATGATCGCCAAGAACCAACCAAAACCACCACCAAGGCCGAAGGCGATGGACTCGGTCAGGTTGTACTCGCGGCTCACCATAAAGAGGCTACCACCAAGGATGGCACAGTTCACGGTAATGAGCGGAAGAAAGATACCCAAGGCCGCATATAGCCCAGGGCTGTACTTCTCCACCACCATCTCCACCAGCTGTACGGTGGAGGCAATTACGGCAATGAAGACAATGAAGCGGAGAAACTCCAACTCAAAGCTGACCAGCAGGTACTCATTGATGAGCCAGTTGATCGGCATCGTGATGCCCAGTACGAAGATAACCGCAAGGCCAAGACCGAAAGCAGTTTGCAACGACTTAGACACCGCCAAGAAGGAACACATGCCTAGGAAGTAAGCCAGAATCATGTTCTCGATGAACGCCGACTTGATGAAAATATTTACGAAATCACCCATTTGGATAGTATTGTAGTAGTGTAGTTTAGTAGTAATGTAGTTACGTGTGGCAGATGTGGCGGTGTGTGGCGGGCACTACACTACTACAATACTACCATACTATATTACTAGCTGATGTCAACCAGTTTAGGGTTACGAGAGCGTTGCCACCAGATCAGGACGGCGATCACGAACATTGCCGCGACAGACATCACCATGAAGTTGTTGTTGGCGTACCAACCGAACCAGCTGTTGCCCCACTGGCCAACCGTTGCCGTATCGATCATGAATTCAGGGCCGGGGCCGATGAAGCGCATCGCGATACCGGAGCCAGCGAAGAGCGTACCCTTACCGAAGATTTCACGGATAGCACCAACCACAACGAGGATGAGGCCGTAGCCGAGGCCATTGCCGATACCATCTAAGAAGGAACGCCAAGGCTTATTGGCCATCGCGAACGCTTCCAAGCGGCCCATCACGATACAGTTCGTGATGATGAGGCCGATGTAAACGGAAAGTTGTTTGTAGACAGGGTAGTTGATTGCCTTCAGGGCCTCGTTCACCAGCGTTACGAGCGTAGCGATGATGACCAACTGAACGATCAGGCGTACGGCCTTGGGGATGGCGTTGCGGAGCAACGACGTTACCAAACTAGAGAACGCACACACGAACACCACCGCTACGGCCATCACTAAAGATGGGTAAACGAGGGAGGTAACGGCGAGTGCAGAACACACACCAAGTACCTGAATGGTAATCGGGTTGTTGTCCAGCAACGGATCAGTCAGTAGGGTTCTTTCCTGCTTACCGAACAGTGGTTCTTTCTTGGGGGCTTTTGTCTCTGTGGCTGTAGCCATGTTGATGATTATTTATCAGGCGGAGAACCGAAGTTTTCCGAGCAGTTTTTTATTTGAGGTTCATGCTGGTAGCGCCTTTGCTGGCTTCCTTCATGTAGGGGATGTAGGCTTTCAGGCCGGAGTACAGCATGTCCGTTACGCCGTCGGCGGTAACGGTTGCGCCGCTGAGGCCGTCTACTTCGTGGTCTTTATCAATCGCGCCGCCTTTGCGGACGTTGACAGAAACGTACTCGTTGCCGTCGTAGATTTTCTTGCCAGCGAACTGGCCCTTCCACTTGGTATTGTCTTTGATTTCGGCGCCGAGGCCAGGGGTCTCACCAGCGTGGTCAAAGGAAACACCTGCAACGGTGTTCATGTCTTCCTTCAGGGCGATGTTGCCCCAGATGGCATCCCAGAGGCCGCTGCCGCGTACGCTGAAGATGAAGTATTTGGAGCCATCAAGCGCAACTTCGTAGACGGGGTACATGCGTTCGTCTTCGGCTTTTTTGCGCTCTTGGGCCATGTCTACCTCAATGGCTTTTTTGCCTTCCATCGGGGTGCCGTCGGCCATTACTACGGCCTGCTTCACCTGCCCCTCGAAGAGGTCAAGGACTTCTTGGTCGGAGAGGGTGGTAACGGATTTACCGGCTTCCTCCAATGGGCCAGAGATGGCCTCTAGGATTTGGCGCTTATTGAAGATGTCTTCGTTAACCTCTGCGATCGGGCCCAACACAACTTTGGAGCCGGCGAGCAACAGTGCTACCAGCACCGTCATGATCAGGGCAAACGTGTAGATGTATTTCGTACTCATGGTTATTCTTTAAAAGTTCTTTAGCTGGGCGAGGCCGCAGGTGCAGGGGGAGGTTTTGAGGAAGCTGGGGTAAAGTATCCTTTTAGTCCCTTACTCCTTTAAACCCTTACGCTGCACCTGCGTTGATCGCCCAAAAAACATCAGGCTATGATCTCGAGGGTGCAGCAGCCTGCGTTCTAGTTGTTTTCGTTGCGCATCGTGATCAACTGGCTACGCTGCTCAGCCATGAGCGAGGTGCGCTTAGCGCGGCGCTTCATGTTGGCTTCGTATACGTAGTGGTCGATGAGTGGCGCGAAGGTGTTCATCAGCAGGATAGAAAGCATCCAGCCTTCGGGGTAAGCGGGGTTCATCACACGGATGATGAGGCCGATGAAGGCGATCAGGAAACCATATATCCACTTGCCGGTAGGCGTATCTGCGCTGGAAACCGGATCGGTAGCCATGAAGGTGATCGCGAACAAGAAACTGCCCATGATCATCTGGTAGTACCAAGGAATGGCCATGAACTTGAACACGCCAGGCGTGTCTGCCGTAAGCGCATCCATTGGCGGCGCGATGGCGTTCATCATCAGCGCACAAACAACGAAGCCAATGAGGCCGCCGAAGATGACGCGGTAGTCAGCGATCTTGGTTACAATCAGGAATACCATACCGATGATGATGAGCGGAACGCTCATTTCACCAATAGAACCGGGAATGCCACCAAAGAACATCGCGTCGGTAGAGTAAACAGCCGTTACGCCTTCCCAGCCTTCTTTGGCTGCGATGCCGAGCGGGGTTGCGCCCGTCCACCCATCAACGACGGCTTGGCCGCCCGCGCCGAATTGGCTGAGGCCTACGCCGCTGAAGATCCAGTCGAAGAAGTTGTGCGCCCAACCGTAGCTAGCTGCAAAGTATTCCGTGCCTACTTTCTCGATTCCGCTAACCCATACTTCATCTCCGGAGATGGTGGTTGGGTAGGCAAAGAAGATGAAAACGCGTGCCAGTAGGGCAACGTTCCAGATGTTCATGCCCGTACCACCAAAGGCTTCCTTACCTAAGATGACAGCAAAGATGATGGAGATAGCGAGCCATACCAGCGGAATATCTGGCGGCATGATGAGGGGGATGAGGGCACCGGAAACAAGGAAACCTTCTTCTACGGAGTGGCCTTTTTTGGCGGCGTAGATAAACTCGACCCCCAGGCCAACCACGTGGGTGACGACGAAGATTGGGAGAATCTGGATCAAACCATAGACAACTTTCAGGTGAAAGCCTTCTAACAGTCCGGTGTGCTCTCCCAGCGCGAGAAAATGCTGGTGGCCGATGTTCCAAGTACCGAATACATAAAGGAGTTGTAGGGCAAGAACTACATGCACCATGAGGCGCTTTAAGTCCATGCCATCTTTGATGTGCGTCCCGTCAGTCGTAACCGCATCGGGCTGAAAGAGGAAGGTGTAGAAAGCGTCAAAGGTCGTATGCGCAAGCTTGTTGTCCTTTGCTGGCTCAAACTTTTTGACGAAGTCGTGTAATGCTTTCATATTGCTATTCTAGCTAAGTCGGACACTAAAGGTGACCGACGGTTTTTTGTAATTATCCCTGTTCGAGCATGATGTTAAGGCCATCGCGGAGGATGCTCTGCAGTGGCTGCTTAGAAACACAAGTGAACTCGGCCAATGCGACGTCTTCTTCTACGAGTTCGTAGATGCCGAGGCCTTCCATTGATTCAAAGTCTTGCACCATGATGGATTTCATCAGTTGTTGGGTGTAGACATCCATCGGCATTACGGTTTCGTAGACGTTGTTGACTACGAATGCGCGCTTTTCGCCGTGGGTATTGGTTGTTGCTTCTACATCGCTGAAGGTAGGGATGGTGGCGGAGACAGAAGCGCGGGGTTTGAGGGGGAGCAACCAGCCAAATATTTCAGCTTCGTTGCCTTCCTTAAGTACCGTAACTTGGTCTTCGTGGTAGCCGAGGTAGCCCTCAGCGCCAACGGCCTTGCCGGTAAGTACGTCTCCGCTGATGATGCGGGTATTCTCAAAGGCTTCGCCTTTGAGCAGTTCGCCAAGGTTGGCGCCTGCGTAGGTGCGTACGTGGCGAGGAGCGGAAAGCGGTGCGCCCGCTAGTGCGACAACGCGCTCGGAGCTAAAGCGGCCGTTCTTGAACAGTTCGCCGATGAGGAGTACGGCGTTTACGTCTAGCGTCCAGACGGTGTCTTCGCCCGCCCCGACGGGGTGGATGTGGTGCATCTGTACGCCAACGTTTCCGGCAGGGTGCGCACCGATGAAGTAACGTTTTTCAGCACCGTTTACGGCGGAGAAGGCCGTTTTGCCTTTCTCGCGGCCATCGAGGCCAAGGTAAACGAGGCCTGGGGTTAGGCGGGCGAGTACGTCGATACCAGCTTGGAAGACATCTTCGCGGCCAGCGACCTGTAGTTTGCTGTCTGCCGCTAGGGGTGCGGTGCTGAAAGTAGAGACGAAGATGTCGCGCGGTGTCACTTCTGGGTCTGCTACTACATTATAAGGACGTTGGCGGATGCCTGCCCACGCGCCGCTTTCTAGGAGGAACTCAACGAGTTCTTCGCGGGAAGCACTTTCGGCGGGGAGGGTGTAGCTGCGGCTCACTTGGTCTTTGTCTGCCAAGATCACGATGCTGGCAATAGCACGCTGGTTGCCTCGGTTGATCTCGATCACCTCTCCGCTAACGGGTGCGACGAACTTGATGCGGTCTTTTTTCTTATCGAAGTAGAGTACGTCTCCGGCTTTTACGGAGTCGCCTACCGCGACGACCACCTTCGGGATGGGCATCAGACCGATGAAGTCTGGAGGCATCGCTGCAAAGCGGGTAACCGAACCTGCTCCGTCTACATCGTTTGAGGGCTTGCCTTCTAGCGGGATGTCATAGCCTTTGCTCAGTTGGTAGGTGTGCTCTCCTTCTAAGTAAGCAGGGGCTTTCTTGCTGAAGATTTCGCTGAGCTTGGGGTAGAGGCCCATGTTGGCCTTATCTCCGTTGATTCCGGACTCGTTGGACTCAATAACCATAAAGTTATCGGCAACGCTGATCACGATGAAAAAGAAAATAAGGAGGGCTACGGCGGCTAAGCCGTAGAAGAGCAAATTACTCCCATCGGCTTGCGCCTGAGATTGGAAAGTAAGGTTAACCAACATCATCATGGAGAGAATGCCGGTTAGTCGCTTAAGAGATTTCATACGCCTGATTGCGTTAAAACAAGATAAAGTAGCTCGAACCGAGCTTGAATTGTCTTGGAAAGGCTTGTTTTCACACAATATTCCCAAGTTGGCCGCAAAGTTACGACTTTGGATGGTTCTAAGCCAGTAAGTATGCTCCATGTTGATCTTGATTCACTATTTAGACTTTGTCTACACAACAGCTTGTTGCCTTGATGTTTTCTGCCACAGAACGGTTAAAAACAGATGACTTACTGTCTTTAACTGAATGGTAACACCGGTATTGAGGCTTTACTAAACGGGTTGCTTCTGTTGCGCAAACGGTATAAAAACGGACAGGAGTGGCTCTAATAAGCCTATTTTTGTACTTTTAGTAGCTTACTATACTTATCTTTATGCCATTATTAGACATCTGTAAGGCGTGACTTATTCTTTGCCCTTGCGTCATGCCTATAAGAAATTAAAGACTGCTTTCTTTCGATTTTGTTTACGACCATAGTTAGTCCGCGTCCGACTAGGCCAGCTAGCTACCTTACATAATCCCGACTATGAACAAGATTTTTACCCTCAGTGCATTTATTTTGCTGGCAACCTTTTTTGCTTCTCCACTAGCGGCACAGGAGAACATGGTTTGGCCCGGAGACGCGAGCGACAACGGCGTGGTTAACGAAGTGGACCTAATTTTCTGGGCCCATGCGTATGGTTCTAAGCGTTTTGAGCGCCCCAATGCTACCATAGATTGGGTTGGCCAACCGTTAGGTGAGGCATGGCCAGAAGCCTTTCCATCAAGCATGAGTTTTGCGTACTCCGACATGGACGGTGACGGACGGGTCTCGGGCAAAGACCTTAAGGCCCTGCTTTCCAACATGCACCGCACCCGCGTCCCCGCCCTACAAACAGATCCTTGGGTACACCCAGACACAAGCGGGGCTCATGAAGCGACGCTTAGCCTTGTGGCTGCGGGTATTCAGTTGCGCCCAACAGGTAGTGTATTGCTGATAGATGTAGTGGTTGAAGGGCGAGAAGAAGCTTACGATAATTTTCAGAGCCTTGGTTTCCGGGCTACCGTAACAGAAGGTTTGCTAGCAGACCACTTCTTTCATAGTGAGGGCATGGACGACGCTTCCGTTCTTTCTGCTAAGGAATTCCTCCAAATAACGGCAGTAGACAGTGCCACCCACCAGCTTGCGTTATCTATTACGGCCATTAATCATGAGGACCGTATTGCAGACGGAGTGATGGCGCGTTTAGAGCTTCCTTTGGCTGCTGATTTCGACGCAGACACACTCGGTGGCGCCCAGATTACAATTGATAGTCTTATTTTCGTGGATGCTGATTTTTCTCCGCATCCGATAGCAGCGGCCTCCTTTAGTTTAGCTACTGAAGCGGGCTGTTCCTTTACCGTTAGCCCTGTATGTGGTAGTAACGGCGTAACGTACCTCAACAGTTGTTTTGCGGAAGCTGCGGGTATTTCCGTTTACACTTCTGGCGCTTGTTGGAACCCCGGCATCGTGGTAGAAAACATGAACCCAAACACGACTTGCCCAACGGCATATGAGCCTGTTTGCGGGTTCAACGGCATCATTTATGGAAACGCCTGCGAAGCAGAAGCTGCGGGTGTAGTGAACTACTATACTGGTATTTGCAATACTGCAGACCAGACATGTTACGACCCCAACTTGATCGTAATCAGTAGCGGTACGAGCGTGAACCAAGTTTCTGGTGTCATCTCTCTTACCTGCGAAACGGGTGACACGCCCGTTTGTGGATGTGATGGTGAGCAGTATGCTTCTGCTTGCCTTGCGGAGGCCAGCGGAGTAAGAAGTTACACTAGCGGTGGTTGTGATGCAAGTTGTATAGACCCTACCGAAATTTCTACTACCGACGACTGCGGTACAGATACTGATTTCGTGTGTGGCTGTAACGGGGAAACCTACATCAACCCTTGTTTTGCAGATGCTGCCGGTGTACAGTCTTACACCAATGGGCCTTGTAATGGTTCTTCTGGATGGTGTGACGAAGCGACGGTAATATCCTGTGGAGACTACCTCCCCAACGAATCAACCATTGGAGCTGGCAATCAAATTGCTAGTTACCCCGGTGCTACCGGAGCCTTAATGAACGGCCCAGACCGGGTATACGTTTTTGACAAGACCTCGGCGGGTGACCTACAGATTGGTCTTGAGATCATGACTCCGGGCCTAAACATGGATCTTTTCCTACTGACCGGAGACTGCGGCAATTACACTGTAATTGGAGCCAGCACCCAATCCAACAACACCACCAACAATGAGGGCATCGTATTCGAGGATGCCCCCAACGGCACCTACTACATTGTCGTAGATCAGGGTGCTGCGGGTAATGGTGGAGATTACCGCCTAGAACTAAGCTGTGGTTACCTAGATTGTGGCCAAAGCGTTCCGCTTTCCTGTGGTATACCTTATAATGGCACCAATGCAGGCGGGACCGACGATGTGAGCACTTATACCTGCGGTTCTACACTAAACGTAGAGAACAACGGGCCAGAAATTGTTCATTCTTTCACCACTACCGAGGCCGGCACCGTAACGATTGACCTAACGGGCCTGAGCGCAAACCTTGAGCTTTTCCTACTAAGCGAGTGTAGCCGCCGGAGCGGGCTTCAGTACAGCCAGAACCCTGGCACAAACGACGAACAGATTATCCGTGACCTACCGGCTGGCACCTACTACGTTGTGGTAGATGGTTACAACGGAGCGATATCCAACTACAACCTAAGTGTTGACTGTGCTTCTACTTGTGATCTTGGGTTAGAAGTTCTTAGCCAAACCGGTACTGCTTGTGGACAATCTGGCGGCAGTTTCAACTTCCAAGTTAGCGGGGGATCTCCAATTTATTCTGCGCACTATGTTGGTCCGGTTTGTCGGGCAGCAAGTAGCACCAACGGGTTGTTTCATTTTGGTTACCTACCTCCGGGCGACTACACGACAGAGGTAGAAGATGCTGCTGGCTGCCGGATGGTTTTCAACTTCACCATCCTGAACAATGAAGGTAACCTAGACGCCACCATGACGCCTTCTGCGGCGGGATGTGGCGAAGAAGGAAGCGTTAGGGTAAGTCTTATTTCGGCAGGTATAGCTCCTTATGCGGTTTACCTTCGGGGAGACCTGAACCGAAACTTTACGACCAACTCTTCCAACTTTGTTATTACGCCCCTTGAAGCAGGCCACTACGACATCACGGTCGTTGATGCTGCTGGTTGTAGTGTTGCTCGGTCTGTAACGGTAGATGCGGCTAGCGGAAACTTAGCCGTTACTACTTCAACGGTACCTGTTTCTTGTGATGGAAACCTTGGGGAGATTGTAGTAAGTGCCCCTGACGGGAGCCTTCCTTACAGCATCCACTTGAGCGGCCCCGTTTCCGGAACACAGCCGGTGAACGGGTACAACTTCCGCGTCCAGACACTACCCGCTGGCCAGTATGTATTTACATTAACCGATGCTTTTGGTTGCTCTTACAGCGAAAACTTGATTGTTGCCAATGCCGAAATGGAGGTCAGTGTTTCTGCGACGCCAGCCAACTGTGCGGTTCCGGGTACTGCGCGCGTCAACATCTCTACTGGTTTAGCACCTTACACCATCAATTACTCCGGTCCGGTTTCAGGTACGATCAATACCAACGAGCCCATTACCGTACTGAACAACCTCCCTACCGGAACCTACAACTTCTCCGTTTGGGCCGCAGACGGGTGTGACCAATCTGAGACCGTTTTCGTAGAAGACAACGGCGGCGTTCTGGAGCTAGACGTAAATCAAATAGCTGCGGCTTGTGATGACAACGCTTCTAGGCTACAGCTTTCCATTTCTGGTGGAACGCCCAACTACACCGTTACCTACAGCGGTACGGCATCGGGTAGCATGACAATTGACGGAACAGGAACGGGCATTCTCGAGTTGCTTCCGGGCACTTACTCCCTGACCGCTACTGACTTCGGCAGCTGTTCGGCGACAACCGAAATAACAGTAACCGGTGGCCTTTCCTCTGCCAATCAGTCTAGCTTCTACTACGGAGCAGGTTGTGACCAGTTGGACAACATACGGACCCTGATGAGCGGTGGAGAACCACCATTCTCGGTTTCCCTCACAACTGATGCATGCCCCGAAGAAAACAGGACCTTTACGACCCTAAACAACATCTTCGATATCACCGACCTGCCTAACTGCACTTACAGGATTGACGTTACCGATGCGAACGATTGTTTCAGCACGCAGACCGTAACCATCAATGTTAACCTCGATGATGACTTCTTCATCCTTACACCTCTCGACGGGGCGTGTGGCGGAACCGGTGTCATTGACCTTGAAGTAACGGCAGGAACTTACCCCTACTTCATCGAATGGACCGGCCCAATAAACGGCAGCGTGAACCTCGCCTCTCAGGTGTACCGCGTCAACGGTCTGCCAGCTGGCACCTACACTTTCACCCTTTCAAATGCTGATGGTTGTGAAACAACGGAGACCACTACCCTACTCAATGATGGCACACTAGAAGTTGTTTCTAGCGTAGTCCCTAATGATTGCGGTGAGCCAAATCAGATTTGGAACGATATTGAAGGCGGCGTAGGGCCTTACACCGCCGAAGTTATACGTCTCTGTGATAATACCCCCGTAGACTTCCAAGGAAGCGGTAACGGATTTGAAGTGACCGGTTTGATCCCCTGTGATTACAAAATCACCGTAACCGATGCGAACGGTTGTATGACAATGCAAACGGTCACTATTGACCCTTACCAGCTCTTCAATGTTGTTGGAGTTGATGGTGTGTGTGGTCAGCCAGGTGGTTTTGATGTAGAAGTAATGAACAGCCTAGCAAGCGGGCCTTACTCTCTGGAGTATAGCGGGCCCAACAACGGCCTACAAGCAAGCAACTCCGGAACGTTTAATGTAGATGGCCTTGCTGCAGGTACATACACCGTCGTCGTCATCGACGCAAATGGTTGTTCCGAAACGGAAACCGTAACGGTTACCAACACACCAAGTGACCTCGACCTACAAACGGCCCTTATCAATAACGACTGTGGGCAATACAACCAGCTTTGGAACGACATCAACGGCGGAACAGGGCCATACCAAGTAGTATTGACCAGACTGTGCGACAACACAATCGAAGACAGCTTCCAAGTAACCGGCAACGGTTTTGAGCTAGTAGACCTCGATGAATGCTGCTACCAAGTTAGAATTACTGATGCTCTTGGTTGTACGGTAACCACCGAGTCTTGCGTAGAAGCAGACCCTCCGAACCTATTCACCCCTAACCCTGTAAATGGTCCATGTGGGGAAAACGGAAGAATTGACCTTTCATTCATCCGAGGCACGGCGCCCTACCAAGTAGTATACAGCGGTCCGCAAACAGGTTCTAACACCGTGAACGGCAACATACTTGCCATCAACGACACCCCCGCTGGCCAGTACACCATTACAGTTACCGACGCCAACGGCTGTGTGGAAACAGAGACCGTAACCCAAGAGTCAACTACTAGTAGCCTCACGCTTCAGGCCGCCCTCATCAGTAACGACTGCGGGCAGTACAACCAAGTATGGATCGACATCTTCAACGGCACGGGGCCGTTCTCCGTCGAAGTAATCCGCTTGTGTGACAATACTACCATGACGGAATTTGTATCCGGAGAAGTCGGCTTTGAGCTAACCGATCTGGAGCCATGTGACTACAAAATCATCATTACTGATGCTGCTGGTTGTATGGTTATGGATGTCATTACGGTCTTCCCCGCACCGATTGAACTCTTCGACCTTACCTCGGCCTCCGGATCCTGTAACGAACTTGGCTCCTTAGACATACAAATCACCAGCGGCACCGCCCCTTTCACCATTGTTTACGATGGGCCAGAAGGTGAGACATTTGTCACCCAACAAACCAGCATAACCCGCGATGACCTCCCGAGTGGAACCTACACCGTATCCGTCACCGACGACATCGGATGTACGGAAACCGATCAGTTTACGATCAGTAATACTACCTCTGACTTGAACTTGGTGACTTCACTGATCTTCAATGATTGTAACCAACTGAACCAGTTGTGGAACGACATCAACGGAGGTGTTGCGCCCTTCAACGTAGAAGTAGTTCGGCTTTGTGACGGCGTAACCGATACAACCTTCACTACCAACCTGAACCAGTTCGAGCTAGACAATCGGACCTCGTGCGAGTACCAAATCAGGGTAACCGATGCGACTGGCTGTACGGACACCGAGACCATAGAAGTCCTCGGAACTTCCGCCAACCTATTCGACATCACAATAGACAACAGCTGCGACAGCAGCGGTTTCTACTTCGACTTCGTAGCAGGTACTGGCCCTTACCGCGTTGCGGTATCTGGCCCGATCACCCAAATGGTGGAAAACGTAACCGAGCCGCTTTACATCCCTGCTCCTCCGGGAGACTACGCCATCCGCGCCTTCAGTACCGAAGGCTGTATGGAAATGAACTTCTCTACCATCGTAGGCGGTGCCTCCGGAAGTTTGGCAGAGGTAGACTTCTCCGCTTCCATTGACGGCCTGGCCGTAAACTTCACCAACCTATCTGGCGAAGGAAACTACAGTTGGAACTTTGGCGACGGCTCTCCCTTAGTAGCTGGCCCAAACCCACAGCACATCTTCAGCAGTGCGGGTAATTACGAGGTTTGCCTAACGGTAGACAATGGTTGTGGTAGTGCTACTGCTTGCAAAAACATAGACCTCACGCCTCCAAGTAGCGCTCAGATTGTGATTGGTGGCGCTCGGAGCTTCCCCGGCAACGACGTTCGGATTCCCGTTTCCGTCCAAGGCATGAGCAATCTCGCTACCATCGCTGGTACGTTCTCCTTCAACGACCCATCGGTAGCGACAATCACGCACCTCTCCGCCGGAATCATCGAACCGCAGTACAACAGCGACAACAGCAGCTTCTCCTTCGTAGCGAACGGTACGGAAGGAATTGCCCTGGATGGCGAAACCAATCTGTTGTTCTACATCCACCTTCAACTGGGGAACAACCCAGGAATAACGGACCTCAACCTGATCAGCCAGCCGATTCAACTCGAAGTAAGTGCTGTTCATGACGGAACGCCAATGCTCATTCCCGTTACCTACCTGCCGGGCTTAATCGAAGTCTCCAGCAGCTTGGTGGGCAACATCAGCTCTCGGGCAATGACCACGGACGGTAACGAAGTGGAAGGCACCTCCTTCCTACTCTCTGAACCAGACGGAAGCTTTACTATCGACCTTCCGGTAGACGAAAACGGCATCGCAAGCACGCTTGCAGGCCTATCCATGGGCCGTATGTACTACATCGAGCCTGTAAAAAGAACGGACTATGCCAACGGCCTGTCCAGTTTCGAGATCTTCCTGACCCAGCGCTACCTGATGGGCTTCGATGTGCCACAGATCACCGACCCAATGCAAGTTGTTGCGATGGACATGAACTGCAGCCAGAGTGTTTCTACCATCGACTTATTCGTGATGCAGAACCTATTGCTGAACGACGGCCTGACCGAAGTTATGGACTGCAACAGTTGGACCTTTGTACCCAACAGCCACGTTTTTGCCGACGACTGGAACACCAGCGGCGTTTTCCCTACTCCTCGTCGGGCTCAAGTAATGCTGGAAAGCGATACCATGGTGGCGTTTACAGCCATCAAGACGGGCGACATCCTCAACGATGCAGACCCTGGGCGTAGCCAAGGCAGCCTGCCAATGAACGTAGAGTTGCCCGAGCAATTCGTTGCGGGCCGCATCTACGACCTGACCCTCAGCCTTGCAGAAACGCAAGACTTGGTTTCCTTCCAGAGCGAATTCAAAGTAGCCGACGGGCTGGAAATCATCAATGTCCGCACCGGAGAGCTTTCCGACCTAGAAGTTGGAGATCACCTAAGCAGCCGTGGTTTGGTTCGTACCAGTTGGTTTAGCCAGACGGGCGAGACGCGGGCGCTGAACGCAGGTGCAGAGATGGTTAAGTTAGCCGTGCGCGCCACCGAAACCCGGAGCTCTGCGCCCGGAGACATCATCGTGAACAACACCGCAGGCTTCATCTCCGAAGCCCATGACGCAGACCTCCGCCGCTTTGTACCAACCATCAACAGCGTATTGAACACAGAAGGCATCTCCGCTTTCCGTCTAGTTGGCGCGGCACCTAACCCTGCCAACGACTACGTAGAAGTTCGGTTTGAACTTCCCCGGGCTGGCAACACGGAGCTTACTTTATTCGACGCGCTAGGTCGTGTAGTTATACGCCGCCAGCAGATGCTGGATGGTGGAGCTCAACACTTCCGCCTAGACACTCGGGCCTTGGCCGCCGGTGCTTACCACTTCCAGTTAGTTGCCGCAGGAGAGGCCGCTACGGGCAAGATCGTTGTTCGGCGGTAATCCTTTCCTAAGCGCGAAGTGCAGTAAAGCTAATTTTCACTGCGAACGTTTAGACCGATAAAAAACAGCCCCAATTTGCTTTTAGCGAGTTGGGGCTATTTTTTTTCGTTCCGATCTAGGCTGATAAACCCTAATCACTCTTCCTCACAAAAATAATCGACCTCCGAGAGCCTTTCTGGGCGGAGGTAAGTCTGGGCTACCCGGTTAACATCTTCGACGGTGACTGCGAGGTACTGGTTAAGTTCCTCATTGATCAACTCGGGCTTTCCTAGGGCGGCGTAGAACGCCAGTTCGGAGGCACGGCTGCTGATGTTGATGCTCTTGAAGTGATTGTGTTGCTCAAGGCGGTTCATCACCTTGGTCAGTTGAGGCTTCGTGATGCCTTCGGCTACAAACTTCTCGATGGTGGCGAATAGTGCTGCGCGGGCTTCGTCGTAGTCGGCATCTTCGTCTGGGCGTGCGTCGATCATCACAGAGCCAGAGTCGAGACTATCGTTGTGGCTGGCAGACACCTCGGCGAACAGGTCGCTGTCTCGCACGAGGTCGTGGTAGAGCAAGGACGATCTTCCGCTACCGAGTAAGAAGCACAATACGTCTAGCGCAGGGAAATCAGGGTGCAGCCGCCCCGGCGTCCGGTAACTGAGGTAGATGACGGGGCTGGGCACATCGGCAAATACTTCCTTGCGGCGGGTTTCGGCCTGCTCGGGCTCAGTGGGTAGGCTTGGCGGCTGGTGCTCTGGGCCGGAGGGGGGGATGTGTGCAAACCATTTCTCGATTTGCCCTCGGATGAGGCTATTGTCATACCCCCCGGCTATGGCAAGGATGGCATTGTCTGGGCGGTAATAGGTGTAGTAGAAGTCTCGTACATCTTCTAGGCTTGCGTCTTCAATGTGTTCAAAGCGTTCTCCAATAACCGGCCAGCGGTACGGATGGACCTTGTATACCAAGTCATTCAAATGATGGTAGAGGTCTCCGTAGGGTTCTTCAAGGCAGGTTTCTTTGAACTCCTCAACAACTACTTTCTTCTGGGTATCCAGAGATTTCTGGTTGAGCTTGAGGCTGGCCATACGATCGGCTTCGAGCCAAAGCGCAGTCTCTACATTGTCTGCCGGAAGGATGTCATAGTAAAGGGTTTGATCTGCTCCGGTAATGGCATTGTTCTCTCCGCCAGCCCGTTGCAGGGCCTCGTCGAAATCGGGCACGTTTTCGGACCCTCCAAACATGAGGTGCTCGAAAAGGTGCGCAAAGCCCGTACGGCCAGGAGGGTCGTTGCGGCTACCGACCTTATAGAGGACGTTGACCGCAGCGACGGTGCGCTTGGGGTCGTGGTGCAGGACTACCGTGAGTCCGTTCTTCAATTTATAAGTATCGTATGGTATCAAATGGAAAGAAACTATTGCTTGGCTTCCCGACGGAGTTTAGCCAATAATCAGAGCTGGCCGTAAACAAGCCGAGGTTCTAACACCTTCGGCCGCTGGTTGTTGTATGTTGACCATTACAGCCTTGTACATCCCCGCTAACCACCAAAACGATATGTTTTTGCATCAGTATATTTATCTGTAACCTCCCCCCATACGATGTTCATCCGTCACCTTGTCGCTGCTCTATTCGTTTTTACACTGATGCACTGCAGTGGCCCAGCCACAGCGATACCACTGGCAGACTTAGACTACGTTGAGGTAAAAAACCATACGGGCTGGATGCTCCGCATCCACGGCGACGGAGGCGGGAGCCTCAGCCATAAGCAACTACCCGCCCATCACCTCCACTACCCCGCCCAGACTTTCATCCCAGAACCGGGCCGCCAAGCGGCCCTCAAATGCCGGGGCCAAAGCGACGAGCCCATCTGCATCACGGTTGCCTATTACAATGCAAGCAGTAATAAAATTACGGAATGTCGTTGCGCTCCCGGTAGTTGGACCGCGAGGATCATGGAGCAGGCCATCGGCCAGATGCAGTACGCCGTGGATGCGGGCGGGAGCGAACGGAGCTGTAGGGTGTTTTTGCGGCAGTGGATTGCTTCGCGGTAGGAGGGGTTGCAGGTTCCAAGTTGCAAGTTGCAGGTTGCAGGTTGCAAGAAGGTAATTCAGGAAAACACAGCTCTTTGAGCGTATTCCCCTCAATTTTAGCAATGGAAATCTCAGACCGAAGGCCGAGCAACCTATTTACAGCTGCGCAAAACCCATCAATGTTTGGTAATCTCTTACGGCCTTAACCACAATTTCTTTGGCCGTCTCAGCACCTAGGAACTCTTCGATCACGACAGCTTTCTTCTCCAGTTTTTTGTAGTCTTCAAAGAAGCTTTGCAGCTCACGTTTGAAGTGGGGCGGCAGTTCGGAGATGTCGTTGTAGTGGTTAACACTCATGTCGTTTTCAGCTACGGCGATGATTTTATCATCGAGTTCTCCGCCATCGAGCATCCGCATTACTCCAATGACCTTGCAGGAGACCAAGCACATAGGTACGATACGGGCTTGGGTGAGTACCATGATATCTAGCGGGTCATCATCGTCGCAGTAGGTTTGGGGGATGAAACCATAGTTGGCTGGGTAGTGCATGGAAGAGTAAATCACGCGGTCCATTTTGAGGAGACCGGTGGTTTTGTCTAGTTCGTACTTCGCGCGCTCCCCGCGCGGAATTTCGATAATGCCGTTGACTAGGCTTGGTGCGTTTTCACCGACGGGAACGCGGTGCCAAGGGTTGGTAGGGTCGTACTGTAAAGACATAAATCTTTCTTCTGGTAGGGATTATAAAACAACAGCATTCCACGTCAAATTAAGCCCGTCAACTAAAGGACGAGTTAAATGAACGTTGAATGCTGATCGAAAGTAAATTCTTGTTGAGGACGCAAAGGTAGGGGGATTGTCACTGAGAAAATACCGTTATTCCCAAAAAGATGCACTGGCACCGAACATTTCTACCCGTTCACGCCGTACAACAGATGGCGCGTTTGTTGTGAACGTATTGTAAAGAATGACAAACCGCTATACATCGACTAAAACCCCCTCCCTAAATCCCTCCCCACGGGGGAGGGACTTGTGAAAACGCTACGCGTTTTAGCGTAATGGCCACTTAATCAGCGTCAATGTATAGCGGTTTGAAAGAATGAATAATATCATTCAAC
>CALEDI010000256.1 GCA_937949535.1 uncultured Lewinella sp. | reverse complement strand
CTTTTCTGCGGCGTCTTTTATCGGCTGGCTGCGTTGGTAAAATCCTCATTTAGCTACGGCTAAACTCCGGTTTTACCGCCTTGCCAGCCAATAAAATCCACCAGCACAAAAGTCAACAAACTTAAATTACACTGTACTAGTTGCCCTCAAACAAGCCCTCCTACAACCAACAGCATGAAACAGATATTTACTTCCGTCCTTCTCATGGCCCTCGCGTTTACTGCGTGTGTACCCAAAGATCAGTACGCTGCGCTGGAAACGGAACGCAACTACTACCGCAGCCAAACCTTGCTTGCCGACAGCCTCAACGACCAGCGGGCCATTTCGTCGTACGACGAAGTAGACGTAGTAGGCAACGACCTCCGGCAGCGCATCCGGCAGGTAGAAGCCCTGACGGCCACCAACGTTTCGCTCAACAGCAGCTACCAGTCTTTACAGGCCCGCTACGAGGAGTTGCTAGGGCAAAGCCAGCAACTGCTGAGTACCAACGGAGACGAAGTTAGCGGCCTCCAGCAGCGGCTAGCAGAACGGACAACGGCCATCAGTGAGCGCGAAGACGAGTTGCGGCAGTTGGAAGCCACCCTGACCGCGCGCGAAGACGCTATTGCGCGCATCGAGTCTGATTACCAAGCGGCGGGCGAAGCCCCCGGTACTTACTCCACCGCTGCTTCCGCGCCCCAAGCTTACGGCTCTCAGGCTTCACGGCCGGCCCTTTCGGCTTCGCAGAACGCAGCTTTGCGGGTCAACCAGATCCAGAGCGACCTGAGCCAGGTTCTGTCGCGCTACCCCGTCTCGGCCCAGAACATGGAGGCCGAAGGCTCCGATAAGCTCCGCGTTACGCTCGGAGAGTCTTTGTTGTCTTCCGATGGGTTCTCGATCAACCCCTCAGGGCAGAGCCTGTTGCGGAGTATTGCCGGTGTGCTCCGGGCGCACTCCTCGGCCAGTATCCTCGTGGTTGGCCACGCAGACAACAGCGGCGGCAACGCGCTGCGCGCCTACGAAGACAGCTCAGACAGGGCCATCAATGTAGCTACCCAACTGATCAATTTTGGCCTCTCCCCCCGGAGCCTCACCATTGCGGGAAAAGGTTTTTACGACCCCGTAACGAACGGAATTACCGAAGTTGATCTGCAGAAAAACCGGCGTACCGAACTCCTTATTTCGGTTGTTGAATATTAGAATTAAAGGGTGTTGTATACATCCATTCCGTCTGTTCAGAATGGGGCGCGGCCGCAGGTGCAAAGGGGTGGTTAAGGGTTCAGGACTAAGCCATTAACCTTGCCTTGCATCCTGCGGCCGCGCCCGAAAAGCCGCGCTGCCCTGATATTCCTGAATTCTAATCCCCAGACTCCTACTCTCCCATGAAACCAATCATCTTACTCCTACTCTGCCTCACCGCACTGTCTGTTTTCCTCCTTACCGCCTGCGACCCCGCCAAGCTGCTTGGCCCCCAAGCCAGCCGGGCAAGCAAATACAACCTGCGGGTGCGTTACGACCGGGGAAACTGCTACGGCCGCTGCGAAGTATACGCCCTCAACGTATACGAAAACGGCCTACTGGTCTTTGAAGGCCAACGCTTCACGGACCGCCCCGGCACCTGGGAAAAAAGCATTGACCGACGCAGAATAACGGGTTTGTTGGACAGCTTCGCCAAGGCAGACTTCCCCAACTACCCCCGCAGTTTCCGCAGCCAAATCCCAGACGCAGCCACCATCACCGTAGCCTACTACGACGACGACGGAACCATGCACGAAACCTCCTTCAAAGATTCTGAACCACCCGAACTCCGACTCTTGAGCAACAAACTACACGACCTCGCCCACCTACCCAATTACCGGCAGGTCTCCGACACCATCATAGGCCGTGAAGAACGCCCCGTAAGCCAACAAGAACGCCAAGAAGTCATCGTTCAGCTCAACGAAAACGTCGTTGTCTCAACTTGGCTCGTCGCCTACGGAAAACAAAACGTGCAACTCAAAAAACGAATTTCTCCGCGCAGCCCTTACTACATCATCACCGCAGACCCCAACCTGATGGGCGCCGAGGAACTGCTCGGCTTTTTGCGGAAAGACCCCAACGTTGTTTCTGCGCAGTTGAACCAGCCTGTTGGGCCTAGGTAATTTCACACGTATACCGTACCTAAGATGATCCGCGCCCGGGCCAACGCTTTGGCGTTGTCGCGTACGATCTCGTCGGCCATAGCGACGCTGTCGTTCAGGCCAATCAGGTAGCACCCTGCGGCCTTGGCGGCTTCCCCGCCCGGTTTGCTGTCTTCGATCGCGATGCAGGCTCCGGCGTGTACGTTCAGCCGCTCGGCCGCCAAGAGGTAAATATCTGGTGCGGGCTTCAGGTTTTCAACATCGGTTGCCGTAACGACTACGTCGGTAAAACGGTCTAACCCAAGGGCTGGTACCACTACATCGGTATCCGAACGGCCGCTGTTGGTCGCGATGGCAAGCGGGAAATACCTTTGGATTTCGGCCAGCTCTTCCGCTACGCCCGGGAAGCTGGTACCAGCCTGCCGCACCAGTTCGTGAAAACGGACTTGCTTGCCGTCAATCATTTCTTGCTGCGTAACGCTAAGTTGGTGGGTTTTGATGAGCCAATCGGCCACTACCCTGTCGCTCGTCCCGATCCATTGCTCGAACCAAGCTGTGTCGTAATCGAGTTTGTAGGTTTCCCGCAGTAGATCAAGCCAGGCGGAACAGTGTTGGGGCTCGGTGTCGGCTAGGGTTCCGTCTAGGTCGCAGAGAAGGGCTAAGTAGTTCGTCATTTATCTTTTTTGCGAAGGTAAACAAGAACGGCCCGCAACGCTTCTGCGTTACGGGCCGTTCTGAAGGTCTTTTGTTTCGTTGCCTTACTTAATCAGTATCCGACGAACCGCCTCTGCGCCTTTATTCACCAACGCTCCGCTGGCCTTTGCCTGTACTTTGTCTGTCATGAGTTGAAGCTGCTCTTGGGCTTGCTTCTGCGCTTGGGCCTGTTGGCTTTGGCCAACAAGGTAGCCGAAACTTAGTCCGCTGAGGGCAAGCAAAAAAACAAGGGCAAGTGGGAACAAGGTTTTTTTGGAAGACATTTGGATAAGGGGTTTTACTTGATTGGGGTCTGTAAGATAAGCGATAACTACCTATTTAACACCAATATAACGCGCTACAGGTCGCTACGTTCGACGAACGACGGGAAAAGTTCGACGAAATTAGAAGTCAGAAAAGTAGGCATGGGCGAGAACTTCCAATTTTGCCCTTAATTTCTGACTTCTAAACTCTAATTCCTACCTTCTCAAAACGCCTTCATCACGTCTACCAACACCTGTACACTCTCGATGGGCATGGCGTTGTAGATGCTGGCCCGGAAGCCGCCGACAGAGCGGTGGCCTTTGATGCCGATACAGCCCGCAGCGGTAGCGGCGGCTACGAAGGGCTCTAGGTCATCGGGGTTGGTAGGGAGGAAGCAGACGTTCATTACGCTGCGGCCCGTGCCTTCGGCTACCGAGGCGCGGAACTTTGGGTTGCGGTCAATCTCGTCGTAGAGGAGTTTGGCCTTGGCTGCGTTCTTTTTCTCCATCGCCTCAACGCCGCCGTTTTCTTTTACCCAACGCATTGTTAGCATAGACACGTAGATGGGGTACACGGGCGGGGTATTGAAGCTGGACTGCTTCGCGATGTGCGTGCGGTAGTCCAGCATCGTCGGGATTTGGCGTTTCACCTTGCCGAGCAAGTCTTTACGGACAATCACTAGCGCGACACCGGCGGGGCCCATGTTTTTCTGCGCGCCGGCGTAGATGACGCCAAACTTCTCCAGTGGTAAGCGGCGGCTGAAGATGTCTGAAGACATATCAGCTACGAGCGGAGCGTCCGTTTGGGGCCACTCCTTGAACTGGGTACCGAAGATGGTGTTGTTGCTCGTGATGTGGACGTACTTGAGGCCGGAGGGCACTTCAATATTGGCAGGGATGTAGTTGTAGTTTTGGTCTTTGCCGCTGGCAATAACCTCTACGCCGCCAAACATCTTGGCTTCCTTGATGGCCTTGGTAGACCATGCTCCGGTATCAATGTAGCCGGCGGTTTCATCTTCGTTCAGCAAGTTCATAGCCGTGAGGTAGAACTCCGAGCTGGCGCCTCCGGGAAGGAAGAGTACGGCAAACTCATCAGATACGCCTAGAAGCTCACGGGCTAGGGCCTCGGCTTCGTCGAGGACCGCAACAAATTGCTTAGAACGGTGGCTGATCTCTAGGATCGATAAGCCCATGCCATCAAAATCAGTAACGGCCGCAGCGGCCTGTTTCAGAACGGGAGCGGGAAGAATCGCCGGGCCGGCGAAGAAATTGTGCTTTTTCATTTTGGATGGAGTGGGGGGATAACTTTTGAGAAATGAAAAACAGCAGCACAAGCATTGGCAGGCAATAAGCGCTCTGCCGCAAAGAGCTTTTGTAATTCAGGCACAAAAATAGTACGTTTTTCTTGCCCTTGTTTACCAACTTCGTCAGGCTTTTGCATCTTTATACTACACAGAAACAATTTACCGGCTATTTATGAACCATTCTACACGCTTTCGAATCCTAATTTGCGGCCTCTTTGCCCTAGCCGTATTTGCTTGTACGCCCAAGGCCGCTGCCCCTGCAGCAACCGAAGTTGCCCCCCCACCAACTACAACCCCCAAACCGCCCACAGACGAGAACCTGAGCCCCTGCGGTAAGTTCTCCGACGCCAAAAACCCAGACGATGCCGAAACCAACTACGTCATCTACCGGCAAATGATCAAGGCCGGAGAACCAGAAGAGGCCCTCAAAGTCTGGCGCAAAGTCTACGCCACCAGCCCCGCCGCAGATGGCAAACGCGCCACCGTCTATACCGACGGCATCGCCTTCTACAACGAACTGCTCAAAAAAATGCCCGCCCAGCGGAAAGCCTACGGAGACTCCATCCTGATGCTCTACCAAGAAGCCCGCCGCTGTTACCCCGGAGACGGCTACATGGCCGCCATCCAAGGCTTCGACAGCTACTACACCTACCCCGGCTCCGCTACCGACGACGAGATCTACGCCCTCTTCAAAGAAAGCATCGAGATCGACGGGCCCGAGAAACTCAACTACTTCGTCATCAACCCCATGTCTAAACTCCTCGTTGAGCAACACCGCGAGGGCAAAATTGAAGTCGACGAAGCCAAAATGATCACCGACGCGCTGAAAACCCGCCTCGCCAAAGGAATGAAAGAATGCAGCGGTGCCGGTTGTGAACCCTGGAAAGCCATCGAAAACTACGCCCCCGAAACCCTCCGCTACTTCGAGACCGTACAGGGCTTCTACGATTGCCAATACTTCATCAACCAATACTACGCCGACTATAAAGCTGACTCCACCAACTGCGATGCCATCCTGACGGCCTACTCCCGTCTCCGCTACGGAGGCTGTACGGAAGGAGTCGAAGAGTTTGACGAACTCAAAAAGGCCTACTATGCCAATTGCCAAGAACCCGCTGGACCTTCCGTTCTGAAGCAAGCTTTCAATTGTCTTGAGGCCAGCGACTATGACTGCGCCATAGAAAAGTTTACAGAAGCCGCCGAAGGCGCGGACGACGCAGAGAAGAAGGGCCGCTACTACATGTACGTCTCCAAGGTATACTACAGCCACAAACGAAACTTCGGCCAGGCGCGCGCCTTCGCGCGCAAGGCAGCCAAGGCAGACCCAACCTCCGGAGAGCCGTACATGCTCATCGGTACGCTCTATGCCAGCTCCGGGCCGCTTTGCGGGCCCGGCACCGGCTTCGACTCCCAGATCGTGACGTGGCCAGCCATCGACAAGTGGCAGCAGGCCAAACGTATTGACCCCTCACTCGCCGGAAAAGCAAACGCCCTTATCAATCGCTACGCCCAGTACATGCCCTCCAAATCCGACATCTTCTCCCGAGGCATCAAGGAAGGAGACACCTTCAAAGTCGGATGCTGGATTCAGGAGAGTACGCGGGTTAGAACACCGTAGGTATAGTACTGTCCCGTCAGATTCTTTGCTAACTTTGCCGCAAC
This sequence comes from uncultured Lewinella sp., assembly GCA_937949535.1. Taxonomy (GTDB): domain Bacteria; phylum Bacteroidota; class Bacteroidia; order Chitinophagales; family Saprospiraceae; genus Neolewinella. The sequence continues at coordinate 7,448 of CALEDI010000256.1, read as the reverse complement.
CCAGTCAGAAAAGAACGCTTTACAATAAATGTCAGTAAGAACCAACAAACCTTTACTCATTAATGGAGTACTCCAGCATTATGCTTGGGGAGGTTACAAATACCTACCCCAGTTGCTCGGTCGGTTAAATACGGAACAACGGCCAGTAGCGGAACTTTGGATGGGTGCCCACCCTAAAGGCCCTGCGACCATTGCGGGTACTGACAAAACCTTAGAGAAAATCATCGAAGCGGGGCCAGTTGATATGCTCGGCGAAGCCGTAGCTCATCGGTTCGACGGCAAACTCCCCTTCCTATTCAAGGTGCTAGACGTGCGCGAGATGCTCTCCATTCAAGTACACCCCAATAAGGAAGCCGCCGAGGCGGGCTTTGCTTATGAAGAAATGCATGGGCCAAAAATATCCGCCCCCAACCGCAACTACCGAGACGATAACTACAAACCAGAACTCGGCGTGGCCTTAACGGATTTTTACCTCCTGCATGGCTTCCGGTCTGTTGCTGATATTCACCGTACCTGCCAGTCCGTACCCGCGTGGTCGGAACTTATTCCGATCCTCCAAAAAAGCGGCGTAGAAGGGCTCTACCAGCACGTCATGAAAGCAGACCAAGCGGACATAGATCGCCTGCTTCAGCCCATCATTGATGGCCTTGGCCCAAAACTAGACCACGGCAGAGAACACCCTGCTTTCTGGATTCATCGTGCAGTTGAGCAGTACAGCAAAGACGGACACCATGACCGGGGCATCTTCAGCTTCTTCTGGTTCAACATCGTTCACCTTCGCCCGGGGGAAGGCATCTTCCAAGATGCAGGCATTCCTCATGCTTACCTCCAAGGCGTTTGTATCGAACTTATGGCCAATAGCGACAACGTACTGCGCGGCGGCCTAACGCCTAAGCACATCGACGTCTCAGAGCTCCTCAAGAACATCTCCTGCGATCCCGTCCAGCCCAAAATCCTTATGCCTGAAAGCAGAGGCAATGGGCGAATCTGGGAGTACTACGTCACTCCGGCTCCAGACTTCGCCTTATCAGTAGCCAAAAAGGAAGAAGAGGACTACATCCGCGTAGATACTGCTAACGGACCGGCCATTTTATTCCTTCAAAAAGGCAGTATTTCAGCACACCGCATTGACTTTGAATTGAACCGGCATAAGCGGATCGCCTTCATTCCTGCGGGTTTACGCATCCATTTCGTGGTAGGAGAAGATACCGTAGTTTACCGCGCAGAGGTAGGCCAAACCAACCAAAACTACGTACCAATTGGTATCGGGCACCATGTCTCGGATGTGTAGACAAAGCTTGCCTATTCTTCTGCTGCCTGCGTAGCCAAATAATTGTTCAACCGCTCCATCGGCTTCACGATTGCTACCCGGCCAGAACGAACAAACTCATAGATACCAAACTGCTTCAAGTCATTGAGCAGCGCGGTCGTTTCGTCCTCATGTCCAGTTTTTTCAATGACGACATACTCTTGTTCGATCAGCAAAACACGTGCGTTGTGTTGGCGGATGATTTGTTCAACAAGGCTACCGTTGCTAAACGCCTCAAAAGGCACTTTATAGAGGGCAATTTCTTGGTGTACTACCTCGGAGTCGTCGTAATAGAAAGCCTTCAAGACGTCTACTTGCTTGTCTAGTTGGGCAACGAGTTTGATGACCATTTCCTCCGTCACGTCCACCACGATGGTGAAACGATGGATAGTAGGGTCGCTGCTCTGGCTCGTGGTGAGACTGGCAATATTGATGTTGCGGCGGTTAAAAATGCCCACCACCCGAGAAAGAAGTCCTGCTTGGTCTTCGGTGAATACAGTGATGGTATAGTTATTGGTTTCCATTGTTGACTTTAGTTTTTTGAGGGCGCGGCCGCAGGTGCAAAGGAAGGTTAAAAGAAAAGGACACTCGGAAAGCCGAAGCTCCCACCGGAGGCAATCGCAAGGTTGTTTAATTCAATGTTCGTGGCCCAAAACGCTTAGCGTTTTCAGTAGCCCTCCCCCGTGGGGGAGGGTTGGTAGGGTGCTGACGATACCTTAAAGCCCCACCCTTCCCAACACTTCACGAAATATCCTCCGGCCCAAGAATAACCTCACTCACCGACTTGCCCGAAGGCACCATCGGGAATACATTGTCTTTCTTAACCGTATGCAGGTGCAGTAGGTAAGGCCCGTCGTAGGCCAGCATTTCGGCAATACCGGCCTTCACGTCCTTTGGGTCTCTGATGGAGCGGCCAGCGACGCCAAAACCTTTAGCGATCGTGACGAAGTCGGGGTTTTGCAACTCAACCGCACTGTAGCGTTCGTTGTGGAACAGCTCCTGCCACTGCCGGACCATACCGAGGTAGTTGTTGTCGAGCAAGACGATCTTCACGGCTACGTTCCATTGGGCGCAGAGGCCCAGTTCTTGCAGCGTCATCTGGAAGCCGCCATCTCCGATGAAGGCAACGCACTCTCGCGAGGGGTCGGCATACTTGGCGCCGAAGGCGGCGGGCAGCCCGTAGCCCATCGTGCCCGCTCCTCCGGAGCTGACCCATTGGTCGTGGCCTTTGTACTCGTAATAGCGGGCCGCCATCATCTGGTGCTGGCCTACGTCGGTACAAACGATGGCTTTGCCATCGGTCTGGTTGCTCACCTCACGGATGACCTGCCCCATCCGAATCTGCCCGTCTTCTGTTGGCCGGATGGCTTCTTTGATGACGCGCTCGTGCTCAATGCGGTCACATTCCTTGAAGCGGGCCACCCAGTCTGGGTAAGTTTTCTCCTCAACGAGCGGGAGTAGCTTTTCGAGCACTTCCTTAGCATCGCCTAGAACGGGCGCAATGGCCTTCACGTTTTTGTTCAGTTCGGCGGGGTCTACTTCAATGTGAACGACCTTTGCGTTGGGCAAATAAGTATCCAGCTTCCCCGTCACACGATCATCGAAACGCATACCGATAGCGACGATCACGTCGGCGTCGTTCTGGAGGAAGTTGGGGCCGTAGTTGCCGTGCATGCCCAGCATGCCGGTGAATAAATCGTGGTCGTTGGGCAGGGCGGAGAGGCCGTGGCAGGTAGCGCCTACGGGGATGCCCGTTTTGTCCACAAACTTTCGGAACACCTCCTGCGCATGGGCAATGTGAATGCCGTGGCCCGCCAGAATCATCGGCCGCTCGGCGGCGTTGATGAGGTCTGCGGCAGCGGAAAGTGCTTTTTTCTTCGGCTTATTGTACGGAATGTAGCTCCGGATGTTGCAAGCTTCGGGGTAGGCGAAGTCTACCATCGCCAACTGGGCATCTTTCGTTATGTCGATCAAGACGGGGCCGGGGCGGCCACTATTCGCTACGTGAAAGGCTTTCTTGAAAACCCAACCAATGTCTTTGGGGTCACAGATTTGGTAGCACCACTTCGTTACCGGAATGGCCGTATTGATCACGTCTACTTCCTGAAAAGCATCGCTGCCCAGCAGGAAGCCGGGTACTTGCCCCGTTATGGCAACGAGCGGTAGCGAGTCCAGTTGTGCATCACACAAACCAGTAATCAGGTTCGTTGCGCCGGGGCCGGAGGTCGCCATGCAGACGCCGGTTTTGCGCTTGATGCGCGCATACCCTTCGGCAGCATGGATGGCGCCCTGCTCGTGGCGGGGCAGGATGTGGGTCAGCTCCTCCTCGAAGTCGATCAGTGCATCATAGACCGGCATGATGGCTCCGCCGGGGTAGCCAAAGATGGTGTCTACGCCTTCGTTTACAAGGCATTGCAATAGTGCATGTGCGCCAGACATCCGGGTCGGGGTTGGGGCTTTACCGTTCTTGGAAGGTTTCATAAGCGTTGTATTCATATCAACATTGCTTTTCAAAAATCTAAATATTGCATCCTGCGTGCGCGCCTTAGGGATGGGAAATAAATAAAGTTACAGTTCTTGGCCTGGCGATTTTGTTCCAGTTTCCTCCAAAAATTCTTTGCATAGCCTAAGCTACGGAAATAATTTTTGGAGAAAACTGGGGCAAAATAAGACGGCCAAGAACGTAAGTTTATTTGTTTCCCATCCCTTAGTTAGTCAGATAGTAGTCCGTCAAACATTCATCTATTCAGATAGTCGCGTACTGTTTGATTATCTGACTGTTTGACTACAAATCCGTCACACACCCCAACGACGCGCTACTAACCAGCTTAGCATACTTTTTCAGTACGCCGTGGGTAGCACGGCTTTTGGGGGCAGACCACTTGGCGCGGCGTTCCGCAATCGTAGCCTCATCTAGTTCGGCTTCGAGGATGTTCTTTTCTGCGTCGATACGGATGATATCGCCGTCTTCTAGGAGGCCGATGAGGCCGCCGACTTGGGCTTCGGGGCTGATGTGGCCCACCACGAAGCCGTGGGTGCCGCCGCTGAAGCGGCCGTCGGTAATCAGGGCTACTTTCTTGCCGAGGCCCTGCCCCATCACTTCGCTGGTCGGCTTCAACATCTCCGGCATGCCTGGCCCGCCCTGCGGGCCGGAGTACCGAATCACGACCACGTCGCCTTCCTTCACCTCTCGGCGGCTGAGCGCTTGGTTGGCCTCCAATTCGGAGTTGTACACCTTCGCTGGGCCCATGAAGTGCAGGCCTTCCTTGCCCGTGATCTTCGCAACGGAGCCTTCGGTAGCGAGGTTTCCGTACAGGATGCAGAGGTGGCCGGTTTCCTTGATCGGCTGGTCGAAGGGTTTGATGATTTCTTGTCCTTCCTTGAGCGGCTCGGCTTCGGCGAGGTTTTCGGCGAGGGTTTTACCCGTCACCGTCATGCAATCACCATGGAGGAGCCCTTGTTTGAGGAGTTCCTTCATTACCGCCGGAACGCCGCCGACGTAGTAGAGGTCTTCCATGACGTACTTGCCCGACGGCTTGAGGTCGGCGATGAAAGGTACCCGGTCGGAGACTTTCTGGAAGTCGTCGATCGTGATGTCTAGCCCAGCGGCGTGGCTCATCGCCAACAGGTGGAGCACGGCGTTGGTGGAGCCGCCGAGGGCGGTGATGGTGACCATCGCGTTCTCGAACGATTTCCGCGTCAGGATGTCGCTCGGTTTGATGTCTTTTTGCAGCAGGTTCAGCATGTAATCACCGATGCGTTTGCAGTCGGCAGCTTTATCGGCCGAGTTGGCGGGGATGGAGGAGTTGTAGGGCAAAGACATCCCCATCGCCTCGATGGCGGTAGCCATTGTGTTGGCGGTATACATGCCGCCGCAGGCCCCAGAGCCGGGGCAGGCGTGGCGGATGACGCCTTTGTACTTCGTTTCGTCTACCTCTCCGGTGCGGTACTTACCGAGCACCTCGAAGGCGGAGACGATGTCGAGCTTCTCTTCTTCGTAGCAACCGGGGCTGATCGTGCCGCCATAGAGTAGGATGGCAGGGCGGTTGAGGCGAGAGATACCGATCATGGCTCCGGGCATGTTCTTATCGCAGCCAACTACGGTCACCAAACCATCGTACCACTGCGCTCCGGCCACGGTTTCTACGCTATCAGCGATCACATCGCGGCTCGGTAGGCTGAAACGCATCCCGTCGGTGCCCATACTGATGCCGTCGGAGACGCCGATGGTGTGGTAGATGAGGCCGATGAGTTCGTCTTTGGCGTTCACGCTGGCCTTCACGTCGGTAGCGAGGCCGTTGAGGTGCATGTTGCAGGGGTTGCCCTCCCAGCCGGTGGAAACGATGCCGATTTGGGCTTTTTCCATGTCGGCGTCGTCCATACCAGTAGCATAAAGCATGGCGCGGGCGGCGGGCTGCTCGGGGTTACTGGTTACGTTTTTGCTGTATTTGTTGAGTTGATGTGCCATCTGACAATTAGGGGTAAAAGAAAAGCCGCTTTCCCGGTTGAGGAGGAAAGCGGCTTTATTTGTCTGCGTCGGTTTACGCGGCTTTCCTTGGGTGCGTGGGCAAAAGGACCACCACCAACACGAGAAGAACCACCAAAAGAAGCAGGCTAAACATAGAATTATTGCTTGATGCCACTAATGTACTCTAAGGCTACAAGTAGCCCAAACTACGGTTGGGCCGATATTACGACGGCAAAAGGGGTGAGGACTGCGCGCATTTACTCCTTCGGCCACTGATTTATCTCGGGCTACGCCCTCGTAAATCAGTGGCCGAAGGAGTAAATGCGCACGCACAACAGATTAAGTGTTGGTACCAGAAGATGGGTTAGTACCGCTTATGGTCGAAGCGGAAGGAAGTAAGAATACCAAGTTGAAAGGTAGTTAGCTTGGGGCCACTGGTTTCAATTTCTTGCCCGTTTACATCGGTAAACAAGAGTTGCTGGTACGTACCAGTCCCTACTCGCACACTAGCAATTGGTGTTATCGTCACGAGGTTACTTATGCCGATGTCCAGACCGATGCCGCCGCCGAAAGTAAAACCGCTGCCTTCAATGACTTGCGTAGCGACTTCGAAGTCTTGATCACTTCGGTAAAAGGAATAACCGCCAGCCAGTTGCAGAAATAAGCCCTTTTGTAGTTGAGGTCCTTGTTTTCCGAAGGTTGGGCAGTCGCAGTCGCCTAAAAAATCGAAGGGGTAAATGTTCGTTTTAAACTGAGCACCAAATTCCTTCAGGTAAATGTTGTTGTCTGGGTTAGACCAGTCATCAGAGCTTTGGGCGTAGTAAAGGGTGGGAAGAAACTCTACCCGCTGCTTCGGCAAACGGAACCAGTAGTTGACCGCGAATTCTGCCCCCGTATCAAACTCAACAATATCTGCTTCCCCCAAGCCAGCCACAAATACAGCGCTGGAGCTGTTAAAATTAGCCGTTGCCTGAACACCAAGCTGGGCCTGAACGGATAGCCCGATGAATAACAATAAAGCGGAAAAGAAGAAACGCATATGGAATAGGTTTTGTGGTTGAACGCCGCAGCACGGTCTGTATTTTGTGGTGTCTTGCTTTTAGAGGATTTGGGCGCGGGCGCGGGTGCAAAGGGGAGGTTGATTTCCCCGGTCGAGGCTTTCCAAGCCGAGCTGCCCCCACGAAGCACTCGCCTTGGAAAGGCTCGGCCGGGGACTGGATGGCTGGATCACTGGGTGGAGCGCCTCCGGCGCGACGATCGGGCCGGAGGCCCTCAACCCAGCCTATCTTAACCGTCCTCATACTGGGTGGAGCGCCTCCGGCGCGACAAATCGGGCCTGAGGCCCTCAACCCAGTTTGTGATCACTTTATCTCTACTAGGTCTCCAACTTTCACCGCTCCATCACCGCCCTCCCAGCAGGCGTTCATGCCGAACATGACCTTGTGGTCGACTTTGCGGTAGGCGGAAAGCTCAGCCAAGACGCGGAGGTTGCGCTCGCCGGTGTCTGGCGCTTGGGTAATCATGATGCAGCGGGCGCAGGGCTTGGGTAGGCGGAAGCGGTGGGTACCGATTTGGAGGGCCGCCCAGTTGTCTTCGGCGAAGGGGGTGGGCTGGTCGATGATGATGTTGGGGCGGAAGCGGCGCTCGTCGAGGTCTTCCCCTACCCTTGCG
>CALEDI010000255.1 GCA_937949535.1 uncultured Lewinella sp. | reverse complement strand
CTCAGCGGGCTACTCGGCCTAAACTTCGGTAGCTCTAATAACTGGCAAGCCAACGCTAACCGCAACAGCGCTTCCTCCACGCTAACCCTCGGTGTGAACGCATATGCCAACAACATCAAGGAAAAGACTTTCTGGCGCAATACCCTTACGGCTAATACTAGCTGGCAAGGGCTCGACAACGACACCAAAGACGACGTTGACGGCGGCGGGTTCCTAGAAAACCGCAACGGTGATGTACTCGTAGCGTCTTCGCTCTACGGCCTTCGCCTTACCCCAGACCTCGCAGCTACTGCTTTGGCTGACCTGAATACGTCTGTATTCAGCTTCCTTAGCCCAGGTACTGCGGATATTGGTATTGGTGGTACTTGGACGCCATCTTCTATTCCTAACCTCGTAGTAGTAGCGCACCCCCTCACTTACCACTTCGCCTTTTCTGGCTTTGAAGGTGTAGAGAGCCAGTCTGCTATCGGCGCAAAGATCAAGGCGACCTACTCGCTTGAGCTCCCGGGCGGTGTAGCATGGTCTTCTAACCTCGGTGTATTCATGCCTTACAGCAGCGACAAAACCACCATCTCTTACCTCGACGAAGACAACGTAGAGCAGATGAGTGATGAAGGTTTGTTTGAGTACACCTGGATCAACTCTTTCAACATTGCTGACCTTTGGAAAGGCGTAGGCCTTGGCCTAACGGTAGGTATCCGTCAGGCAGGTTTTGAGTACCCTCCCGGGCTCCAGACTTACTCTGCTCTTGGCCTCACTTATGGTTTCTAAAAAGAGCTATTTCCTAGCTTTTTGTTGAGCATTAAATTGTCCTCGTTTGGTGATACCAAGCGGGGACAATTTGCTTTTCAGCAAGTAGCGAAACGTGAGGTTGGGGTGCCGGACGCTCAAAGGATCGACTAAAATGCCGTCTACGCCAGGCCTTTCAGTCGAACACTTCGAGGTCCTGAAGCGTACTCAGGACCTCGAAGCGTTTATTTCTACCTCTGACGAAGTCGAGGTAGAAATAATCCTTTGAGCGTCCGGTGCTTATGGGCAAACCTCACGCTAGCGAAGAAGTTGCTGGCGCGGCCGCAGGTGCAATAGAACGTTTTGTGGTGGGGTGTTCCTCGCTAAAAACGCTTGCTTGCACCTGCGGCCGCGCATCTTTCTCTCCTTATTCCCTTCCTTCCTTCCTCCTTTACTCCCTCGCCCCTTACTATCTTTGCCTTATGGCAAAAATATATCCATCAGACCTACTTAATTTCCTGCGGAAGCAAACACCTCGCCGTGTAGCGAACGCACTGAAAGTCGTTGCTAGCTATTACGCTACTCGTTGGTTGCAAAAGCCGAAGGTCTGGGGCAAGCCCTTTACTGTTTCCTTTGAGCCAACTACGGCCTGCAACCTCCGCTGCCCAGAATGCCCCAGCGGCCTGCGCGAGTTTACCCGCCCAACCGGCAACCTGAAAGCCGACTTTTTCCGCCGAACAATGGACGAAATCGCTGACCGGCTGATTTATCTCATCTTCTATTTCCAAGGCGAGCCCTACATCAATCCTAATTTCTTGGACATGGTTAAGGATGCTTCTGATCGGGGCGTGTACACCATCACTTCCACCAACGGCCACTTCCTAAACGACACCAACGCCAAACGCACCATTGAGAGCGGGCTAGACCGGCTCATCATCTCCGTAGATGGCACTACCCAAGAAGTATACGAACAGTACCGCAAGGAGGGGAAGCTGGAATCCGTCTTACAAGGTGCTCGGAACCTAGTGAAATGGAAAAAGGAACTCAACTCCACCACGCCTCACCTCATTTTTCAGTTCCTCGTCGTGAAGCCCAACGAACACCAAATGGGCGACGTTGTCCGCCTAGCAGACGAAATCGGGATTGATGAAGTAAAGTTCAAAACCGCCCAACTCTACGACTACGAGAACGGCAACCCACTGATGCCGACCAACGAAAAATACGCGCGCTACTACAAGAAAAAAGACGGCACCTACGGGCAAAAGAACAAGATGCAGAACCACTGCTGGAAGCTGTGGCACTCTTGCGTCATCACTTGGGACGGCCTCGTGGCTCCTTGCTGCTTCGATAAAGATGTCAGCCATCGCTTGGGAGATGTGAAAACTGAAACCTTGGACCAAGTCTGGGAAGGCGCAGCTTACGATGACTTCCGAACCAAACTACTAAAAGGCCGCTCAGAGATAGACATCTGCCAAAACTGTACCGAAGGGTGTGAGGTATGGTTGGGAGCGGAGGTGTAGAGAGCACACACCCAGAATACCAGCCAACGAACCATAGCCCAAAGCCTCCTAATCTTTGCCCTCATGCGGTTCCCATTATTGCTATTTTTACTATTGCAAACTTTAGTTAGTTGCTCATCAGATACTGATGAGAAAGTCAACATCCGCCTCACGATGGATGAGCGTGAGCGTATTGACAACCTCGTCGGTAAAACTATGGACAGCATCCGGCCGCGCTACGACAGCATTTGTAAAGCCGACTTTGCCGACCGCGTAGCCGTAGCCACCGACAGTATCGTTCAGCGGATGCTGGAAGAAGAGGCCCGCCTCCGCGCCCGAATCCCTCAAAACCAGCGGAGATGAAGTTGAAGTACCACCCGCTTACCCTGTTGCTCATCGCCCTCGTAATGGCCACCGCTTGCACGCCTGATGGAGTAGACTCTACGGCCCTTGTGATGGAGAAGTACCGGGCCCGCGTAGCAGACCTTACCGGTAACCTCGTGCGTGATTGCCAAGGTGATGTTTTGGAAGAAGCCATTCGCCGAGCAGACTCATTACTCATCGACCGGGCCCGTAGGATGCGCCGTATTGAAGGGCGGCCTCCGCGCCCAAACCGCCCCGGAGCTCCCCCAACCAAAGAGCTTTCGGAGCCACTGCCGCTCAGGCCTTTATTTCCTTTTGAAATCCGTTTTGATACCCTGTTGCGAGACAGCCTGCTGCTGGATTCTCTACAGACGGACAGCATCAGCCGGGGGCTTCTACTAGATGATTATTAGCCCGCTAACCCTCGTGTTTCAAGGCCGCCACCACGAATGCTCGGGCGCGTTGTTCCTTGATTGTGGCGTAGGCTTTTCGGTCTTGGCTGGCGAGGTCGGCAATTTCTCGTTTGATTTGCTCGTAGGCAATGCGGGTTTCGTCGTCGGAGCGTAGCCGGTCGCGGAACCGGAGGTGACGGTCTAGTTCGGTACTGTTTGATGGGCAAGCGTAGAGGTGGTGCGGGATGGTATCTAACACCGGGTGCGGCGTTTGGGTGGGCCGCCGCTTGAAGACCTCGCGGTTGGGGATGCCTTGGTCTCCGTTGTGGTAATACCCCAGCCGTTCCATTGCGTTGATGATTGGCTCCAACGCCGTTTCGGGGGGGTACTCCATGTCGATGTCAATGATCGGTTTGGCGGCCAAACCGGGTACGGCCGTGCTGCCGATGTGGTGGATGGCCAGTAGGTGCTCTCCGGCTTCGGCGGATAGTAAGGCAGAGATTTGGCTGAAATGATCGGCCCAGATGGGGGTGTAAGGGTGAATGAGCATAGGAAAGGCAAGTTAAGGACAAAACATTGTCGGAAAACCTCAATTTGCACCTGCGGCCGCGCCCCAATAATCTATCTCCTCCTAAAAGCGTTACCTTAAGGTATGTCCCTTAAAAGCAACCACATGTCTACGCGCAAAAAGATTTTTTCTGGCCTGATCGCCGCCCTAGCCTTCGTCGTTTTCACCGCCGCCACCGTTAGCCCCGTGAACGATAAATTCTTTGAAATAATGAAGGCCATCGAGGTCTACACCAATGTTTATAAAGAGGTGAATACCTACTATGTAGACGACATCGAGCCCAACAAACTGATGCGGACCGGCATCGAGGCGATGGTGAGTTCGCTTGATCCCTACACGAATTACATCAGCGAAACCGACGTCGAGCTCGCCCGCCTGCGCCAAAGCGGTAAGTACCAAGGCATCGGTGCTAAGATTGAATACATCGATGGCCTCCCCACCATTATGGTCTTATTCAAAGACCAACCAGCAGACAAGGCTGGCCTAAAAACCGGTGACCGCCTACTAGAAATAGACGGCCGCGAAACGGCTGGCTACAACCGTGAACAACTCGAAGAAATCATGCGCGGCTTCCCCGGCACCACCATGAAACTGACCGTAGAGCGCCCCGGAGGCGGCAAGAAAAACCTAGAACTACTGCGCGGAGACGTCAGCATCCCCAACGTTCCTTACTCCGGAATGCTGGCCAACAACGTAGGCTACGTTGCCCTGACCACCTTCACGCAAAAAGCCGGTAAAAACGTGCGCGATGCCGTGAGCAAACTCCGCGCCGACAACCCAGATCTGAAGGGCGTTGTACTGGACCTGCGCAACAACGGCGGTGGCCTCCTCAACGAAGCCGTAGACATCGTCAACATCTTCGTCCCGAAAGATGAACTCATCGTGACCACCAAAGGAAAAGTCCGGGAGTGGGACCGCAGCTACAAAACCAAAGGCAACCCGCTAGACTTGGAATTGCCCGTAGCTGTACTCATCAACAACAAATCGGCTTCCGCATCCGAGATCGTGAGCGGTGCACTGCAAGATTTCGATCGTGGTGTCCTGATCGGCCAGCGGAGCTACGGCAAAGGATTGGTGCAAAACATCATGGAAACCGGCTACGGTAGCCGCGTGAAAATCACGACCGCCAAATACTACATCCCTAGCCAGCGCTGCATCCAAGCACTGGAATACCGCGACGGTAAGCCGTTCGACATCCCCGACAGCGAACGCGCCGTGTTTAAAACCCGTTCCGGCCGGAAGGTGCTAGACGGTGGTGGCGTTGCGCCAGACATCGACCTGCCCGTACTTGGCGGCAAAAACATCACCAAGGGCTTGCTGGAAGAGCACGTCATCTTCGACTTCGTCAACGAGTGGGTTACCAACCATAATACCATCGACTCCGTAGCCGATTTCCGCTTCAAAGACTGGGACAAATTCATCAGCTTCCTTCAGCGCGGAGACTATGAGTACACCTCGAAGGCCGAAGAGGCCCTAGAGAAAGCCCTCGAAGCTACCAAGGAAGAAGGCTACGACATCGAAGCAGCCCTTAAGGCCATCCAAGCCCAAGTAGACCAAGAGCAGCTCGCGGCCATTCAGGGCTATAAAGCCGAAATCATCAGCATCATCGAGAAGGAGATTGCTGGCCGCTACTACTACCAGCGCGGCGAAGTACAGATGGGTTTGCGCAACGATAAAGAGGTGCAGGAAGCCATCGCAGTACTCAATGATCCGGCGCGGTATGCGGAACTCTTGAAGCCTTAGAAAGCGTTATCTTAGCAAAAATAGATTGTCATGACTGCTCCCCAACTTGATCCTAAGCGCAAGTATACTCCGGAAGAATACTTCGATATTCTTGCACACTCGGAAGAGCGTTGCGAGTACCACGATGGTGAGATCCGTATGATGGCGGGGGGGACGGATAGCCACAGTAAGATTAAGACGGATACTGCTCGTATATTAGGGAATAGCACACTAGATGGACCTTGCGAACCATACGACAGCGATATGGCCGTCGCCATCCCCCGATGGAATAGCTATGTCTTACCAGACCTGTCTTTTGTTTGTGAAGAGGCAGAATTTGGTGACGATGCTCACCGGCGACTATTGAACCCAGCCCTACTCATCGAAGTGATTTCAGAAACCAGCGGAGACTATGACCGGGGCGAGAAGTTTCAGAAGTACAGGTCATTGGACAGTTTCCGAGAGTATATGCTCATTGATTCCCGCCGCTACGCCGTAGAGTGCTGGTATAAAGAAGACGAAAAGCTTTGGCGTATGGATTCGGCCTTCACGCGAGACGGAAGTGTGTACTTGCACACGCTTAAGGTCGACTTGCCGCTTGCGGAGGTTTACCGGCGGGTCGTTTTTGAAAATTAGCCAACGTTATGTCTGAATTCCGCATGGACCGCACGGCCTTCCGAATAAATACCTACGAGGAAGCCGACAACAACACAGCTTATTGGCTCACTCGGCCGCCAGCTGAACGATTGCGTGCGGCTAAATTGCTTATTCGTCAGGCTTTCAATCTTGGCCCAGATGATCCCGAGAGAGCAGATCGTACGGCTTTTAAAATACGGAAACGAACCATGGCGAACAATATCTTTAGGCAAGACTTGCAGGAATTCATAGAAGCCTGTAATGATCATGAGGTAGAATATATTTTGGTTGGTGGATATGCTGTAATACTCCACGGTTACAGCCGTTCTACCGGAGATATTGACGTATGGATCAACCCAACAAAAGCGAATTACGAAAAGCTATTAGGGGCATTTGACCAATTCCAGATGCCCATCTTTGATATGTCTGAGGCGAAATTTTTGGCAACGGAAAGCTACGATGTGTTTTCATTTGGTTTACCCCCGAATGGCATCGACATTATGACCTCTGTTAAAGGCCTTACGTTCGGTGAAGCATACAAAAACTCCTATATCTATGAGTTTGACGACTTAGACATTCGAGTGGTTCAGTACGATGATTTGATCATTGCTAAAAAAGCCGCTGGCCGCCCTCGTGATATAAATGACGTTGAGCGGTTAGAGAAAGGGCGCAAGTAAAGTCTATGACCAAACTTCTCGCCACCATCCCCGTCCTCTCCTCCGCCAACATTGCCCGCGATGTAGCTTGGTATGAGGAGAAAACGGGCTTCCGCAACGTCTCCGACCAAGAGGACTATGCCATCATGCAGCGCGAAAACCTAGCGTTTCACCTCCAGTTTCATCACGGAACGGAAGACGACCCCGTGCTAGCGGGCGTAATGCGGATTTGGGTGCAGGGCATCTTGCCCTTCTTCGAGGAGTTCGTGCGGCGCGGAACCGTTGCGCCTGATAAGCTGCGAATGCGAACAGCCTGGGGCACCAACGAATTCGGCTTCTACGACCTGAACATGAACGCAGTCATCGTGATGGAAGATGTTGTGGACTAAAGCCTACGGAATATACATAAGTTTACGAAGGTTCGTTGAGTGCCGAAACCCCCTCCCTAAATCCCTCCCCACGGGGGAGGGACTTGTGAAAACGCAATGCGTTTTTGAGGCAAAGTTGGTCGTAACTACCCAAGTTCGTCTCTAAATGA
>CALEDI010000254.1 GCA_937949535.1 uncultured Lewinella sp. | reverse complement strand
CGGACAAACGGGTCTATCCGGCAGAAAGGGTGGGACGTTTGCCGGACAAACGGATCTATCCGGCAGAAAGGGTGGGACGTTTGCCGGACAAACGGGTCTATCCGGCAGAACCGGTGGGACGTTTGCCGGACAAACGGGTCTATCCGGCAGAAAGGGAGGGATGTTTGCCGGACAAACGGGTCTATCCGGCAGAAAGGGTGGGATGTTTGCCGGACAAACGGGTCTATCCGGCAAGAATTGGTGGGATGTTTGCCGGACAAACGGGTCTATCCGGCAGCAAAAAATCCCCCTACCCAAAAGCAGAACTAACCACCAATTCCTTCCCTCCCCCAGAGTAATCATAAAACCCCTCACCAGATTTCCGGCCAAGTTTCCCGGCCATAACCATGTTCACCAGCAGCGGGCACGGCTGGTGATGCGCCCGGCCAAAGCCATCCTTCATCACGTTCAGAATGGCCAAACAGGTGTCTAGCCCGATGTAATCGGCCAGTTGCAGCGGACCCATCGGGTGCGCCATGCCAAGCTTCATCACGGTGTCAATTTCTTCTACGCCGGCCACGCCTTCAAAGAGGGTCGTGATGGCCTCGTTGATCATCGGCATCAGAATGCGGTTGGCAACAAAGCCGGGGTAATCGTTCACTTCGGTCGGGGTTTTGCCCAGTTCGCGACTCAGGTCCATCACCAACTTCGTGGTCGCGTCGTCGGTGGCATAACCACGGATGACTTCCACCAATTTCATCACCGGCACGGGATTCATGAAGTGCATCCCGATCACTTTTTCGGGGCGTTTGGTCGCCGCTGCGATCCGGGTGATGCTGATGCTAGAAGTATTGGTAGCAAGGGGCGCGGCCGCAGGTGCAAGGGAGTCGATGTCGGCAAAGATCTTCAGCTTGAGGTCTACGTTCTCTGTGGCCGCTTCAATGACGAGGTCTGCCTTCCCAACCCCTTCGGAGAGCTGGGTGAAACCCGTGATCCGCGCCAGCGTAGCGTCTCGGTCTTCTGGGGTAATCTTCTCCTTCCGAACAATCCGGTCCAGACTGGAGGCGATAGCTGCCAGCCCACGGTCAATGGCTGCTTGGCTAATATCGTTGAGGCTTACGTCGTGGCCCGCCGCAGCGAAAACTTGGGCAATGCCGGCCCCCATTTGGCCGGCTCCGATTACTGAAATATTCAAGGTCTCTTTGGTTTTTGGTTGGTTAGGAGGCGTAAGGTCTTACTTTTTGGGGAGATTATATGAACGCTGAACGCTAACCCCAAGTAACACCCCAATTTTCCTACCTTGCGTCAGAACCAGCAAACAAGCAAGATGAAAAATAACAGCCGCCGCAACTTCCTCAAAAAAACATCTCTCTCCGGAGCCGCCCTCGTAACGGGTGGGCTCATGACCAACTGCGCTACTGCCACCCAAGTACCCGCTCGCGAAGGAGCTTACATGGGAGACTACGCCGCCCCTCCCATCCCCAACCTGAGGGCCGCATTCATCGGCGTCGGTGCGCGCGGAGGCTACCACCTAGAGTTCTTGGCAGGCTTAGCAAACACCGAAGTAGTCGCCATCAGCGACCTCTACGAAGACAACGTGATGAAGTGGAAGAAGGTCGCCGAAGAAGTAGGCAAGGGCTCTCGCCACCAAAAAGTGAAAACCTACCACGGAGATGAAAACCGCTGGAAGACAATGCTCGCCGAAGTAAAGCCCGACGTCGTGTTCGTCGCAACCAACTGGGCCAACCACGCCCCAATGGTCATCGCAGCCATGGAAGCCGGCGCGCACGCTTTCGTCGAAGTCCCCATCGCGGTCACGCTCGAAGAAATGTGGGCCATCGTGAACACCTCCGAACGCACCCGCAAGCACTGCATGATGATGGAGAACGTAAACTACAGCCGAGACGAACTGATGTTCCTCAATATGGTCCGCCTAGGCCTCATCGGAGAACCCTTACACGCCGAGGCAGCTTACATCCACGAACTGCGCTTCCAAATGGAAGAGCAAGAGCGCGGCACCGGCTCTTGGCGCACCCATCATTACGCCAACCGCAACGGCAACTTGTACCCAACCCACGGCCTAGGCCCCGTAGCGCAGTACATGAACCTCGGCCGAACGGAGGATACCTTCGAGAGCCTAGTCTCTTACTCAACCCCAGCACGCGGACGCCAACTCTACGCCGAAAAAAATTACGCCCCAGACCACAAATGGAACAAACTAGACTATAAAGGCGGAGACCTCAATACCTCCATCATCAAGACCAACCTCGGCCGTACCATCATGATCCAATGGGATGAGACTAGCCCCAGGCCCTACAGCCGCCACAACCTCATTCAAGGAACGAAGGGTTGCCTTGCCGGTTTCCCAACCCGTGTAGCACTTGAAGGAGGCGTACCCGGCGCAACCGACAGCCACCACCGTTGGGCCCAAGGCGAACAGCTGGCCAAGTTGAGAGAGAAATACGACCACCCGCTCTATACCCGCCTAGTCGCAGCCGCGAAAGGCTCGGGCCATGGAGGAATGGACGGCGTTATGATGTACCGCATTGTAGAGTGCTTACAGAAGGGCTTGCCCTTAGACCAGAACGTCTACGAAGGTTGCCTATGGAGCGCAGTAGCGCCAATGTCTGAAGCATCGGTCGCCAATGGCGGAGCACCGCAGCAGTTCCCAGACTTTACGCGGGGGATGTGGAAGACCACCAAGCCGCTGGGTATTATTGGGTAATACCTGCATCTTTTAGCACCCACTCACCTACGCTTAAAAAAACGCTGCAACAACGACCGAGAATCGGTAATGATGCTGGCTTCGCCCTCCATCAACGGGCCGGGCTCTAGGCGGTTGCCCGTAGTAGTGTTGAGTTCGTTGGGGAAGGTAACTTCTACGGCCGTAATTCCTCCCGTGGGCAACCGACCAATACTGATGACCCTGCCTTCCACAGATCCGTACTCCAAGTAGGGGTAACTATCAAACCGGACCAGTACCCGTTGGCCTACCGCCACCGAGCCGGAGCCCCTGTTCGGTAGGTCGATCCGGCCAATGATGCCGCCCGCGTTTGCGGGCAAGACCATCCCGATGGGGGTGCCGCGCAGGAGGGTGCGGCCCGGGCGGATGTCTCTTTTCAGTAGCACAAGGCCATCTACAGGGCTGGTGATGGTATAGTTGTTTTCCCAACCGGCAACGGCGGCTTTTAACCCATCGTAGGCATTGCGGAGGTCTTCGCCTGCTTGGTTCAGGCTGCTGGGCAGGCCGCCCCGGTAGCTGTCGATTTGGTTGCGCATCAGTTCAATGTCAAAGCTTGCTGCCCTGACTTCGCTGCGGCTAGCATTGAGTTCGTCTTCTGTTCTTTCTACTTCTCGGAGGGCGACGTTGAGGCGGTCTCGGTTGTCTACGCCATCGGTTTGCAACTGTTCCTCTTGGGTTAGCCGAGAGCGGTTGCGCAACAAACGATCTTCTAGCTTGCTCTGCAACTGGCGCTGATCACGGATGAAGCGCTCCTGCCGGCTGATCCGGGTTTCGAGCTCTCGGGTGGTGAGCCCGTCTAGGCGTCGGTCGCGGAGGTTACGGTACATCTCCTGCTTTTCCTGAAGCTCGAAGACGGCTTCCTGTATTTCGCCAAGGTTCCAGTCTGGGGGGATGAAGAAGTTCGCCAAGCCCCCGTCAGATTGGTCTTTATTGCTACTCAGTCTTTCAGACAGTTCGAAGACGTCGTTAAAGGTCGCTAAGCTGCGCGCTACCATTAGTACTTCGCCAGCTTTTACGGAGTCTTCGTGGGCTACGAGTACCCGTGTGATGGGGAAGTCGTCTGGTGCTTCTAGCGGCCGTGGTGGTTCGATGGTGGTTAGTACGAGGTCTCCGCCTACGGTATCGGGGTACTCATAGATATAAGCCATCAAGGCCAGCCCAAGAACGCAAACGACCATAAAGATGGTCCCGTACAGGGTGATCCAGGAGGGAGGCCTGTTGATGATTTCCTCCATGTCTTGGCTGCGGGGGGCGTATTGCCAGTCTTGTTTTGCTTGCATTTTTGAGCGGGGATGGGGTAAGGGTAACGTACTAAAGCGCAAGGGTTTACTGGACCTGCGGGCGTCCGGTTGGTGATTCTAACACAGGTTTCCCAACGAACCCTATAACCTTCACACTGCACCTGCGGCCGCGCCCAACAAACGCTTAATTACCCAACAATGTCTGGTTCCGTACGAGCCGGAAATAGTTGGACCGCGTAGCCATCAGTTCCTTATGGCTGCCTTGCTCAACGATCTCTCCGTCGTTGACTACGATGATGTGGTCTGCGCGCTCAAAAGTGGAGTGGCGGTGGGCAACGATTATGATGGTGGCGTCTTCCATGTACTCGAAGAGCTCGTCCATGATGGTTACCTCCGTGAAGGCGTTCAGGCCGGTAGTAGCCTCGTCTAGGAAAAGGTACTGGGGTTGGTGATAGAGTGCGCGGGCAATGAGCAACCGCTGCTGCTGACCACGGCTAAGGCCTGCGCCCGCCTCCCCAATTATGGTCCCGTAGCCCTTCGGCAAACGGTCAATAAAACGCTGAATCTGGGCAACTTTCGCCGCCTTCAACAACCGTTTCTGGTCAATGTATTCTTCGCCCAAGGCGATGTTCCGGGCAATGGTATCGCTAAAGATGTACCCATCCTGTGAAACTACCCCAGAGATAGACCGCCAGAAGGTCTTGTTCAGCGTAGAAAGGTTGGTGCCGCCAATGAGAATTTCTCCCTCAGTAGGTTGGTAAAAACCTTGCAGCAACTTCAATAGGGTAGACTTTCCGCTGCCGGAAGTACCCACAATAGCTGTAACCTTCCCCGCCGGAATCTTTGTGCTGATGTTGCGCAACACCTGCGGCGCGTTGGGCAGGTTGTAGTGAAAGCCTACTTCTTTCAACTCAATGTCTCCCTCGTCGGGCACTACGCTGAGGCGGTGGTTGGCGTCTTGCTCGTCGGCTTTGTTGTGGATTTCGTTCATCCGCTCCAAGCTGATCATACTTTCGCGGTAGCCACGCACGAATTCGGTAAAGTCTTCAATCGGGCTGTCCAGTTGAGCCAATATATAGTGGATCGCTACCAGCGTACCGATGGTGAGGTGGCCCTGCAATACGGCCGTTGCCGCAACCAAGGTGATGAGCAGGTTTTTTAGTTGGTTAATGGCTGTTCCGCCCGTCGTTTGCCACTGGTTGATGGTGCTGAGCCGGACCCGCGTACGGTACTGCCCAGAGCGTTTGCGCTCCCAAGCCCAACGCTTTTGCCGCGCCGCGTTACCCTGCTTGATCTCCTGCATCCCGTCGATGATCTCCATCAGTTGTTCCTTGCCCGCCGCACTCTGCTCAAACAGCTTGAAGTCTAGGTCGCGCTTACGGCTCTCTTGGTAGCTTACCCAGAAAACATTGAGGAAGGTACCGGCCAAGAAGATGAAAAACAGCGTCGTACTCCACAGCGCAAGCACGATGGCAAAGGCTACGAAGTTGATCATGCTGAAGACCCGCACTAGGGTAGGACCAGTCAGGAAGTTCTGCAGCCGCTCGTGGTCGTTGATGCGTTGCAGGAGGTCTCCTCGGCTGCGGCTGTCGAAGAATTCGAGCGGCAGTTGGGTCAGTTTTTTGATGTAGTCGCTCACTAACCCTACATTGACGCGCCCGCCGATGTGGAGCATGATGTAGCGGCGCAAGGCGCCCAAGAGGGTAGTAGACAACAACAGAACGCCCTGTGCCACGACGACCAAGACGATGAAGTTGTAATCGTCGTGTACGATGCCGAAGTCGATCATGTTCTTCAGCAAGTACGGCATCACGATCTGCAGCATACTAGCCAACAGCAGGCCCGCCCCAAACTGCCAGAGCAAGCCGCTGTAGTTGCGGAAGTATTCGGCTACGTAGGTCCAGCTACTTTTATCTACGCCTTCCCGGTCTTTGGCGAAGAAGTCTGGCGTACTCTCCAGCACCAGCACGTTACCGGTTGCGGGCCCGTTGTTTTCTTGGGTAGTGGCCCAGTGGCGACGGAGTTCAGACCGGCTCAACTCAAGCTTACTTACAGCGGGGTCGGGGTCAGCGATGAAGTAGCGTCCGTTGCGGACGCGGTGCAGCACCACAAAGTGTTCCTCGTTCCAGGGCAAAATACAGGGCAACGGAATTTCTTCTCCCAGTTGGTCTAGCGTAACGGGGATGGCTAGGGTTTGCAAACCGATGGCTTCGGCTCCTTCGCTGATGCCGAGCAGGCTAACGCCCTCACGGCTTATTCTGGTCTTTTCCCGCAGGTACTCCAGGCTGTAATAACGGCCGTGGTGCCGCGCAATCATGCGTAAGCATGCCGCACCGCAGTCCATTTCTTCGAGTTGCTGATAATAGGTGAAACCTAACATATTAACGTAAAGATAAGGTGTTCTTTGCTTTTGGGGGCGAAGACTGCATCGTTCGCAGTTTCATACCTCAAGTGAAAGGCAATAGACTACCTGCAAGCGGCTCCCCATTAGTTCCAGATTCAGCGTTCAGGCAACCAAATGTAACAGCGGTAGCCTGAACGCTGAATCCTGAACGCTCCTTACCTTCGCCCTACGTGAACCACTATTTCCAACTTCAGAAAACGATCATCGAACGTCACCTTCGGGCGTGGCGCATCCATCCGTGGATCGCTTATGCGCTGGGGACGGCACTGTTTTTTGGGCTTGGCTGGTTGGTGTATTCCCGGACAGATTACGCGGGCTACGGCGTGTTGGCCGTTGGCACTTGGGCCTTGAGTTGGTTGAGTAAACGGGAGCGCAACGACTTTTTGGCCATCACGTTCCGTGAGGCGGATTACCGACGGATTCGGTTGGTGGAGAACGCGGTTTTTGCGTTGCCGTTCGTCTTTTTATTGCTGCTGAAGGGGAGTTGGGCGCTGGCGCTGGTGCAGGGTTTGCTTGGAGGAGCGATGAGTTTTGCCCGGGTGAATTCCTCTCCGACCTACACCTTGCCTACACCCTTTGGCGCTTACCCTTTCGAGGCGGCGGTTGGGTTCCGGCGATATTGGTGGTTGGTTGCGGCGGCGGTTTTCTTGCTCGTGATGGGCATCCGCGCAGACAATATGGAGCTGGCCATTTTTAGCTACGGCGGCCTGATGGTGGCGTACCTCATGTTTTACCAAGAGCCCGAGCCGTCTTTCTACGTATGGGTACACGCCTGCGGCCCCAAGGCTTTCCTGAAACGCAAACTGATGATTGCGCTGGGCTACCAATTCCTGGTTGGCCTGCCTTTCCTACTGGCTATCTACTATTGCTTCCCCGCAGTGGGGTGGGTGCTGCTGGTTGGTCCGGTCGTTGCGGCCCTTAACCTCGTCCTCGTCATCGTGATGAAGTACAGCAACTTCCCGCACGCGCTAAACATCACCCATTCGTTTGCCCTACTGGCGGGCTTGGCCTTGTGGCCGTTGCTGTTGTTCCTGATCCCACACTACTACCAGCGGGCACTGCCGCTGCTAGCCGCAAACCTCCCTACTGATGGGAACAACAAACCTTCTAGTACCAACCTAAACGCCCAACAGTCCTAAACCTTATGCTCGAACTAAAAGACCTCCGCAAGAGCTTTGGCTCCAAACAAGTGCTTAAGGGCATTTCGGCTACTTTCCTGCCCGGCCATGTCTACGGCATTGTAGGGGAGAACGGGGCGGGGAAGACAACGCTCTTCCGTTGTATCTCAGATTTGCTCTCTTTTGAAGGGGAAATCATCAAGGAACAACCAGATTTCAATCACCGCCTTGGCTTCCTGCAAACGAACAACCTCCTCCTCCCCATGATGACGGGTAGGGAATACCTCCGCCTGCTCACCCAAGCCCGCCACCAAAGCATCTCCGACTTCGATGCGCGCAATGTCTTTGACCTGCCGCTAGACGAATATGCCCGCAACTACTCCACCGGAATGCAGAAGAAGCTCGCCCTCCTAGGCGTCCTCCTCCAAGGAAACAACTGCTTGATTCTGGACGAACCCTTTAATGGGGTCGATATCCAGAGCAACATCATCATCACGGAAATTATCCGGGAATTGCGGCGGCTCGGCAAAACCGTCCTGATCTCCTCCCACATCTTCTCTACCCTAAGCGACACCTGCGACGAGATACACCTGCTGCGCGAGGGTCGCTTCGTCAGAAGCGCCGCCCCAGAAGACTTCGCTACGCTAGAGCAAGAGATGATTCGGGTTACGGTTGGTGATCGGGTAGGGCGGTTGGGGCTTTGAGCGGGAGAGCTATTCTTTAAACCCTTCTTGCACCTGCGTTTGCGCCCCTAAGCCGATTAATTCATAATAATCGGTAAATGAACGGTCACCTTTGTTCCTTTGGCTTCATTTCCTTCATAAAGGTCAACGATTTCCATTTTTGCATTGGTATAGCCCATTTTTCGGTAATGAGACAGCCTTTCTTCGGTATTGATGGTTGCGATGGAATTGTGGTTTTTTTCTCTAAGCTTAGCAAGTTCGGATGCCGCTTTGCGGCCTCGCCCATTATCGGTAACGGTACATACGATGTTGTCACCAACAAGTTTGTAATTCACTACCAGATTGGCTTCGTACCCAAGCTCAGGTAACCCATGAACGATCGCATTTTCAACAATGGGTTGGGTTATCATGCACGGGATATTCGCATTGATACCGAGTAGAGAATTTTCAATAGAGACAGAATATTTAAAGTTGTCTCGGAAGCGCATTTGCTCAATCGAGAGATAATTGCCAATGAAGTCTACTTCGTCGTCTAATGAGATGAAAGAACTTGTTGTTCCGGCGGTAATGGTTCGTAAAAGGTTGGAGAACTTGCCCAAATAACTGTATGCTTCCATTATGTCGGACTTTAGAACGAAATTCTGGATGCCCGTCAGGGCATTGAATAGGAAGTGTGGGCTCATTTGAGATTGTAATACCTGAAGCCGAGACTGGATAAGCTGGGTCTGAGTGAAGGATTTTTTGGCGTTTCGTTGGTATTTGTTGATCACCAAAAAGCTCGCAATTAGTAAGAAGGCCGCTATGGCGACCAAGCGAGTTCGCCCTGCTGCTTTCTGTGCCTCAAGTTCTACTTCTCTGCTTTGAATTTTAAGAACGTTAATTTTTTGATCTCGCTCCAGAATGGCTTGCTTGCTTTCCAAAGACTCGATCTTTTCCGAGGTTCTTGTTTTCGTTGATTCATTGACAATGCTCCAGTATTTTTTGTAGAACTCGAATGCTCCTCTATAGTCACCTACTCTTTCAGCTTGTTTAGATCTGACTTGGTAGTAATACCTCATGACATCGTTCTGTTTAATAGAATCAGCAATGGCAAAGGCCTTGTCTAAGTATACGGCGGCCTTTTCTTTTTGGTTCATTCCGTTCAATACCCGATGCATGGTGGCATTGAGAAGAGCTGTTCTAGGAGAGATTTCTTCATGGTATTGATGTAGCCCTTCGTTGAGCACAGTAAAGGCACTTTCGTACTTCTTGTCATCACAATAATAGTTGGCTAAGTTGGAAGTGAGAGCCTCATCTAAATTGGGGATTTGTGGATTGTCAAACGCTATTGCTTGGGCTTTTTTGATGAGTGCAATGGCTTCTTGTTTGTTCCCGTTCTTTTTGGCCAGAAGAGCCTGATTATTAATTATCGATACATGTACAGCAGGGTCTTCTTGTGATTTTGCTAGCGTAATTG
>CALEDI010000253.1 GCA_937949535.1 uncultured Lewinella sp. | reverse complement strand
ACCAGTTGAGCTTAGGGTACTGCGGTTGGGGTGAGGCATTCTCATGTATAACCTCACCCCAACCCTTCTCCGGCAAGCCTCGCCTCCGGCTCGGCGGAGAGAGGCTTTAAAAGGAAAAACGCTTCGCGTTTTGTGTACCCCTTATCGTAGGGTGTGTAGTCTGCCTGTAAATTAGTCCGCCGATTATCATCAAAACGCGCAGCGTTTTTATAAGCCCCTCCCCCCGTGGGGAGGGGTTTGGGGAGGGGGTTTGCGCGCGGAGACAATTCATTACAGATTACACACCCCACTTCTAAACCCTCGCCGCTGAAATTCAATCCCCAAAAGTTCGTCCGTGCTCCCGCGCCATCATCCCGTTGATGATGAACTGGTAGGCAAGCAACCCCAAAAGTGCTAGGTTCAGTACGAACGATTGCTCCAATGCAATACCCAACAAACCGAACACGCCCAGCCCGACAGTATATATGGTTAGCAGCAAACGCGGCTGCTTCCGTTTGGGGCGCAAGAAACTGCCCAACGGGATGGTCAGCAACACGAAGGCCCCGGTAAAAAGTTGGAAGGTAGAGGAGCCCGTTGTCAGCCAAACAACCAGCGACAGAAGTGCCATCCCTAATGATCCGCCTACAAGGCTGGCCATCAGTTTGTCGTCTTTATCGAGCAGCAGCCTGCCGTATTTATTGGCCAAGAGGTAGAAGTTCATCAGCGGGTCGATGATCCAGGTGAGGAGGAAAAGGAACACCACAGCGTACACTACGGGCATGATGTAGGGCGCGTATTCTGGGTTCGTGGAAGCTTGACGGTTGAGGAAATTGACGCCAACCCAAAGGCCAATCATCAGCCCGAAGCTAGCTCCGCCAGACATTTTGGCCATCGCCTCTTGGTACTTGAAATACAGGCGGTAGGGCCAGAAGCGTGCCTTGAGGGCTTCGAGCATGGCGAAGCGCGCTAGTTGGTCTGTAGGGTTGAGACTGAGGGCGTACTTTAGGCGTTCGAGGGCCTCGTCTACCCGGCCTTGGCGCAGGAGTTGGTAGCCATGGTTGGCAATCGTTGAGCTGTCTTCGGGGTTGATGTGGAGGGCCTCGGCGATGGTGTCTTCGGTATCCGTTTTACCGAGGAACCCGCCGATGTAGATCTTCATGTTGAGTGCCTCGGTGTTTTGCGGGTTGATGGCTAGGGCTTCGTCTACAAAACGGAGAGCAGCGTCGTAGTTGCGCTGGTCTAGTTTGGCCTTCGCCATTAGGGTGTAGGCGTCGTCGTCTTCGGCGTCCATCTCCATGAGTTGGGTGGCAAACTGCTCGGCGATCTTCGGTTTTTCGTCGTTCAGTTCGATGATGGCGGCTAGGCGTAGCACCATCGGGTTGTCTGGGTGTTCGCCCAGCAGCGGCCTGATCAGTTGGCGCGCCAACTCCTTCTCACCCATGTTCGAGAGGGTGTTGACGTAGTAGAGCTGGGCGATTGGCTCGTCGGGGTTATCCGAAAGGTAGCTCTCCAACAGCGACTTACTTTCCGGCCAGCGGGCTTGCGACTGGAGGAGGTGAAGGCGTTCTATTAGGGCGTTTAACTGCATTGGGGAGGGGGAGATAAGGAGGCGGGGCCGCAGGTGCAAAGATCGGTTTGGGTTGAGCGCCTTCGGTGAGAGTGCCGGTTTGGGTTGAGCGCCTCAGGTGCGATTGTCTGCTATTCAATCGCGCCGGATACGCTCAACCCAGCCTCCTGCTATTCAATCGCGCCGGAGATGCTCAATCCATCGACGGTTTACTTCAAATACTTAAGGATGTCATCGTACAGCCCGCCTTTATTGGCAAACATAGCATAATTCTTCGCCGTAGTGAACCACTCGGAGGTGGAGGGGCGGTGCTTTTCCGCCCCCCGCAGCAAATCTTTGGTGGTGATGGGGCGAGGAACGCCAGTCTTGATGGCTTCCTCCAATATGCCCTCTACGGCAATATCAATGACAGCATTGAGGTCTGCGCCGGAGAAATCTTTGGTGCGTTTGGCGACCTTGGCGAAGTCGATGTTTTCCTGTGGCTTGTCGGCTACTTTTAGCTTCAGGATGGCTTCGCGGCCCGCCGCGTCTGGCGGCGGCACGAAGATGATCCGATCAAACCGGCCGGGGCGGCGGAAGGCCGTATCTAGGTGCCAAGGCACGTTCGTTGCCCCAATGATGAGCAAGCCATCGTTGTTGGAGCTGATGCCGTCTAGCTCGGCAAGGAACTGGTTGATGACGTTGCGGCCCGCGCTCTGCTTCATGTCTGAACGCTTCGCGCCCAGCGCGTCTACTTCGTCGAAGAACAGGACGCAGGGTTTCTTCTCGCGAGCAAGATCGAAGTAGGAAGCAAGCTGCTTTTCGCTGTTTCCTACCCACATGTCCAGAATATCATTGAGGCCAACGCTGATGAAGTTGGCGTTGATCTGGCCCGCAGTAGCACGGGCGATGAAGGTCTTGCCGCATCCCGGAGGGCCATACAGCAGGATGCCGCCGCCAACCTTCTTACCGTAGCTGCGGTACAGATCTGCGTGTTGGAGCGGTTGGATGATCTTGAGGTCGATCTCCCGTTTCACGGTTTCCATGCCGCCCACATCGTCGAAGTTCATGTTGGGCTTGCTGAGCAAGCGGTCGTCTTCTGTTGCCTCGTCGAAGGCTTGGTCGGGGTCTTCCGCTTCGTAGATGGAGGCTTGGCGGAAGACTTGGTCGAGTTCTTCGTCGGCGAGCAGGATATTGTCTTCGAGGGCGCTGCGGTAGAGAAGGCCAGCTTGTTGGTGGTCTCCGTCTTTTAGGTAGCAGCGGGCGATGATGACTCGTGTTTCGGGGTTCAGTAGTTCGGGATGGCCCAGCTCTTCGTAGATGATTAGGCAGGCTGAGTTTTTGCCCTGTTTATGGTAGACCTCGATGAGGGCTTGCTTTAGGTCTAAGTCATGGGGTTCGCGCTTCATGAGGAGGTTAATCTCGCGCTCCAGTTCGGTTTCGTGGCCGGGCACACCGCGAAGCTTATTGATCAATAGTCTGCGGATGTAGGCATTGTCTGGGCTGGCCTTGAGGGCTTCGCGGAGGTCTTGTAATTCTTTGTCTGGTGTCATCGTGGGGGAATAACGGTTTTTAATCGCTCGTAGTTTCATCGTCCCGGTAGAGGGACATGCTTCATATGTGTCCTCTCAATAATCAAAACAAAGTTGTGGCCGATTTACGCCAAGTGCTTACGAACCATTAGCAGGAATCCGAAGGCTAAAAGGTGGAGGACAGGTGCGAAAACCTTTCCTTGCACCTGCGGCCGCGCCCAAGAGACGTTTTAGAACGGCATGTTTGGCTGCATGAGCATTTGCATGAAATTTTCAAGAATGGCCGGTTTCAGGAAGATGGCCAACACGACGAAAGCAACGAGGCCAAAAATGGCGCCCCAAAGGTGGGCGTTGTGGCCTATGTTGCCCGTACCACGCATGTCTGCATAGTGGCTGTAGGCGATGTAGGCAGGGCCGAGAATGATGGCCGGTAGCGGCGGAAAGATGAACCAAGCCCACGGCTGGAAGAAGATAAACGGCCACATTACGGCCGCTACTGCGCCCGAAGCACCGAGCGCGGAGTAGCCGTAATTATCGGCGTGCCGGGTGTAGGTCACGTAGCTAGAAGCCACGATGGCCGCTAGGTAGAAAAGGAGGTAAGCCGCCCCGCCAAAAGTAGCACCGAACATGAGCCCAAAGGCCGCTTCGGCATAAGGCCCGAAGATGTAAAGCGCCCACATATTGAACAGCAAGTGCATGAAATCTGCATGGATGAAGCCGTGGGAGAGGAAGCGGTAGGTTTCGCCCCGTTCCTTTACTGCCGCTGGCACAAACAGCATTTTAGACCGCAAAGATGCGTCGTTGAAGGCCAAGTAAGACACCACGCAGGTGATGCCCATGATGAGGTAAGTAATGATTGGTTGCATTGATCTGGTGGTTGCTTTAAACTATCAATTCAATAAGTAAGGAGACAAGTAAACGCACTAAAGACCGTAAAGATGGTTGGCCGTTGGGAAAGTTGCAGGCTCGCTTCTTGTTTGGTGTGCATTTCGTTATACACACTCTTGGTAGTTGCGGACGTTAGAAAACCGTGGGGTGAGTATATTTGCTTCTAAGCACCGGACGCTCAAAGGATGGACATCCAAACCTTATGTTACCTAGGTCATTATGAAGGAAATCAGGAAAATCATCGACGTTTACGAGCAAATTGACTGGGCCAAAGAGAAGGTCGCGTTGGCCTCGGTTGTGAACGTGGAGGAGTCTTCTTACCGCCGTATTGGTGCTCGGATGCTGGTGCGGAGCAGCGGGCTTTGGATTGGAGGGATTAGTGGCGGTTGTTTGGAAGGCGACGCGCTGCGCCGCGCGCAGCAGGCCATTTTTAGGGGTGAACCCTCCAAGGTCGTTTACGATACCCTGGAAGACGACGCCAACCAAATTGGCGTTGGCCTCGGCTGCAACGGGCGCATTGAGGTGTTGTTTACGCCCATTGACCCCGAAGAGGCAACCAATGAAATTGAAGCCTTGAAAACCATTACGGCCGCCGAAGCACCTTCGATAATGTTAAAAATCATTGATGCGCCAGAAAGCAGCAACCTCTTGGGGCAGCATTTACTCCTAACCAACCAGCAAGCTCCGGCCGAGTTTGGGGGCATCGACCAAAGCCGCCTTGCAGTAATGATTGCCGAAGTTGCCGAGCGGCGAAAACCGAAGGTGTATGCCGTTGATGTTGGGCCGTTTGACGTCAAACTACTGGTAGAGTTCATCCGCCCAGAAACGAGGATGATCATCGTGGGGGACAACTACGACGTAGGCGCGATGCTCGGCATTGGGAAGGAACTCGGGTGGGAAGCGTTCTTGGTTGGTAGGGCCAAAAAACTGACCAAGGAGATGTTCCAACTCGCCAGTAGGGTAGTGGAGTATGAAGAAGCGGATACCTTGCCCGTAAATGATTACACGGCAGTCTTGCTGATGTCTCATGATTACAATTGGGACAAGGCTGTTTTGCCCATCTTCGCCCGCAAAAAGCCGGGCTACATCGGTATGTTAGGCCCCAAAAAACGTTACTACAAAATGCGGGACGACCTGAGGGAGATAGACCTAGGTGGCATCCCGTTTTTGTACAGCCCAACGGGGCTTGAGATCGGGGCGGAGTCTCCGAATGAAATTGCGCTTTCCATCGCTGCTGAGATCGTTGCGGTGATGCGGAATAAGGCGGGTGGGTCTTTGCGGCTTAAGGAAGGGACTATTCATGAGCGGGAATTTGTTTAGGGAGTAGGACAGAGAACACAAAGAGGGCACAGAGAACACAGAGAACACAAAGAGCACAGAGAACACAAAGGGCACAAAGAGGGCACAGCATTCAGGAATCAGGGTTCAGGCGACCAAATGCAACAGCGGGAGACTGAATGCTGCTCGCTAAATACAAGACTCAGCCTGAAAACCGTACCTTAAGCCGTCCGAACTACCGCCTCCTCGCCAGCCACAACTACCAACTTATCTATGCCAAACCAACTCCACCACCGCGTCTGTAACCTTTGCGAAGCCATGTGCGGCTTGGAAATTGAACACGACGGCAAGCGCGTCCTTAAGGTTCGGGGAGATAAGAAAGATCCTTTCAGCCAGGGCTTCATTTGCCCCAAAGGCGCCCGCATCGCAGACCTTCACGAAGATCCCAACCGGCTAAAAAAACCACTAAAGAAAAAGCCCGACGGTAGCTGGGAAGAAATCGGCTGGGAGGAAGCCATTACCTACGCCGGAGAAAAGCTTAACGGTATCCGTGAGGCGCACGGCTTGGATGCGGTAGGCTTCTACTTCGGCAACCCTACCGTACACAACTATGGCTTCCTGAGCTATATGAGAGACTTGCGCCACGCCCTGAAAACGAAAAACGTTTTTTCAGCTACCAGCACAGACCAGTTACCGCACCAGTTCATGGCCCACCAGTTTTTTGGCCACTCATTGCGGTTGCCCGTTCCTGATATCGACCGAACGGATTACTTCCTCATCATGGGCGCAAACCCCAGTGTCTCCAACGGCAGCCTGATGAGCACTGGCGGCGTGCCCCCAAAACTAGACGCGATCCGGGAGCGCGGCGGCAAGGTGATCGTCATTGACCCTCGCCGGACAGAAACAACCAAGAAGGCCGATGAGCACCACTTCATCCGGCCAGCAACCGATGTTTACTTCCTGCTCGCCCTACTGCACGAAGTGCAGCGCAACAACTGGGTAAACACCGGCCACCTAACGGATAGCCTAGCCCAACTAAACGAAACCCTAGCCTTAGCCGAAGACTTTTCGCCCGACCGCGTTACCAACCTCTGCGGCATCCCTGCCGGAGACATTCGCCGAATTGCAAAGGAGTTCGCTACCACCGAGCGCGCCGTACTGTACGGCCGGATGGGCCTCTCTACCCAAGCCCACGGTACGCTTTGCAACTGGCTGCTGTTGGTCCTCAACATCGTAACCGGTCACCTAGACCGAGAGGGTGGAGCTATGTTTACCACCCCAGCCGTAGACATGATTCGGAGCAAAAAGCCTCGGCAAACCTACGGGCGCTGGCACAGCCGCGTCCGCTCCTTGCCCGAATCCGAAGGGGAACTACCCGTTGCTGCGCTGGCCGAGGAAATCCTAACCCCCGGAAAAGGGCAAGTGCGTGCCATGATTACCCACGCGGGCAACCCCGTGATCTCCAGCCCTAACGGTAAACAACTGGAGACGGCTTTTGATGAGCTAGAGTTTTTGGTCTGCATTGATGTCTTCCTTAACGAAACTACCCGCCATGCTGACCTGATCTTGCCGCCAGCGGCCTTCTTAGAGGTAGACCACTACGACTTCATCTTCAACCACCTCGCCACCAGCAACAACGCCAAGTTTTCCCAAGCGCTTTTCGCGCCGCAGAAAGGGCAATGGTACGACTGGCAGATTGCGAAGGCGATGATTGAGGTGCTTGCGCCAATCTCTGGCTTCAAACTCAGCCAGGCGTTCCGATTGAGCACGCCCCGCCGTTTGTTGAAGCTCGGGTTACTTACCGGCCCCTACGGTAAACTTAAAGGGGTTTCGAATTTGTTTTCTGGCTTGAGCCTGCGCAAACTGATCGACAATCCTCACGGCATTCACTTGGGGCCATTGCAACCGCGCTTGCCTGAGGCATTGACTACGGAAGGCAAAAAAATCAGGTTGCTCCCCGATTGGGTAGCCGAAGCGATGGCACCGTTGCGGACTGCGCTCGATCAGGCGGAATGCCAACTGGCCTCACCGGATGAGTTCCTCCTCATCGGCCGCCGACACCTGCGGAGCAACAACAGCTGGATGCACAACTCTCCGGGCTTAGCGAAGGGCAAAAACCGATGTACGGTAATGGTTAGCGAAATCGATGCAGATCGTCTTGGCTTACTTGAAGGGCAGGAGGTGGAGGTTACTTCCCGCACGGGAACCATTACCCTCTCTGCCGAAATAACCGACGAGATGATGCCGGGGGTGATCAGCATCCCACACGGCTTTGGCCATCATCGGAAAGGGATGAAACTGCCCGTAGCGGAAGCCAATCCTGGCGTGAGCGTGAACGACATTACGGACGAACATTTGCTGGACCCGGTTACGGGGAATGCGGCGTTTTCTGGGCAGAGGGTACGGGTTTCTACGGCAGAAGCCGTAGGCTGATGTACGAAGCCCTACGGGCTGTGTTGGCGATGTGTGCAGCCCGTAGGGCTTTGTATGCTAGGTTAGGGCTTCGGCCGTAACCGATGATGTGAACGACAAACACGATGCCTACGGCAGAAGCCGTAGGCTGATGTACGAAGCCCTACGGGCTGTGTAGGCGATGTGTGCAGCCCGTAGGGCTTTGCATGCTAGGTTGCGGCTTCGGCCGTAACCGATGATGTGGACGACAAACACGATGCCTACGGCTTCAGCCGTAACTGATGTACGAAGTCCTACGGGCTGTGTAGGAGATGTGTGCAGCCCGTAGGGCTTTGCATGCTAAGTTGTGGCTTCAGCCGTAACGGCAGGGCTTCGTGTACTAGGTTACGGCTTCGGCCGTAACTCATAGAAGGTCCTCAAACATGAAGTCATGAAATTCCCGTTCGCCTTGCGAGCGAAGTAGTATCTCGTACTCTTTGAACATTGTCGTTTTGGCGTGGTGTTGCTTCTGCCGTTCTATGTATGCCTTTACGCTTGGCACTCTGTCTATCGAAACGGTAAAGGCTCCGTAGCCTCCTTGCCATCTGAATAAGTCTTCGGTTAGACCAGCATCATTGATCCAATGAGAGCTATTGCCTTTGACCAATTGTAGCGTATCTGAAATAGTCTTTGTCTTGTTGTGTCGCCACAGCAAATGTACGTGGTCACTCGTACGATTGTCTTAATTTTCTAACTATTTGGCTATGCTCGGGTCATTGCTGTAATGCAAATGTATTTATTTTATTTGTTAAAAACAAATAATGGTTATGTTGCGGCCATAACTCCAATTCATTACCAATGATTAATTATTTCCCCTATTTTGCCCTCCAAACCAATCTACCCATGCAAAAACTATTCCTGTACACCTTCCTTCTTGTCGCCCTTACTTCCCTAAACTCCTGCAAAGAAGTGAAGGAAGAGATCATCGAAATAGAGCGCGAAATTGACCCAGAGATGGAGCCCGGCTTGGTTCATACCGTTTACTTCTGGCTCAACGATGATGTGGATGAAGCTTCGGCGAAGAACTTTGAAGACGGAGTTTGGAGCCTAGAGGGCATCCCGTCGGTAAAGCGGATGTTCGTGGGGCCTGCGGCCTCTACCCCAAGTCGGGGGGTGACGGACAACTCCTTCGACTATGCCCTGATCGTCTGGTTCGACGACGTAGCGGGCCACGATATT
>CALEDI010000252.1 GCA_937949535.1 uncultured Lewinella sp. | reverse complement strand
CAACGGGCTTGCCCTCCAACAACGCTGCCTGCCGGAGCAGTTCGGTCACCAGTGGGCGAACGTCGTAGCGGTAAGTAGGGATGCAGATGGAGAGCATGGAGGTAAAGGTATAACGTGGGGGCTAAACCTGACTAGTGGGCTTGTCAAGTTTGATTTTAGCACAAATCGATAACCGGACGCCCGCAGGTCCAGTAAATCCTTGCGCTTCGCTTCAGGATTCACTGGACGCTACGGGGTCCTTGCTACGAGAGTGGGAGAGGACCCCGTAGCGTCCTTTGCTCCGAGCTGCGAAGCAGCGAATAAGGGCAAGGGACCTGCGGGCGTCCGGGCAGGCAGACCTCGTTGATGCTGATTTCAAACTTGATAGCCCATTAGTGGCTTAGGGAGATACATAAGTTGACATAGCCACAAAGCCCCAGCCCCTACCCCACGGGGAGGGCCGAGGTGGGGTTTCGGCACTCAACTGACCTATGTAACCCCCTTACTCCTCACCTCCTCCAAGTACTTAAAATAATCCGGCAAAGCCTCCGCCCCGCGCCCTTTCACCCACTGCGCCTGCCAGCCGTTGGCTAGCCGGAAGGCGTCTTCGATGATGTCGGCTTGCTGCTCGTAGTTGAAGTCTTCCAGTTGGGTGGCGCTGCGCAGCGGGGCTAGGCCGCCGTAGTTGTAGCCCATTTCCGTCGTCTGGGCATACAGCGCACGGGGGATGTAGGCCGCGCCCCGGTGGGTGTATTGCCAGACATGGACGACTTCGTGCACCAGCGTCGGCGCGCTCATCGGTCCCCAACTGTTGATGGTGTGGAAGCTGACGTAGCAAAACCGCGCCCAAGACGGGCCGAGGTACGCCCGCTCATCTACCCGGATCATGGCGTACGGCACGGAGTTGCCGAAGATGGGGCGCAGCATCGCAACCTCCGCCGCCGTCAGCGGGCGGGCGGAAGGGTGAAGGGCGTTAGAAACGGCTTCGTAAAAATCAAAAAGCCCAACCAGGTCACCAAAAGCAAACAAGGCGTCCAGCACCCCAAGCCAAGAGATTGGCCTACCAACCAACGCCGCCAACCGCTTACGGCGGAGCGATAAATTTCGGCCAAGCAGGCCAAAACGCTTTATGAAATAAGTAATACGGTTCACTTGCAGGTGAATACAAAACGGAGCGGAAAGAGGTTGTAGAAATTGGCTTTAGGGAGGGAATGAGCTACAAGATTGCCACACTACAAGGCTACAAAAACTACCCAACTACCAGACTCCATAACTACCTTCGTCCTCGTGCCAAAAGACATCCCCAAACTCCGCCGCTGGCTAAGCCACCTCACCGAGCAGGTCCTGGAAACGACCTCCTCAGACCACAACGACTTCCTACAGGTAAGCCTCGTAAGCGGCAGGCTTCAACTCGTAGCGGAAGACGCCATCTACAGCTTCGGAGATTACTACCTCAACTTCCGCAAGCTGTTTGAGCAGTTTGATTTTGAAGCCCTCCCGCTGCGTTCCAATGTGCTCATTCTTGGGCTGGGGCTCGGCAGCATCCCCGAACTGTTGGAAGACTACATCGGGGTGGAATACGACTACGTTGCCGTAGAGATCGACCCCGTCATCATAGACCTCGCAACGCGCTACAGCCTCCCCAAACTCCGTTCCCCGCTGGAAGTGGTACAGGCCGATGCTTACGCCTTTTTGCAGATAGACCACCGGAAATACGACTTCATCTGCGTCGATGTTTTTCAGGACGCAACCGTACCGGAGCACCTCATTGGAGACGATTTTCTGGAGCTCCTGAAAAGCAGCCTCGCCCCTGGGGGCGCAATTGCCTATAACCGCCTAGCCGATACTTCCGCCCACGCCAAGGAAGCCCTCAACTACTACGAAGACCACTTCAAAGAAGCCTTCCCCAAGGGAGAATTGGTGAATACCCAAGGTAATTACATGCTTTTGAACGATGCTCGGTTTTTGCTGGAGTAGAACGGCTTGCGCCAACAACGCGCTTCAAAACCTCACCCCGCACCAGCGGCCGCGCCCTTATCCTGCCCCGGCAAAAGATCAAGAACAGCCGGATCATACGTGAAACTGTTTTCAGGAATTAGGCCCAAAGCCCCGTCAAAAAAGCGGTAGATGTAGTCGAAATCCGCACGAATATCGTCGGTAATCGTATAAGGTTCGGAGAACTCAATGGTGCGCTCACCCCGAAGATCGAACTTACAGAGCACCAGCGGAACACCGGCCGTTTTGGCGATGAAATAGAAACCCGTCTTGAAATGCTCAACCTTAGACCGGGTGCCTTCCACAGCGATGCAGAGTTTGAAATCGTTCTTCGTTTTGAAGATATCAGCAACGGATTGGACAAAATTCGTCCGCTTCGTCCGTACCACCGGAACGCCGCCCATCCAAGTCAAAAACCAGCCCAAAGGCGGCTTGAACAAGGTAGATTTACCAACGAAATTGATGTATTGACCAACCACCGACCGGACGTAGAGGCCATACGGAAAGTCTCGGTTAGAGGTATGCGTCACCGTTGGCATCACGTATTGGTCTGGCCACTTCCCCTCGTTGGGGCTAACGACCCGGATGCGGTTGAGGCGAAGCATAAAACGGGCTAAAGCAGGAGGCATCATGGTTGGGGAGGTTTAGCGGGTTGCGGGTTGCAAGTTAGTTATACGGCCTCGAAATAACCGGTGCTCCGGTTTTTCTTCACCCCGTCCCAGCTAAAATAGCGACCATTCATGGCTACGTACACGCCAGCGGGCAAAGACTGCACGAAACCGAGCGCGCTGCCCAAATTGAAGAACCCATCGGATGAAGAACCGAAGGCGTAGGGGATCATTGCGCCAGTAAGCACAATCGTTTTCCCCTTAATGTCTGCCTTGGCGAGGTATTCGGCGGTGTCCACCATCGTGTCCGTTCCGTGGGTAATCAGGATTTGGTTGGTCTCGGTACCTCGGCAGTTGTTGGCGATGTTTTCACGGTCGAGTTCCGTTATTTCCAGGCTGTCTACCATCATTAGGGTCCGGACGTTGACGTTGAGCGTACAGCGGCCGCGCTCCAACATCTCGGGTAGGTTGGAGTCCTTAAAAAAGAGCTTGCCGGTAACGAAGTTGTATTCCTTATCGAAGGTGCCACCGGTGACGAAAATTTGAATCATAAAGCGAATGTAGGAAAATAGTCTAAGTACAACTTGTGGGGTACGACTTAATGAGACTTCACAGGATTTAGTGTTCAGCGATCAGGATGCAGTGTTCAGGCTGCCGCGGTTACATTAACCCGACTGAATGCTGAATCCTGAACCCTAGTACAGTGTAATTTAAATTTGTTGACTTTTGTGCTGGTGGATTTTATTGGCTGGCAAGGCGGTAAAACCGGAGTTTAGCCGTAGCTAAATGAGGATTTTACCAACGCAGCCAGCCGATAAAAGACGCCGCAGAAAA
>CALEDI010000251.1 GCA_937949535.1 uncultured Lewinella sp. | reverse complement strand
AACCTGCAACCCGCAACACCCATGATTCTCGAACACGTCCACATCACCATTTCCCCTGACAAGGTTCCCGCTTATCGCTCAGCTTTTGAGCAGGCGCGGCCGCTGGTGCAGTGTCAGGTTGGGTGTCGTTCTTGTCGCCTTCTGCCGAAGGTAGATACGCCGGGGGAGTTCCTTCTCCTGATTGAATGGGAGCGCAAGGCCGACCACACTGCAGGCTTCCGCAAAAGTGCGGAGTATGCGGAGTGGTCGCGGTTGTTGCATCCGTTTTATGAGGTGTTTCCGGAGGTGGCGTATTTTGAGCTTAAGTACTAACTTGCAACTGACGTATCATTGAATACGTTTCTTATAAAAACAGAACCATGAATTGGAAAGAGTACATTGTTTCTGACCCAGCGGTCTTGGCAGGTAAACCGGTTATCAAAGGCACCCGACTTTCAATTGAGTTCATTGTGGGGAGATTGGCAAATGGTTGGTCTGAAAGCGAAGTCCTAGAGAACTATCCTAGCCTTGACAAGCCATCTCTGCAAGCTGTACACGCTTACACCTATGACCTATTGCACGATTTACTATGACTCAATTCCTATCCGCCACCGACGTCCCCGACATCAACGCCCTGATTGAAAAGGCCCGCGCCCACAAGGCAAACCCTTTTGCCAACAACCACTTGGGCCAACAGAAAATGGTCATCAACCTCTTTTTCAACTCCAGCCTCCGAACGCGGATGAGTACCGAAAAAGCCGCCCGCCAACTGGGCTACGACGTGATCACCTACGACGCTTCCGGAGGTTGGGGTATTGAGTTTGAAGACGGCACCGTAATGAACGGCAACACCGCCGAGCACGTCCGCGAAGCCGCCGGCGTGTTGAGCCAGTACTGTGACATTCTCTGTGTTCGGTCTTTCCCGTCCCTAACCGATAAGGACGCCGACTACGAAGACCGCATCATCAAAGCCTTCGTACGATACGCCTCCGTACCCGTAGTAAGCATGGAATCCGCCACGCGCCACCCGTTGCAAAGCCTGACGGATTGCCTCACGATCGCCGAACACCGTACCACCGCGCGGCCGAAGGTTGTCCTGACTTGGGCGCCGCACCCCCGCCGCCTACCCCAGTGCGTCTCCAACAGCTTCGCCGAATGGATGCTCGCCTGGGGCGAGGTAGACCTCACGATCTGTAACCCGGAGGGTTTTGACCTTGCGCCAGAGTTTACCAGCGGAGCAAAAGTTGTACACAACCAGGCGGAAGCCTTCGCCGGAGCAGACTTTATCTACGCCAAAAATTGGTCTTCCTTCGAGAACTACGGCACCATCGGCGACTTCCCTAGCTGGCAGGTAGACGAGGCCAAAATGGCCCTCACCAACAATGCGTACTTCATGCACTGTCTGCCCGTGCGCCGCAACGTCGTGGTCTCCGACGGAGTAATCGAGAGCGAACGGTCTTTGGTATTGCAACAGGCCAACAACCGGACTTGGGCGGCGCAGGCGGTTTTGGGGGAGATGGGGCTGTAATATAGACTGTACAAACTGCTGGTGTTGCTCAGGTTACACCGCAGAGAGCCCACCGTCCATACCGATCACCTGACCGGTAACGAAGGCTGCTTTATCACTCAATAAAAACGCTGCCATTGCGGCAATTTCTTCGGCGGAAGCGACGCGCTTGAGGGGGTGGCGGCTGGCGCTTGCTTCGCGTTTTTCGTCGGTAGCGAGGAGTTTTTCTGCTAGGGGCGTATCGGTTAGGGAGGGAGCGATGGCGTTGACCCGGATGCTTGGAGCGTACTCTGCGGCGAGGCTGCGGGTGAGGCCTTCAACGGCACCTTTGGCGGCGGCCACACCAGCGTGGAAGGGCATCCCCCGTTGCACGGCAACGGTAGAGAAAAAGACTACGGCGGCCTTGCCCGATTTCTTCAGCGTCCGCTCTGCGGCCTGCAAGCAACGCACGGCCCCAACGACGTTGAGCTCAAAGGCTTCCCGAAAAGCGGGGGCTTTCAGGCTTCGGAATGATTTCAGGTTAATGCTGCCGGGGCAGTAGACTAGGCCGTCGAGCCCATCGGGTATGGCGTCCTTCGGTGGGTCTGTTTCGCCAATAACGTCGTAGCTCGTGAAGGGGACGGAAGCGGGGAGGTCGCGTTGTTCACGCGCCCATACGGATACGTCGTGCCCGTCGGTTAGAAGTTGGTCTACTAAAGCACGCCCGATGCCGGAGCTGCCGCCGATGATGAGGTAGGTTGCCATTGTTGCTAGGTTTTTTAGCGAAACGGCGGCGGGGTGATTTGGTTGTGGAGTTCTGTCGGCATAAAACAAGGATCGCGGATTTTAGCGGATTGCGCCGATGGACACGGATTTCTCGCCGCATAATCTGCGTTCATCCGCGCAATCTGCTCAAATCCGTGATGCCAACCTCTTTTGCGTTACTCCAGCTTTGCCTCTCCGGCGGCGAGCATCGAAGCTCGGAGGGCTTTGCCGTACTTCTGCCCGTTGAACTGGGTCGTGATTTTGAGCTTGCGCTGTTCCGCTTCGGGCAGTTCGATGAATTCTTTGCACTGCGTAGAGCAGCAATCGTTGAAGGCTTTGGCGCAGGCTTCGCACTGCACGAAGAGGATGTGGCAGGCCTCGTTGGCGCAGTCTAGCTGGCGGTCTGAGGGTTCGCCGCACTGGTGGCAGTGAGAGACGACGTGTTGGGAGATGCGCTCGCCGAGGCGTTCGTCGAAGACGAAGTTTTTGCCGAGGTATTTGTTTTCTAGGCCCAGTGCTTCGCACTGGCGAGCGTACTCAATGATGCCACCATCGACCATACAGACGTTCTCGAAGCCTCGGTGGAGGTAGTACGCGCTGGCCTTCTCGCACCGGATGCCGCCGGTGCAGTACATCACGATGGGCTTGTCTTTTTTGTCGGCCAGCATATCTTCCACTACGGGCAAGAGGTCGCGGAAGTTGGTGATGTCTGGCCGGATGGCGCCTTCGAAATAGCCAACTTCGCTTTCGTAGTGGTTGCGCATATCAACGACGATGGTTTCGTCTTGGTCCAGCAGTTCGTTTACTTGGGTAGCGTTGAGGTGGCGGCCGCGCTTCGTGACGTCGAAGGTCTTATCTTCTAGCCCGTCGGCAACGATTTTTGGACGGACTTTGATCTTTAGTTTCAGGAACGACTCGGCTTCGGCCTCGATGCCGATGTTGAGGCGCATACCATTCATGAAGTCTACGGTGTAGAGCATTTCCTTGAAGGCCTCGAAGTTCGAGGCCGGTACGGATACTTGGCCGTTGATGCCTTCGGTAGCGATGTAGACCCGGCCAAACACATCGAGCGTGCTCCATTGTACGTAACACTGGTTGCGGAACAGCTCCGGATCGGAGATGTTGGCGTAGCGGTAGAACGAGAAGGTGATGCGGGGCTCCGTCTCCGCTTCGAGGCGGGCGCGGAGTTCTTCGGGGCTGAGGATGTTGCGCAGTTTACGCGAAGGCATGGTTGTGGTAGTTTCTGGTCGGCAAAATTACGGAAATTCCCGCCTCCCAACCGACAAAATATAATTAGCGAACCCCAGGGGATACGGATTTCCGTATATTCATTGCTTCTCAACCCTTGCTTTGCACCAGCGGCCGCGCCTCCTTCCCCCGCCTTGCAAACCGTAATAAAGCCGCGCTAAAGATGCATCTCGGTAAACCCTAATCCGCTAATACTGTTGCTACTTTGAATTTCAAACTAGACCAAAGTTCATGAGTACCTCTCCCGTTGGCATCGACGACCTGTCCGTTTACATCCCCCAGATTTACTTCTCGATTGAAGACCTCGCCGCAGCGCGAGACCTCAGCTACCCCAAGCTTAGCAAAGGACTGGGCCTCCTACAAATGGCCGTAGCCGATGCGCGCGAAGACGCTGCCACCATGGCTGCCAATGCCGTGCTAGACCTCATCCATAAAAACGACCTAGACCCCAACGACATTGGCCGCATTTACCTCGGCACCGAATCTGCGCTAGACGGAGCAAAACCAACGGCTACTTACGTGTTGGATATGTTGCAAGACCACTTCGCCGACAGCCACGGCGGCAACTGCTTCCTGAACTGCGACGTAGTAGACCTCACCTTTGCCTGCATCGGCGCGGTAGACGCACTACAAAACTCTCTGGAGTGGGCGGCGGCCAAAGACGGCCGCATCGGCATCGTTGTAGCCAGCGACGAAGCCAAGTACGAAATGAACAGCCCCGGCGAATACACACAAGGCGCAGGTGCCGTAGCGATGATTGTGAAGCAAAACCCGCGCCTACTCGCCATAGACCCAGACTTTGGCGTAGCCACTCGCCCCGCCCACGATTTCTTCAAGCCCAACCGCAAAGTCACCAAGCGAGAGATCATAAACGAAGTGCTCAACCTCTTGCCCGACACCTCCGCCGAAGATTTCAACGTAGAAGAGTTGCTCGGCAAGCTCTCCGACGGGCTAGACTGCAACGGCGTGCTGGACTGCAACGACAACGACATCTATCTCCATAAGGTGACGCCAATATTCGATGGCCCCTACAGCAACGAGGCCTACCAGGCCCGCATCCGAGAGGCCCTGCAAGACTACCGTCGGCGGTCTGGCAAAAAAGAAGGGGAACTGCTCAATGATTTCAGCCACCTCGTTTTCCACCTACCCTATGCCTACCAAGCCAGGCGAATGTTCTCCGAAATATTCATGGAAGAACTGAAAGCCAACGGAGGCTGGGTAGATTTCATCCTTAAGAACGAACTGGAAGTACCCTGCGCAGATGACTATGCCGACCGCGAAGAATACATCACCAAATGCGCTGATTTCCTACGGCTGGTCACTAAGTCAGGCGGCTACAAAACCTTCGTACAGGAGCGCATTGCGCCGGGGGAATGGGCTAGCTCTCGCGTGGGGAACCTCTACGCAGGCAGCGTTTTCTTGGGCCTAATGAGTACCCTGGAGGCGCTGGCGCAGGATGCAAAGAACGTTGAAGGGCAAAGTATCTGCATCTTCGCCTACGGGTCCGGCTCTAAGTCTAAGGTCTTCGGTGCTACGCTACAAGCTGGTTGGGGGGAAGTCGCTAAAGGCTTCGAACTCAAAACCCGCCTAGAAAACCGCCAAGCCATAGACTACGCTACCTACGAGCAACTCCACCGAGGCTCTCTTACAGAAAACGTTGCCAACTCCGACGGCGGAAGCTTCTTCCTTGCCGATATCCACGATGAGCGAGACGAGACGGAAGGCGTACGACACTACGGCTATGCTTCTTTTTTGGATGTGGTGGGTTCGTAGAGGTTGCGCTTCAGGGCCAAGAAAAATAAAAAGCCGGGGCTAACCGCCCCGGCTTCTAATCAATAAGGTTGCAAAAAACGAGAAAATGCTCAGGTGGTTTCAGGTGGGTGTTTACGGGACTATTGTGTGTAGAGACAAAAGGTTTTAGGTGGTCATTACCGGAAGAACTAATCCTCCTTATTTCCGATAGTACAAATATACTACAGTGTATATGATTGTACAACTATATGCGTATTTTTTACGATAATAATCAAAACGTAATCATTTTGATTAAATAGCGTTAAGCCCTTACTACCGCCCCAAACCTTACCCTGCTACACGCTTGGCGAGCTCGGTGTGCACCTGCGTCCTCGCCACCAAAAGAGGTGTGTTGGGCGAGTGCAAACCTGATTCCAAAAACATGGTTACATTCACA
Source organism: uncultured Lewinella sp. (assembly GCA_937949535.1). Lineage (GTDB taxonomy): Bacteria > Bacteroidota > Bacteroidia > Chitinophagales > Saprospiraceae > Neolewinella. The sequence goes on along the minus strand of CALEDI010000251.1, from coordinate 374 downwards.
GCTAAAACTTACGAATATGACCGACGCGCCAAAGACTAAAAAGACTTCCAAGCTAGCCACCCTGTTCTACATCATCCTAGGCATCGTACTACTGACGGTCTTCTTGGAAATGTCTGGCCTAGCTGATGTAGCCGGAAAACGGGAACACCAAGAGATCATCAATCAACCACATTAGTAAAGGAGGAAGGGGAGAAGGGAGGAAAGGGTAAGGGTAGAAAAGATAGCGCGCTTTAGCCTACGGGATATACATAAGTTGACATGGCCACAAACCCCCACCCCCAGCCCCTACCCCATCGGGGAGGGGAGCAAAACCGCTGCGGCTGCCGCCTTCGCTAAATCGTTGGCAACTGCTATTTTTATCATTTAGAGACGAA
>CALEDI010000250.1 GCA_937949535.1 uncultured Lewinella sp. | reverse complement strand
TTCGAATCAATTTTAAACGTCGGAGAAAGAGGTATTACGACTTACCCAGCTTCAAGCGCCGCAGCACCAGAAACGATCTCAAGAATCTCGGTCGTAATCGCTTCCTGACGTGCTTTGTTGTAGCTGATCTTAAGCTCTTTCAGCAGTTCGGAGGCGTTCTCTGTTGCCTTGTCCATCGCCGTCATCCGTGCGCCGTGCTCTGAGGCGTTGGTGTCGAGGAGGAAAGACTGGAACTTGGTCTGGAGGATGGTCGGAACGAGTTGTTCCAGCAATACCTCTTTGCTCGGCTCAAAGATGTAATCAGCCTTTGTCTTGCTAGCGCCTTCTTCCTTTTCTGTTTTGTCTTCTACGGGGAGGAACTGCTCAGAGATAGCAAACTGAACAGCGGCGTTACGGAAACGTGCGTAAGCAACGTATACCTTATCGTAAGCTCCTGCGGCAAAGCGGTTCATGATAAGCTGGGGCACTTCCTTAGTGACCTCAAAAGACAGGTCAGAAAGCAACTCTTGGTACTTGCGGTTGATGGTGATGTTGGATACTTCACCGTAGTTGCGCTGGAAGAATTCTGCGCCCTTCTTACCGATACAAATCACCTCAAGCTCTTCATAGCCTTTCAGGTCGTTCTCGATGCTCGCAACGGCGGCCTTAATCACGTTCGTGTTGAAAGCTCCAGCCAAGCCTCGGCTAGAGGTCACGACAACTACACATGCTTTGCGCAGCGGACGAATTTTGTTGAACACCGTAGAAGCATCACCATCCAGGTTACTGAGGATATTGGTTAGCATCTCGCTCAGCTTCAGCGCGTAGGGGCGCATCTCTATAATTCGCTGCGATGCACGAGACATCTTAGCGGCGGATACCATCTTCATCGCACTGGTGATCTGCTGGGTGTTCTTCACCGAGCCAATCCGTTCCCGTACTTCCTTTAAGTTAGCCATAATTATTAGTCAGATAGTCAGATAGTCAAAGAGTCAGATAGTCGGTACAGGTAGTCAAAGAGTCTGCAAGACTGTTTGACTACCTGACTGTTTGACTATGTGACTAAGAAAACTGTGGTACGAGACCAGCAGCAACCTCGTCCAACTTAGCCAAGTCGGCCTTGTCGAATTTCTTGGCGCGGAAGTTCTCTAGTACATCGGGGATCTGGCGCTCGACCTCGCTGAGGTAAAGCTTCTCGAACTCCTTGATCTTGTTTACGGGTACATCCTTCATGCGGTTGTTGGTACCGAGGTGGATGATGGCGACCTGCTTCTCCACCGAAACGGGAGAGTATTGCGGCTGCTTCAACATTTCCACGTTGCGCTTACCTTTCTCGAGGATATTCTGGGTAGACGCATCGAGGTCGGAACCGAACTTGGCGAACGCTTCGAGTTCGCGGTAAGAAGCCTGGTCGAGCTTCAGCGTACCAGAAACCTTCTTCATCGGCTTGATCTGGGCCGAACCACCTACGCGAGAGACGGAGATACCTACATCAATGGCAGGGCGGATACCGTTGTTGAAGAGCGTAGAGGTGAGGAAGATCTGGCCGTCGGTGATGGAGATCACGTTGGTCGGGATGTAGGCAGAAACGTCACCCGCTTGGGTTTCGATGATCGGCAGGGCCGTCAGGGAACCACCACCCTTCACGATGCCAGCTTTGCTAAGGCTTACCGGCAGATCGTTCATGCTCTGCGCAATCGCATCATCGTTGATGATTTTTGCTGCACGCTCAAGTAGGCGACTGTGGAGGTAGAAAACGTCACCGGGGTAAGCTTCGCGGCCCGGAGGGCGGCGGAGAAGGAGAGATACCTCACGGTAAGCAACGGCCTGCTTAGAGAGATCATCGTAAATGATCAATGCAGGGCGGCCCGTATCGCGGAAGAACTCACCAATGGCGGCTCCGGCGAAGGGAGAGTAGAACTGAAGCGGAGCGGGGTCTGCAGCAGAAGAAGATACGATGGTAGTGTAAGCCATCGCGCCGTTTTCTTCCAGTGTCTTAGCGATCTGGGCAACCGTAGAAGCCTTCTGACCACAAGCAACGTAGATACAGTAAACCGTCTCGCCACGTTCGTAGAATTCTTTTTGGTTGAGGATCGTATCAATGGCGATGGCAGACTTGCCCGTCTGGCGGTCACCGATGATGAGCTCACGCTGACCACGACCAATCGGGATCATGGCGTCGATGGCCTTGATACCAGTCTGGAGTGGCTCGGTTACCGGCTGGCGGTAGATTACGCCAGGAGCTTTACGCTCCAGCGGCATTTCGTAGGTCTTGCCGGAGATGTCTCCTTTACCGTCGATGGGAACACCAAGAGCGTTCACTACGCGGCCAACCATGCCTTCACCTACTTGGATGCTGGCGATACGGCCGGTGCGCGAAACGCGGCTGCCTTCCTGAATACCGATAGAAGTACCCATGAGTACTACACCAACATTGTCTTCTTCAAGGTTAAGAACGATGGCCTCCGTACCGTTGTCGAACGATACGAGTTCACCGGCTTGTGCGTTTTCGAGACCGTAAACACGGGCAATACCGTCACCAACCTGAAGTACGGTACCGTACTCTTCCAGTTCGGTGGCGCTGTTGACGCCTGCAAGCTGTTGCTTAATGATTCCGCTGATTTCGTCGGGCTTAATTCCAGCCATGGTTGCTATGCTTTAAAAGATGCTTAGTTGTAGTTGTTGGGGGGTGGGCGCGGCCGCAGGTGCCGTGCTTAGTTGGCGAGCGTTTTCTTGATCTCGTTGAGTTTGTGTGCAACGCTAGCGTCATACACTTTGCCATCAAATTCGAGGATAAAGCCGCCCAAGATAGAGGGGTCTACCCGAGTGAGCAGCTCAACGTTAGCTTCCGTCTTACCGGCCGCTTTGAGCTGAGACATGATCGCGTTCTTGCTGTCGGCATCAAGGGCGACCGCGCTGGTGATGTACACCGTCGTGATTTTATTGAGCACTTTGTACTGCTCATCGAAAGCATCGAGGATGCCGAGCAGGTCCGCTTCGCGGCCCTTACTGATTAGTACGTTCACGAAGGTCTTGGTCAGTTCGTTGGCCCCTGCTTTGCTGAGCAGGTCCGCGAAAATGGCTTTCTTCTTGGTGGAGTTGATCACCGGGCTTTGCAGCACCAGCGCCAGATCACGGTTGCCGCCCATCTCAATGAGGTCGTCTACGTCGCCTTTTATGGCGGCGAGTTCGTTGCGCTCTAGGGCAAGGTCCAGCAATGATTTGGCGTAGCGCGTAGCTACTTGTTGATTGGTCATGCCGGGGTTTAGTTGAGGTTGTTCACCAATTCTTTAACGAGGGCCGTCTGGGTAGCATCGCTCTTGAGGTCCTTACGGAGTACCTTCTCGGCAATGTCGAGAGCCATTGCGCCAACTTCTTTCTTGAGGTCGGCCATAGCGGAGTCGCGCATGTTGGCGATTTCGCGCTGGGCATTTTCAGACACTTTTTGGGCGGCTTCCTTGGCCTCGGTTACCGCTTCCTCACGGCGTTGCTTAGCGAAGGCTTCGGCTTCGGAAACGATGCGGGTGCTCTCCTCGCGGGCTTCGGCGAGCAGGCGCTGGTTGTCGTCTTTGAGTTGGGCCATTTCCGCTTGTACGCGCTTGGCTTCATCAATGGAGTCTTGGATATCGTTATCGCGCTTCGTCAGAGCCTTCTGGATCGGACTCCAAGCAACCTTCGCCAATACGGCGTAGAGCACGAGAAATATGAGAACGGTCCAGAAAATCAGACCGAAGTCTGGTTTGATAACGCTGAAGTCAGCTAGGAAAAGCGTAGACATCGTTGGATAATTTTATTTGCCGTGAGGCTATACAAGGTCAGCCCGCAGGCTGTTGACTTTTTTCTAAAGTTGGCCGGAACCGCCGCCAAGCGCGGTTCGGTTCCGGCCGTTTGTTGGTCTGAAACCAAAGTAACTACTAGAGTACTTTGTCCAGAAGACCTACAACGATCGCGAACAACGCAGCACCTTCAACGAAGGCGGCGGTGAGGATCATTGCACTACGGATATCACCCGCAGCTTCTGGCTGACGTGCGATAGACTCAGTAGCTTTGCTACCGATCATTCCGATTCCGAGGCCAGCACCGAGTGCTGCAATACCTGCTCCTATAGCTCCCATGTTATTGGAATTTAGTGAATTAAAAAAAGAGTTATTCAAAGCGCAGCGCATTCGCTGCGTTAGAGTTTTGTTGTTTGGTGAGCTAGGCGTGTGCCGCTTCACCGTGGTGATCATCATGTGCATGATCGTGCTCTTCTACCGCAGCGCCAATGTAGCTGGCCGCAAGAATAGCGAAGATGAACGGTTGCACAAACGCTACCAAGAGTTCGATACAGTTCATGAAAAGGGTAAAGGCTACCCCTACAACACCACCTGCGGTTGCCCCAAGAACGCTTTCTCCGTTGTTGCCAAAGATGAAGATCAAGCTGATCAGCGACAGAATAATGATGTGGCCCGCTGTGATGTTGGCAAAAAGACGCACCATCAGGGAGAAAGGCTTAATCACCAAGCCAAGTACTTCCACTACCGTAAGCAGTGGCTTCACGAAAACCGGTACGCCTGGCATCCACAGAATGTGGCCCCAGAAGTGTGCGTTGCCGTGTGCGTAAGCAACGATAGCCGCAATCACGGCCAAGGCCATCGTCACACCGATATTACCCGTAACGTTGGCACTGCCCGGAATGAAGGGAATCAGACCAAACAGGTTACAGAACAGAATAAAGAAGAAGACCGTCATGATGAAGGGATGGAAGCGCGCGTAGTGCTTCTCGCCGATCATCGGGATGCTGATTTCGTCTCGTAAAAAAACGAAGAAAGGCTCCATCAAGGACTGAATGCCGCTTGGGGCTTGGCCTTCGTTGCGCTTGTAGCCACGGGCTACTGCCGTCCAGAGTAGGATCAGCAGCAGAGCAGCCAATAACATCGTGAAGACGTTCTTCGTGATACTGAAATCGTAAAAGTTCGTAATTCCACCGCCGAGCAGACCACCGTCACCTACGGATGCTCCGTTGAGCAGGTATTCTTGGCCGTTGATTTTGGCGTAGTACTTATCCACTTCTTTGCCAGCATCGTTTGTCATAACCTTATGAACAATACACTCTACATCATGCTCTCCAGCCAACATCGCATCACCGGCACTATCTGCTAGGCGGTTTAC
>CALEDI010000249.1 GCA_937949535.1 uncultured Lewinella sp. | reverse complement strand
CCCCAAACCCCTCCCCACGGGGGAGGGGCTTATAAAAACGCTGCGCGTTTTGATGATATTCGGCGGACTAATTTATAGGCAGATTACACACCCTGTCGAGTTTGGTCTCCTGACCGACGATTTTAGAAACTGTAATTTGCTACACACAAATACCACTTTCCAGACATAATTTGTCCTTGGCAAGTTACCTTCGTATTGTAACAGGAAGCGCCACCATCATTTTTGGCTTTCTGTTCTTTCTTTTAGCGTATCTAACCAAGTCAATCAGATTCATGCAACACCCTAACTTGCAGGAGAACCTCTCCGTTTCCGCCCTCGTGGAAGCGACCATCCGTACCGACCAAGGCCACCTCTCCGATACTGGAGCCTTGATCGTGAATACCGGAAAATTCACCGGCCGATCTCCCAAAGATCGTTTCATCGTCGATGACGACATCACCCACAGCACCGTGGATTGGGGAGAGATCAACCAGCCCATCAGCCCGAATTACTACGATGCGCTGGAAGCCAAAATCTTGGACTACGCCCAGAACCGAGAAACGGTCTACGTCCGCGATGCCTACGCTTGCGCCAGCTCGAAGTACCAGATCAAAATCAAGGTCTACACCGAACAGCCCTGGCAAAACCTCTTCGCCTACAATATGTTTTTGCGGCCCGACGGCAAGACCCACAAAAACCTGCAAACCGACGAATGGACCATCCTCGCCTTCCCCGGCTGCATGGCCAACCCCGCCATCCACGGTACGCGGCAGGAGAACTTCAGCATCATCAACTTCTCTAAGCAGACCATCATCATCGGCGGCTCTGCTTACACCGGCGAGATCAAGAAAGGCATCTTCTCGGTCCTCAATTTCGTGCTCCCTACCGAGCGCAATGTACTGAGTATGCACTGCTCAGCCAACGTAGGCACCAAAGGCGACACCGCCCTCTTCTTCGGCCTTTCCGGAACCGGCAAAACCACCCTCAGCAACGACCCCGACCGCCGCCTGATCGGCGACGACGAGCACGGCTGGAGCCAAGCCAACGTCTTCAACCTCGAAGGCGGCTGCTACGCCAAGGTGATCGACCTCTCCGAAACCAAAGAACCCCAAATCTACAAAGCCATCCGCTACGGCGCGATGCTGGAAAACATCGACCTGAAGGAAGACGGCCATACGCCAGACTACCAAAAGAGCACGATCACCCAGAACACCCGCGTGAGTTACCCGATCTACCACATCGACAACATCATGTACAACTCGCGCGGAGACCTGCCGCGCAACATCTTCTTCCTCACCTGCGACGCCTTCGGCGTCTTGCCTCCCATCAGCCGCCTCACGCCCGAGCAGGCGATGTACCACTTCATCTCCGGCTACACGGCCAAGATCGCCGGCACGGAGGCGGGCATCACGGAGCCGCTAGCAACGTTCTCGGCTTGCTTCGGCGCGCCTTTCATCCCGCTGCACCCCACCAAATACGGGGATATGCTCGGTAATAAGCTGAAGGATGCCGCCGCAGAAGGCAACCCCATCAACGTCTGGTTGGTGAACACCGGCTGGAGCGGCGGTGCCTACGGCACCGGCTCTCGGATGGAACTCACCTACACCCGCGCCATGATCAAGGCCGCGCTCACCGGCGCGCTGAACGATGTGGAGTTCCACGAAGAGTCTTTCTTCGGCCTCTCCATCCCGCGCCGCTGCCCCGATGTACCCAACGCCATCCTCAACCCACGCGACACTTGGCGCAACGAGGACGACTACGACAAAACAGCTAAGAAGCTAACCGATTTGTTCAACAACAATTTCAAGGCGTTCGCTGATGCGGCTGATGCGGCGGTTGTTGGGGCTGGGCCTAGGGGGTAGGGCTTTGTGATAAATCCCCCTAAATCCCCCGAAGGGGGACTTTGCTAACGGTTTAAAGTCCCTCTTCGGGGGATTTAGGGGGATTATTACGCCGCTCAACCCACCGCGTATTCCTACGCTCCAACGCACCCTCCGCACGCCACGTGACATACTTGGTGAACACCCCCGCGAGGAACCACATCGTTAGTTCCCCGTACCAATTGTTCAGCGCGTAGTCTTCACCGTTTTTGTAGCCGACCAACAGGTTTAACCCACCAGCCACGATGGCGAAGAGCAGGCCGAAAAACAGGATAGAACGCCAAGGCGCATCAATGATGTAAGTCTTGATAAAAGTATCCATAATTAAGGTGTTAATGGTCAGGTTGTGAAACACTTGCGAGCCGGAAAATCCGTGTTAATCCGCGAAATCCGCCTAAATCCGCGATCCTATTTGGGGAGGTTGAGTTTACCAACGCCCACCTCATCCAGCGTCCCGAGGTACAAAACGTTGCCGATACGCTCCAGGGAGGAGATGCTGGAAAACTCGGGATCATCATCGGCCCAATCGTGGAGGATCTGCCCGTTGTTGTCGAGGACGAGTAGGCGGTTGGTTTTGATGGGCTTTGGGAAAAAGAACTTCGGGAGTTTGGTAACGAGCCTGCGCGTCCAGGGGCGGGGGAGGATGAAGTCGTGGAGGCTGGTACGGGGGCTGATGAGGGTGACGTAGACGTGCCCATCGGGGCCTCGGCTGATGCCGTCTGGCCAGCCGGGCAGCCCTTCGATGAAGATTTCGACGGAGCCGGCTTTGGGGCCTTTGAGCCACAGCTTCTGGATGCGGAAACCGCTGGTTTCGGCAACCAGTACGTAGTTTTCTGCGGAATCTACCACTACGCCGTTGGCGAAGTAGAGGTGGTCTAGCAGTCGTTCGTTGGTGGCGGTGGCTACGTTGTAGCGGTAGAGGGCACCGTTTGGCCGGCCTTCCAGTACGTCGTATTGGAGGTCTATGTCGCCAAATTTATCGGAAGCATCGGTGTAGTAGACGTTGCCGCTGGGCGCAACGTCGAGGTAGTCGATGAGCTGGAAGGTGGTGTCGTTGTGGCTGTTGGCAACGATTTCGTAGGTGTTGGCGCGGAGGTCTACCCGCGCGAGGCCTTCCTGCTCTACGCAGACCCAGGCGAGGCTGTCGCCGAGCACCTCCAGCCCGAGCGGCCGGCCTTTGAACTGGACAATATCAGTGGGTTGGTCGTTGCCCGCCAGCGGAAAGCGCAGCAAACGGCCATCTGCATGGCCGGTGTACAGTTGGTCTCCGACGATGGAGATGTCTTCGCAGCTCTGGCAGGTGCTGGCGAAGCGGATTTCTATTTCGGGTAGCGGTTCGCTTTCGTGGGCCGCCATCGTCGGCCAGTTCAGCGCGACGGGATCAATCGAGGAAGGGAAAAAGAGGAGGTAGAGCACGAACAAGGCCAGCAGACCAAGGATGATTTTTTTGACGGACATGGAGGGAAGATAGGGGAAACTATTTTCAGGGAGGAAAAGGGAGCTTTTTGGGGCGCGGGCGCGGGTGCTGGGGGAGGTTTTGGGGAGCAGGGTAGGGCGTAGGCTAAACCTGCTGGTGTTGCTCCGTAGCCACCTCACCCCAATCCCTCTCCAACAAGCCTCGCCTTCGGCTCAGCGGAGAGGGGCTTTTTGAGGGAAACGCTTCGTGTTTTAGCGGGGTTTGTACAGGAATTGAAGCGTGCCCACACTCGGTGTATTTTGTAAAGTACCCGCATGTTCCGTTTTGTTGTTCATACTTCAAAGCTACGAATTGCGGGTACAATTTCGAAAACCAGTCGTGCTTAACGACGTACGGATTATCCCGTATAGATTGGACAGCCTACGCTCTACCGTCATTTGTTTGCTGCGCCAAATAGGCCATCAGCTTTTCGCGTTCGGCATCGTTTTCTAGTGGTGGGCGGAGATTGGATGGGGCGTAGGAGAGGGCGCGGGGTAGGGTAGAATGTTTAAAGGTTTTTTGAAAAACATACTGTAAATCAAGAGCGAGAGGGGGGATACCTGCTGATAAGGGCACGGGAACTGTCGGCAGAGGATCAAGTAAGCCTATGTGCCATTCTAAGATGTCTTCATTGGATTCTTCTATCACCTCAACGAGGTAAGTCGTTTCATGATCACTAGCGGGATCTACCCGTTCACCACCACGCAGTAAGTCGATTTCCACAATATTGATGCCCGCGAGCTGCATTTCGCGGCGTTTTTTCCGATAACTGACCAAGCCTTCACCTGTT
>CALEDI010000248.1 GCA_937949535.1 uncultured Lewinella sp. | reverse complement strand
CTAGCTCCAGCAGTTTCGCACTGCGCAGAAAACGGTCGAGGTGGTCTTCGATGAAGCGGGGTTTGCCGTCGGCGTAACGGAAGTAATCGAAGATGCCAAAACCGCGCAGGATGGCGAGGTCGGCTACGTTTAGGGCGGCCTTTTCTTTGGGTAGGTACTGGCCGTTTAGGTAGACTGTTGGGTACATAGACTGTGTGTATTTACGCCCGTAAATTACTATCTTTAAGCGATTAAAGCCTCCAATTCTTCCACAATCTGCTCCCGCTCCGCCGCGACCATCCGCTCCATTTTGCGGCGCTGATACCAGCGTTTGAGGTTGTCCCACTGGCGGGTAGACCAGTTGGTGGTTAGGAGCGCAACGACGAGCCAAAGTTTTAGCGGCCAGGGCAGGAAGATGAGGAGAATTGGGTAGAGCAGAAAGGTTCCGCCCGTCACGACAGCGAAGCGGACGGGGCTGTAAAACTCGACGTGTTTGGGTTGAGAACTACCGATGAATTCAGCTAGCAGCCAGAGTGGAAATTGCGGTAGTTGGAGCAAAATAGCAAGCAACGAGCGCAGCCAAATGGGACTTTGCTTTACAACTTTCTTTGCACCTGCGACCGCGCCCACATCAACTCCTTGCCGGTCTAGGCGATTGAAAAAACGCGCCAATGCGGGGTCTTTTTCTGGCGTTTCTGCGGCAATTTTCAGCTCCCGATCTAGTTGCGTGCCGTCGTGCGTGATGCCGTACACGAGGCCCGCATCGTGCCGCGCGCGGTCCAGTTCTAAGCGGGCTTCGCCGATGGCAGCACGCTGACGATCCGGGAATTGCACTACGAGGGGACTCAGGCGCGAACGCAGGTGCGAGGTGAGGTTTTTGATGGCCACCGCTTCGTTACGCCGAAATTCGTCCATAAACGAAGAGGTCAAAATTGGCTCCCCAAACCTAATCATCACCTGGTCGCGGACCCGGTCCGCGTGCGTAAAATTGCACCCAACCGGCACGATGTAGACCTCCTTCAAAGTCGCGTCGCGCTGCATCGCCCCGAGGGCGAGCCGCGCCGTACCCTTCCGCATCGGCCGCAAGGCCTTCTCATGAATACACCGCCCCTCCGCCAAGTTCATGATTGCCTTGCCCTCGCTCAGTGCCCGAAAGCACGCCTCGAAGGTGCCGAAATTATCCTTCAACCGGCCGTAGCCGCCGTCTTCCAACCGGAAGACTGGTAGGATGTGAACCGCCGCCAACAAGCCTTTATAAAAAGCGTTTTTAAATAGATTGCCCCGCGCCAAAAACCACAGCGTCCGAGGCTGGAAACAAGCCAAAATGCACGGCTCAATGAAGGCCGTTGGGTGGTTGGCCGCCAATACGACGGCCGCATCCTTAGGGATGTTCTCCAGCCCAGTAAGGTCGATGTGGCGGTAATAATACCGCAAAACAAAACGAGCAACGGGACGGACTAGTAGGTAGATCATTGGGCTGGGGTAGGAATGAGGCTGTAGCGGTGAGGTGTGCCCTGAAAGGGTACTATTTCTAGCGATGGGTTGATCGGGGTCGAAGGCGGCGATCAGTCCGTCGCGATGTCAATGAATGTCGCGCCAAAATACGCCCGCAACCGAGTATTTTTACCTTAAAGCCGACTATTTGCCCACAAGGTGCGTTAATCAAGCAACGACCAATCCCCATAACGTCATGATTCGCTTATTCACTTTTATACTATTGGTACTATTGTCTGCCCCTTGCTTCGCTCAATTTAGGGTAGACGCATTATCGGGTAATTGCTACGTCCGTACGGGCGAGGGCTCGGTTCGCCTAGTCGATAAAACCAAACTCCTGCACTTGCCGGTATACAAGAATGATGGTAGCCTGAACCGAAGGGAGCTGAAGAAACGCAAAATCCGGCAAGGCTTCTCGCGGCCAGCAGTGTACGGCCAAGACCCCAACAACCCCAAGTTGCTGGTAGAAACCCGCCCAGCCCAAGAAACTGAGATTCTTGAACTGTACATTATTATTGATACCGGAAAAACGGACGCCTACGAATGGGAATACATCCAAGAAAGCTGGACCGAGTACGAAGGCTACGTCTATAACGATGCGTGGCAACGCTGCAACTGCGCAGTCGACAACGCTAGCTTACAAGTTGTAGCAGATGTGCTGATACAAGAAGGGGATTTGCCCGAAGGCTTCCGTGTTGACGAAGCCAATGAAGAAAACCGGACGCAATTCATCGTGGCTTTAAACGACTATGCCCGAGGCTACGAACTGAAACCGGTACTAGACAAGGCTGCTGAGAAAATATACGTGCCTTTCCCCGTCCTAGAAACAATGTACTTGAGCTACAACCCCAAGGCAAAGCTTATTCAAAGCCTTGCTCGGAGGTAAGCAACTCCACTTTGTACCGACGAACGGCCATACTGTCTTGGCACAAATTCCAGATGTACTGCTTCACGACGTCGCCTTCCTGCAAGTCCGGCAAACTGAGTTTGAAATGTAGGCTGTCTCGCGCGGGGTTATCCATCGTCGGGGGGATCTTGACTTGCACCCATTTCAGGGTTTCACTTCCACGCCGGTACTCGGTTACTACGCTTGGGAACTTCCATTTATCGTAGGTGTCGCCGTAGTAAGAGAAGCTTAGGTTGGTACTTAGCCATGCACCTGGCGTCGCTTCTTCGGCGGCGACTTTGTGCTCTAGCAGGTTGGTGAATTCGCTTACGGCTTTGGAAGGGACGTTGAGGGTGGTATCGGTCTGGAGGAGGAGCGTGTTGGTGTAGTTCTCTCGGGGGAGTTTCTCGTCGGTGTCTAGGTAAACCCGGTCTTTTTTGTCTAGTGAGGTTTTGCCGAAGACGTGCCAGTAGTAGGTTCCGTTTGTGAAATCTAGCGGGATGATGCGCTGGTTGTATTGCCAGTGCTGGAAGAGGTTGAGGAGTAGGAAGGGGAGAAGGAGTAGAAGGAGGTATCGTTTTCCCTCTCCCCCGGCCCCTTTCGCTGCGCGGCTTCTACAGGAGCTAACCCACGCCAGAAAAGCCGCTAAAGGCAAGGCCAACAGGGCGTAACTCTGCGTCACTGGCCGGCTACCGAAGGTGTTGCCGTACCACCAGATGTGCCAACTGAAGAGCAAATAAACGTTGCCCAAAGTGAATACAAGGACCGGCAAAACCCACCGCTTCGGCAAACGGAAAATACCAATGAGCGCAAACAACATGATTGGGGTATACACCAGCCAACCACGCCGGTAACTGAAAAAGCCGTCGAATAAATGCGGTTCTAGCCAGTCGAAACCTAAGCCCGCATAACCGTTTTGCCACCAACTGCCCGTACCCACTTTGTAGTAGATCAACTGAACAGAAAAGACCGCTAGCGCTGCGCCGAAAATGACAAGTGTTCGCCAAAAATTGCGCTTCAGCGTAGCCCAATCCTTCAAGCCATAAAAAGCAGGAATGGCAAACAAAACGATCTCGGAACTGCGGACGAGGCACATCAAGCCCGCTAATAGGCCGAGTAAAAACAGTTGACGTTTATGTTTTGTCTCCGTTGGCATTAACTCCACCTTCGGTCCCTCCCCGGCGGGGAGGGGAGACGCTTCAAACGCCAACGAAAAACGGTACAGAAACACCGCGTACAGCGCAAACAAATACCCGTGGGTCATGTCTGGCTTCTCCACGATGTAGTAGAAAATATTGGTTCCCAAACCAACGGCTAGGAGGGTAGCCCCCACCACCAAATTAGAGAAATACAACGCCAAAAACCGCCGCAAGTACAGCAAGCCAAGGAACGCAAACAACAGCCCCATCAGTACCACCATAAGCTGGTACGGGTAGCTCATCCCGTCTGCCGGAGCGATGCCCGTTGCGGAAACGATCCCGTGCGTAAGCAAAAAGGCCGGAGCCCAAATAACCGACAAGCCGATGTTGTAGATAGGGAACCGCCCGCCCGCTTCCGTCGGGTTCAGTTGGTAAATATCGCCGCTAATCTCATAGTTTTCAAAGTGCTGCTCCGCGAAGGCGTAGTGCTCAATATCGCCGTAAATGAACGCCCCCGGCAGGTAGGCGTAGTAGCCGTAACCATCCCAGTTGATGACGTTGGTAGTGCCTTGGAAAACTTCGTTGCGCACCAGCGAAGTGACCGCCATCATACAGAAGACGAACAGGAAGGCAATGCGCGAAAATGAGTTGAGTTGCTTGAGCACTTCCGCAAGGTAGGGTACGTTGGGGAAATGAAATGAAAACTTGGTTGGCCAACAGGCCCGAAGGCGGCGCACATCTAGCGATGGGGTGACCGAAGCCGAAGGCTGCGGTCAGCCCATCGCGCCGGAGGCCTACGGGATATACATAAGTTGACATGGCCACAAACCCCCACCCCCAGCCCCTACCCCATCGGGGAGGGGAGCAAAACCGCTGCGG
>CALEDI010000247.1 GCA_937949535.1 uncultured Lewinella sp. | reverse complement strand
AAAATCTCTTTAAGGTGATAATTAATGGTCTGGACCTCAACGCCGAAAAGCTCGGCTAACTTTTTTTGGGTTAGCCAAAAGGTGTCGTCTTCGTAGCGGAGTTCTACTTTGACATCGCCTTCGGGGGTGGGGTAGAGGATGATTTCAGCTTGTTGCATGGAGTTGGTTAGCTTTGGGTATGTGCTTTCCCAAGTTTAGAGGGTTGATTGAAGCGTCCCACACTTTCAGCCATTCCGAAAGCGACACTTTGTTGATCCATCAATGTGATTAAGATGTTCATAGGCGTTTTGAATAGCGTGAATATAGTTTCAGTTTTATTTAAAAACAAATTTTGTTGAAATTTTAAATTCAACGGCATTAGTTTCTCTTTGAGGTTGCTACAATATCACCAAGCCTGTAGCGACATAGCCGAATCACCAACAGCCCGCAGGGCTTCGTAAAGCAGCCTACGGCTTCAGCCGTAGGAAAGGGTTGAGGGCCTCCCAGCTCGACGAATTCGGGCCGGAGGCCCTCAACCCAGCACCCACCCCACAAACCCCCACCTCCCAAAAAGCGTTACCCTACCAAACAAACCAACCAAAAATGCGCCAAACCGCACTCCTGCTCCTGCTGTTCATCAGCGGCCTGACCTTCGCCCAAACCCAAGCCATCACCATCGAAGACGTATGGCAAAACTACACCTTCATGCCCGACCGGGTGAGCGGCTTCAACTTCTTGCAGGATGGGCGCTCGTTTACCCGCCTCGAACAAAACGCGGTAGTGCAATACGACCTCAAAACCGGCAATCGCACCCGCGTCCTCGCAAAAGGAACAGCACTCCCTACCGGCACTGGTTTCGACGGCGAAATAGATGAGTACCAGTTCAGCGCCGATGAGTCTAAGCTGATGCTCAGCAACCAGAGCGAGCAATTGTTCCGCCGCAGTTCGCAGTCGTTTTTCTTCGTCTATGACCTGAAAACGGAGACCCTCACGCCGGTCTACCCCGAAAAAAAGCACCGTCTAGCTACGCTAGACCCCACCGGGAAGCGCGTCGCCTTCGTTGTTGACAACAACGTATGGATCAAAGACCTGGCCTCCGGCCAGATCACCCAAGTCACCACCGACGGCGAAACAAACAAAGTCATCAACGGTGCCTCAGACTGGGTCTACGAAGAAGAATTCTCCTTCGCCCGCGCCATCCACTGGAGCCCAGACGGTAGCTACCTCGCCTACCTCAAATTCGATGAAACCAAGGTCAAGGAATTTACCTACACCGACTTCCACGACGGCATGTACCCCGAGTACAACACCTTCAAATACCCGAAAGTAGGCGAAGAAAACAGCACCGTTAGCCTGCACGCCTTCAACGTAACATCGGGCCAAACCAAAGATCTCCTCACCGTCAATACCAGCCCCGAAGACGAGTGGCACTACCTGCCCCGCGTACAATGGACGACCGCCGGCGACCGCCTCACCGCCCAGCGCATGAACCGCCACCAGAGCAAACTAGAACTCCTCCTCTTCGACCTCGGCTCCGGCCAGCAAAGCACCCTCCTGACGGAAGAAAACAAGTACTACATCGACGTACACGACAACCTGACTTTCCTGGAGAACGGCCAAGAATTCATCTGGACCAGCGAGCAATCTGGCTTCAACCACGTCTACCGCTACGACATGACAAACGGCCAACACACCCAGATCACGAACGGCAACTGGGACGTGACCGATTTTTACGGCCTGCACAACGGCGAAGTCTATTTCCAGGCCGCAAAGAACGGCCCTACCGGCCGCCAAGTATTCCGGAAAAGCCTGAAAGGGAAAGGCCAGCCCCAGCCCGTTGCGGCCGAACGCGGCGTCAACTCCGCCCAGTTTTCCGACACCTACGACTACTTTGTACTGACCAACTCCACCATCAACAGCCCCGCGTCAGTGACGGTGATGGATGCCGACGGGCAGCCCGTCCGCCAGATCATCGACAATATGGAACTGAAGACCAAACTGAAAGCCTTCGGCTACCAGCCCGTTGAGTTTTTCGACTTCAAAACCGAGGAAGGAACTACCCTGAACGGCTACATGATTAAGCCCAAAAATATGATGCCCGGGCGCAAGCACCCGCTACTGATGCACGTCTACGGCGGCCCCGGTAGCCAGCAAGTGATGGACAACTGGCGCGGCCAAAACATGGCCTGGTTTCAAATGCTGACGCAGCGCGGCTTCGTCATCGCCGTCGTTGATAACCGGGGAACCGGCGCGCGCGGCGAGGAGATGAAAAAACAAACCTATCTCACCCTCGGCAAACAGGAAACGGAAGACCAGATCAGCGCCGCCAAACACCTCGGCAAGATGGACTTCATCGACGAAGACAAGATTGGCATCTTCGGCTGGAGCTACGGCGGCTTCATGGCGCTACACTGCATCTTGCAGGGCAGCGACGTGTTTGCGGCGGCCATCTCCGTTGCGCCCGTCACCAATTGGAAATGGTACGACAGCATCTACACCGAGCGCTACATGCGCACCTACGCCGAGAACAAAGACGGCTATGATAAAAACAGTCCCATTCACTACGCCGACCGCCTCAAAGGCGACCTCCTGCTGGTGCACGGCATGGGAGACGACAACGTTCATTTTCAGCACACCGCCGAAATGGCCAACGCGCTCATCATGAACAATAAACAGTTCGATACCTATTTCTACCCCAACCGCAACCACGGCATCTACGGCGGCCCAACCCGCCTGCACCTCTACACCAAGATGACAAACTTCTTGCTAGAAAGCATCGGCCCCGGCGCAAAAGCTGCTAGCGGAGAGCTGCGCATCGTGCCTTCAGGTAACTAAATTGCTGTTCCGAAATCGCGCATACGTGATCTTAGACTAAGTGGTGCTTATTTTTTTTGAGCCTACCGAACATCCAAGAAAAACAGGCGGTTAAGACAGCAACAGTGAAAGTTCTGACCTTTTTCAAAAGCCTCGCCGGTAAACACCGGCGAGGCTTTCTTTCTGGTGCGCCCCATCCTTACGAGCATACGCATTAGGGCGACGGCGCGCAGGTGCAAAGAAAGTTTTGGAGATGGTTCTTCGCCTTCTTGCTCTAAGCCTTTACTTTGTACATTATTCCTTGGGGCTTGGGCGATAAACATCTCCAAGCTCGGCGGGCGTAAACCAAAACAATAAGAACAGATAAAAATAACCATGACCGCTCCCAACCTAAACATATCCGTAGATGGCCCAGCCGTAGCCCGCGCTTTTGCTGACCACCTCGTACAACGCCTCAATGAAAAGAAGGAAGGTCCGTTTTTCTGGGCGCTCTCTGGCGGAAGCACGCCGAAGTTGTTGTTCAAAATCTTAGCCGAAGACTATAAAGAAAAGATCGACTGGCAACGCCTCCATTTCTTCTGGGGAGATGAGCGCTGCGTACCGCACAACGACCCAGAGAGCAACTACGGTGAAGTGAAAGCACTGCTCTTCGACCACGTCCCTGTCGTACAAAGCCAAATCCACGCCGTAGACACAACGAAGCCGCCCGAAGAAGCCGCCAAAGCCTACGGCGAGCTGATGGCCCAACTGATGCCCCACACGGCCGACGGCCTACCCATCCTCGACCTCAACATGCTTGGCATGGGCGGAGACGGCCACACCGCCTCCATCTTCCCCGCCAACATGAACGAACTCCTGACCGACCCGCGCATCTGCGCCGTAGCGACCCACCCCGACTCCGGCCAGAAACGAGTAACAATGACCGGCCCCGTCCTCAACGCCTCCAACGAAGTCGCCTTCTTGATTACTGGCAATGGCAAAACCCAACGCACCGCCCAAATCCTGAACAAAGAGCATAGCGCAGAAAAATTCCCCGTAGCCCACATCAAACCGACAAGCGGAAAACTGGTCTGGTTTCTGGATTCCGCTGCTGCGGATGAGGTGGAGTATTAGGCATACGCCAGCATTCAGGGTTCAGTATTCAGGCCGCTGAATGTAACAGCGGTAGCCTGAACGCTGAACGCTGATTCCTGAACCCTACAACACTGACCAGGCTATAAAACGCGAAAAAATCGGCAAGCTCATAATTTATTATGCACACGGAGTTCGAGAACTAGTTTCTAATTATCTTTGCAATCCAAAATAAATCAATATGGCTACCACCGCAACTTCTTCTTCCAAAGGGAAATACTGGCTTTACTTCCTGGTCTCCTTCGTCATCTTCATGTTGATGCTGATCTTCCTGAACCAGTGGTTCTGGGTAGCGATGCCGTTTATGCTTACTTTCTTGGTAATGGCACTGGGTTACATGTAGACCAGAATCCTTTTCCGGTACAATAACAAAGCCGATCATCCGTAAGGATGATCGGCTTTGTTGTTTTACTGAAAAACTATTCCTTACGCTATATTTTGGGCTCCCTCTCCGCTGAGCCTTGAGCGCGAAGCTTGTTGGAGGGGGGCAAAAACGTAGCGCTGTTATCTAGACATCCACCTTAGCGTACTTAGCGTTGGCCTCAATGAATGCTCGGCGGGGCGGCACCTCGTCTCCCATCAGCATGGAGAATACGCGGTCGGCTTCGCTGACTTCATCAATGGTTACTTGCTGCAGCATCCGAGTGTCTGGGTCCATGGTGGTTTCCCAGAGTTGTTCGGCGTTCATCTCTCCGAGGCCTTTGTAGCGCTGGACCTTTACGGAGCCGTCGTTCTCCGACTTGCTCAGTCGGGCCATGGCGGCTAGGCGTTCTTCTTCGTCCCAGCAGTACTGGAACTGTTTGCCCCGGCGTACTTGGTAGAGCGGCGGCTGCGCAATGTAGATATAACCGTCTGCTACCAACTTGTGCATGTAGCGGAAGAAGAAGGTAAGGATGAGGGTCACGATGTGGCTACCGTCAACGTCGGCATCACACATGATGATGACCTTGTGGTAGCGGAGCTTGTCGAGGTTGAGCACCCGTTCACCGTATTGGTTTTCTTCAATACGGACGCCGAGGGCGGTAAACATGTTTTTGATCTCTTCATTCTCGTAGATCTTGTGCTCCATGGCCTTTTCTACGTTGAGGATCTTACCACGGAGGGGCAGGATGGCTTGGAAGGTCCGGTCGCGGCCCTGCTTGGCAGTTCCACCGGCCGAGTCTCCCTCGACGAGGTAGATCTCGCAGGCCGCAGGGTCTTTGTTGGAGCAATCGGAGAGTTTGCCGGGCAAACCTCCGCCAGCGAGCACGTTCTTGCGCTGTACCATCTCACGCGCCTTGCGGGCGGCGTGGCGGGCGGTAGCCGCGATGATGACCTTATCGATGATGCGGCGCGCTTCGGTAGGGTTTTCCTCTAACCAGTGGCCTACGGACGCACCAACACAACGACTTACGATGCCGGTTACTTCGGAGTTGCCGAGTTCGCCCTTCGTTTGGCCCTTAAACTGAGGTTCGGGTACTTTGACGGAGACGACGGCGGTGAGGCCTTCGCGGAAATCCTCACCAGAGATCTTGAACTTGAGCTTCTTGAACATCCCGTTTTCCTCACCGTACTTGGTGAAGAGACGGTTCACGGCCCGGCGAAAACCATTGACGTGGGTACCGCCCTCGCGGGTTTTGATGTTGTTGACGAAGCTGTACAGGTTTTCCTGATAAGTTGTGTTGTACTGCATGGCAACCTCAACCTCTACGTTGTCTTCCTTAGATTTGACGTAGATCGGCTTTTCAATCAGGTCGGGCTTGCCCTCGTCGAGGTACTGCACGAATTCGGCTAGGCCGCCTTCACTGAAGTAGTCTTTGCGGAGAAATGTTCCATCTTCCTCCTTCACCCGCTCGTCGATCAGGCTGAGCTTAAGGCCGGAGTTCAGGAACGCGAGTTCCTGCATCCGAGTGGCCAGTGTCTCGAACTTATAGACAATACTGTCGAAGATCGTCGCGTCGGGCGTATAGGTGATGGTGGTACCGTTGCTGGTAGATTTACCGATTACCTCAACTTCTGTTAGCGGCTTGCCTTCGCTGTAGCGTTGTTCGTAGATTTTGCCGTCGCGTTGAACGGTAGCGATCATGAGGCTACTCAGGGCGTTCACACACGAAACACCTACCCCGTGGAGACCACCGGATACTTTGTAGGTGTCTTTGTCGAACTTACCACCTGCGTGTAGTACGGTCATTACTACTTCCAGAGCCGATTTTTGCAGCTTCTTGTGCATCCCGACGGGGATGCCCCGGCCATCATCCGTAACGGCAATGGAGTTGTCTGGTTTGATGACCACATCAATGGAGCTACAGTAGCCCGCAACGTGTTCATCGATGGAGTTGTCTACAACTTCCCAAACAAGGTGGTGGAGGCCCTTGGTGTCGGTGCCCCCGATGTACATTCCCGGGCGTTTTCTTACGGCTTCGAGGCCTTCGAGGGCCGTGATATTATCCGCACCATAACCTTTCTTTGGTGCTTCATTTTTGTTTTCTGCCATAGCTGCAAAAGTACGGAAAAATGGCGGGAAAACATAGCGTTTTCGGAGGCGCGAACGCAGGTGCAAATAAGGCTTGAAAGCACTTGTTTATCGGTAAGTATTTGATGGAATGGAAAGGAAGATACGAGCGCGAAATAAGTGGTCGCTAACACACCTCAACCCATTAGCTACCAAACCGAAGACTACCGTCTTCCGCCGAGACATAGAACTTAGGCTTATTGAAGGGCGCACCCGCTATGGGGCCTTCTACATATTCGTTCCAGACCTGGCGCTCGGTAATTTCCCGATAGGCGACGTAACCAGACTGGCCTGCGGAAAGCAGGAGTTCAGATAGTTGAGCTTTGACCTCACGCCAGGACTGACCGATCCGTTCTCTGAGCCAGCCATGCAACGGTGCTAACCGAAAGCTTTGCCTTTCGGCGTAACCATGGCGAGGGCGCATGGGGGCTTTGTTTGGTGCTAAGCCTAGCCACTCGGTTTGCTGCCGAACCTTTACTTTGCCTGCCTGCCGAGTCTTGCGCCGTTCGCTGTACTTCTCACTGTAGCGACTTTGGAGCGCGTCTTTGGCGTAGTGCCTACGGCCATGCTTGTACTTTCGGCGGTTGCGACCGGGCTTTGGGTCCTGAAATAACATGATGGTCTTAGGTGTTTACTTGTAGGCACACAACAGCACCAACCGGCAGGGGAAGTTGCAAAAGCGGTCTTCTTCCTTGCTTTTATCCCTAGACTGTACAATCTGCGGGTGTTGCTCCGTAGTCACCCCACCCCCTCTCCAACAAGCCTCGCCTCTGGCTCAGCGGAGAGGGGCTTTTTAAGGGAAACGCTTCGCGTTTTCAGGATAAAAACTCGTAACGGACTAATATAGGCAGATTAGACAGCCTACTTTTATCCCTCCATTGCACCTGCGCGCATGCGCCCTGAAACTGACCTGAATTTGTACTTTATCCCAAAATTTTGATTGTTGCGTGTACCACAAATTGCAGAGAACTGGTTGAGACGCTGCGCGTCGAACTTACACGAAGTTCGACGTAGAGCGTTTCAACCAGTTCCCTGCAATCTTTATAAAGCACCTGAGCGCCTGTAACGCTGTGTCTCGTTAACTATTCATGGAGGTAATGAACTCGTCGTTAGACTTGGTAGACTGCATGTGGCGCATGAGGAATTGGAAGGCTTCCTCTGGCTTCATATCGGCCAAGTGGTTGCGCAGTACGAACATACGTTGTAGTACGTCACGGTCTAGTAAGAGGTCGTCTCGGCGGGTGCTTGACTTGGTGAAGTCGATGCTTGGGTACATCCGTTTGTTGGCCAAGAAGCGGTCAAGCTGGAGTTCCATGTTGCCGGTACCTTTGAATTCTTCGAAGATCACTTGGTCCATCTTGGAGCCCGTGTCGATGAGGGCTGTTGCCAGAATGGTCAGTGAGCCGCCTCCATCGATATTACGGGCAGCACCGAAGAACTTCTTGGGCTTCTGTAGCGCATTTGCTTCTACACCACCGGAAAGTATTTTCCCGGAGCTAGGCTGAACGGTGTTGTAAGCGCGAGCTAGGCGAGTGATGGAGTCTAGGAGGATGCAAACATCGTGTCCGGATTCTACCATACGCTTTGCTTTTTCGAGGACAACGTTGGCTACGCGAACGTGGTTCTCGGCGGGCTCATCGAAGGTAGAGCTAACTACTTCGGCCTTTACGCTGCGCTTCATGTCGGTTACTTCCTCGGGGCGTTCATCTACTAGGAGAACGATGAGGTAGGTCTCGGGGTGGTTCTCCGCGATGGCGTTGGCTACGTCTTTGAGGAGGAAAGTTTTACCAGATTTGGGCTGGGCTACGAGTAGGCCACGCTGTCCTTTACCGATAGGGGTGAAGAGATCGATGAGGCGCATGCCGTAGTCTTTCCCGTCTGGGCGACCACTGAGGGTAAACTTATCGGTAGGGAACTGAGCGGTGAGGTAGTCAAAAGGAACGCGGTCGCGCATTCGTTTAGGCTCTACACCGTTGATGAGTTCTACATCTAGCAGCGCGAAGTACTTCTCGCCTTCTTTTGGTGGCTTTACGGGGCCTCGGACGGTGTCTCCGGTCCGTAGGCCAAACAGTTTTACTTGTTGAGGGCTGACGTAAACATCGTCGGGGCTGGTGAGGTAGTTGTAGTCTGGGCTACGCAGGAATCCGTAACCATCTGGCATCATTTCGAGGATTCCGGAGGAGGAAACTAGGCCGTCAAGTTTGTATTCCGGTTTGCGTTCGGGGCGGTTGTTGCGTTCGGGGCGGTTGCCTCGGTCGTTTTGGTTACGATCGTTGCTGCGCTCATTGCCTTTTTCTTTCCGGTTCTCGCGCTCGTTTTGATCGCGGTCTTCGTAGCGACCTCGGCGCTCGTAGCGTTCGAGGGGTTCGCCTCCGGAGCGGCCTCGGCCCCGTATTGGGGCTTCGGTTTGTTCTTCTTTTTTGCCGTCGCGGTCTTCGCGAGGGGTGCGTCCTCTTCCTCGGCCACGGGCTTCGATGGGTTGATCGTCTTGGTTTTGACGGTTTCGGCCCCGGCCTCTTCCTCTGCCTTCGTCTTCGGGAATGTCGTCTTCTTTAGCACGACTGCGCCCTCGTCTTTCGGCGGCAGCAGCTGCGGCGGCTTCTGCTTCGATGGTTTCGATGTTGCGTGCGCGGCCACGTGGGCGTGCGTCTTCGGTTTCGTCTCGGCGTCCTCTTCCTCGCCCACGGCTTGGTTTTTCGTCGAGTGCTTCGTCGTTGTCAGCTGCGCGGCTTCGTCCTCGCCCACGGCTTGGTTTTTCGTCGAGTGCTTCGTCGTTGTCAACTGCGCGGCTTCGTCCTCGCCCACGGCTTGGTTTTTCGTCGAGTGCTTCGTCTTTGTCAGCTGCTCGGCTTCGTCCTCGCCCACGACTTGGTTTTTCGTCGGGAGCTTCGTTGTTATCAGCTGCTCGGCTTCTTCCTCGCCCGCGACTTGGCTTTTCGTCGAGTGCTTCGTCTTTGTCAGCTGCTCGGCCTCTTCCTCGCCCACGGCTTGGTTTTTCGTCGAGTGCTTCGTCGTTGTCAGCTGCTCGGCTTCTTCCTCGCCCGCGACTTGGTTTTTCGTCGGGAGCTTCGTCGTTATCAGCTGCTCGGCTTCTTCCTCGCCCACGGCTTGGTTTTTCGTCGGGAGCTTCGTTGTTATCAGCTGCTCGGCTTCGTCCTCGCCCACGGCTTGGTTTTTCGTCGGGAGCTTCGTTGTTATCAGCTGCGCGGCTTCTTCCTCGCCCACGGCTTGGTTTTTCGTCGGGAGCTTCGTTGTTATCAGCTGCTCGGCCTTTTCCTCGCCCACGGCTTGGTTTTTCGTCGGGAGCTTTTTCTGTTTTGGAACGAGAAGTGCGGGTTTTGGTTTCTTTTTTGTCTTTGCCTTCTTTTTTTGCGGTTGCGGCGGCGGCAATTGCTGCGGCGCGGCGGTTGGGTACGCGGTCGGTATCTGAGGCGGCGGGCGGCTCAGCGGCGGAGGATGTGCCGGCTACGGCTTGTTGGTCAAGGATGGCCAAAACTAGGTCCATCTTTTTCATTTTCTGGTAGGACTTTAGTCCCATTTTGCCAGCAAGTTCCTTTAATTCAGGAACGACCATGGCTTTCAGTTGCGCTATGCTAAACATTAATAATTGATACTATGAAAGGTGAGTTGGGGGGAATATTTGGTACGCAGGAGAACAGGTGCGCGCTGTAGGGGGGGGGGGGTGTTGCTGACTTATTATTTGGTGTGATACTTGTGCTCCCTCCGTAAGGTTTGGGAGCAGCACCTAACGTACAGGTAGCAGGTAGTACGTCTTGAAAAGTGACAACTTGATGATTGATTTGGATCGAGACAATAGAATAATTATCGGAAGTGATCCATGCCGCAGAACTGCGAGCGCCGCAAAAATAGGGATTTTTATTTGAAACGTTTCAGATTTCTCTTTTTAGCCCTTGTATATCGAGCGAATTACACTCGATGTACAAGGGCTAAAGAGAGAAATCTGAAACGTTGGGCAGATGAGACAGGATAGGACGCCTGAGCAAAGCAGGATGTAAAAAAGAGAAGTTGGTAGGAGCAGAAGGGCGCGCCTAGATATAAGGTGTTTACTGTATTACCTTTGCCAGCCATTCGGCAACTATCTGGCCGAAAGAAGACGTTAGTGCTCCGAAGGCAAATGCTCAGAAGGGTGGGGCGCTGCTCCCAAAAACCTCCCTTGCATCCTGCGGCCGCGCCCAAAAACAAAACAGACCAAAAAATATATACAGATGTTACTGCTGAACACCCTTAGAAACGACAAAGCGCGCGTACTCGCTGGCCTAGAAAAACGGCAGGTATGGAAAGCCGAAGAAACGGTAGACCGCATTGTCGCGCTAGATGACCAGCGCAAAACCATACAAACCAGCACCGATGCCCTACTGGCCGAACGCAACCAACTAAGCGGCGAAATTGGTAAATTAATGAAGGCCGGTAAGCGCGAAGAAGGCAACGCCATGCGCGATAAGGTGAACGCCATCAAAGACAAAGTCGCCAAGGGTGAAGAAGAAATGAACGCCGTAAAGGCCGAGTTAGAAGAACTGCTCTTGAGCTTGCCCAACGTACCGCACGACCTCGTCCCCGCCGGAATAACAGAAGAGGACAACGAAGTTTTCCAAGCTTTTGAAGGCCAACTGCCCACCCTGCCCGAAGGCGCAAAACCTCACTGGGAACTGGCCGATGAATACGGCATTTTTGACCTAGAACTGGGCGTGAAAACCACCGGCGCGGGCTTCCCCGTCTTCACCGGCCAAGGCGCGCGCCTAGCGCGCGGCCTAGTAAATTACTTCCTAGACCGCAACACCGCCGCCGGCTATACCGAGTTCCAGCCGCCGCTACTCGTCAATGAAGCCACCGCACGCGCTACCGGCCAGCTGCCCGACAAAGAAGGACAGATGTACCACGTAACCGGAGACGACCTCTACCTGATCCCCACCGCCGAAGTTCCCCTGACGAACCTCTACCGCGATGTAATTCTAGACGAAAAAGACTTCCCCGTAAAACTCACCGGCTACACGCCCTGCTTCCGCCGCGAAGCCGGAAGCTACGGCGCCCACGTGCGCGGCCTGAACCGAGTACACCAGTTTGATAAGGTCGAGATCGTTCAACTTGCCCACCCCGAAAAGAGCTATGAATTGCTGGACGAGATGGTTGCCCACGTCGGTAAACTACTCGACGAGCTTGGCTTGCCTTTCCGCATCCTGCGGCTCTGCGGCGGAGACCTCGGCTTTACCAGTGCCATGACGTTCGATTTTGAAGTATGGAGCGCTGCGCAGCAGCGCTGGCTAGAAGTGAGCAGCGTTAGCTGTTTCGAGACCTTCCAGAGCAACCGCCTCAAACTCCGTTACCGCGCCGAAAAAGGCACCGAACTGGCCCACACCCTAAACGGCAGCGCGCTGGCCCTTCCGCGCATCATCGCGGCCCTGCTGGAAAACAACCAGACAGAAGACGGTGTTACTTTGCCAGAGGTGCTGCACGGGTACCTCGGGATGACGAAACTTGAGAAAGTTAAGTAATTGGCTTACGTTCGTTACTACTTTGCCAATCAATCGTCATAACAATGTTGCCTCCAAAGATGTGGCAACGACTATAAAACAACATTACTACAAAACTACATTACTATGTTCTCCGGTGGATACATGACTTACATAATCATCACGATGATCTTTGCCGGTATCGGTAGCCTAGTGAGTAAGCGGCTGAAAAGCAAGTTCAAGAAATACAGCCAAGTACCGATGACGAACGGCCTAACCGGCGCAGAGGTAGCAGCTAAAATGCTGAACCACTACAATGTTCACGACGTAAAGATTGTGCAAGGCCAAGGCTTTTTGACCGACCACTACAACCCCCGCTCCAAGACGATCAGCCTCTCGCCCGATGTCTACAACGGCCGCCACGTTTCGGCGGCAGCGGTAGCCAGCCACGAATGCGGACACGCCGTTCAGCACGCCGAAGCCTACGCATGGCTTGGGTTTCGTAGCGCGATGGTGCCCGTAGTTCAGGTGGCGAGTAAGATGCAAAGCATGGTCTTCATGGCGGCCATCATGATGGCTTCCAGCACCTTGGGGCCAACGATCATGCTGGCTGCAATCTGTGTTTTTGGGGTTACGACCCTGTTCTCCGTCATGACGTTGCCGGTAGAATTTGACGCAAGTAACCGCGCACTCAACTGGTTAGACAACACCGGCGTTGCTACCGGCGTCCAGCATGAAGGCGCTAAAGATGCGCTCTGGTGGGCAGCCATGACCTACGTAGTCAGTGCCCTCTCCGCCGTAGCCGTACTCGGTTACTTGGTGATGAGCTACCTCGGCTCTCGGGACTAACACGGAGGAAGGGAGTAAAGGAAGAAGGGAGTAAGAGGCGAGAAGACCTTTTACTCCCTTCTCCTTTGCTCCTTTCCCCTTTTATTCCCTTACTTTTGGGGCGCGGCCGCAGGTGCAAAGGGAAGGTTTTGGAGTACTAAAGCCTCTCCGAAGAAAACCGCTCCACAGGCCTGCCAACACAAATTAGAACCAACAAACCAATTCCCGTCATGGACGAAGAACTATTAAGCGAACAACTCGAAGAATCAAAAATGCTGATGGACGAAGCCATCGAGCACCTCGAACGCGAACTCCTGAAAGTCCGTACCGGCAAGGCCAGCCCAGCCATGCTCAACGGCCTTATGGTGAGCTACTACGGCGCGAAGACGCCCATCCAGCAGGTCGCCAGTCTTGGTGTGTCCGATTCCCGGACCCTCACCATCAAGCCCTTCGACAAATCAGCCATGCCAGACATTGAGCGCGCCATCTTCGAGGCCAACCTGGGCGTAACGCCCATGAACGACGGCGAGATGGTCCGGATCAACATCCCGCCCCTCACCACCGAACGCCGCCAACAACTAGCCAAACAGGTGCGCGCCGAAGGCGAGACCGCCAAAATATCCATCCGCAACGCCCGCCAAGACGCCATGAAAGCCATCAAGGACGAAGTCAAAAACGGCTACCCCGAAGACGCTGGCAAGCGCAAAGAAGACGAAGTACAAGGCTGGGTAAACGGCTACAACAAAAAAGTAGACCAAACGGTAGAAAACAAAGAGAAGGACGTGATGACGCTTTAGCCACAGCTTCTCTTACTTTTTCGGTCCAGCCTCAACTTGCTCTGCATCTTGAGGCTGGTCTATTTTTGGGCTAAAAAAATCTACCTTAGCCCCATGCCAACCCCAGCCCAAAACTACACCCGCTCAAAAGCCTACCTAAACGGCGAAGTAAGCGCCTCGCCCCAAGCGCAAGCCGAAGAGCTGAAACAACTCCTCCGCTACCACGAGTGGCGCTACTACGTTCAGGACGATCCCGTGCTGAGCGACTTCGAGTACGATGCCCTCTACAAACAACTCGAAGCCCTAGAAGCCACCGACCCCAGCTTGGTTACGCCAGACAGCCCAACGCAGCGCGTTGGCTCAGACCTAACCGGAGACTCCGTCAGTGTACCCCACCTCGTACCGATGCTCTCCCTCGGCAACAGCTACAACGCCGAAGACCTCGCCGAATTCGATAAACAGGTAAAACGAATGCTCAACATGGACGAGGCCGAACCCCTGGCCTACGCCGTAGAACCCAAATACGACGGCGGCACCATCGTGCTCGTCTACGAAAACGACCAGCTCGTCCGCGCAGCAACGCGCGGCAACGGCGTACTCGGCGAAGACATGACCCACAACGCCCGCGTCATCCGCTCCATTCCGCTCACGGCCGAATTCAGCAAATACGGCCTGCACAAAGTCGAAATCCGGGGCGAGGTCATCATCCGCAAAGACCGCTTCGAGACCATGAACAAGCTCCGGGCCGAAACCGGCCTCAGTTTGTACGCCAACCCCCGCAATACCGCCACCGGAGGTATGCGCATGAAAAGCCCGAAAGAGGTCGTCGATAAAAACCTCGAAGCCTTCATCTACAGCTTCGGCTACGGCGTAGACAAAGACGGCAACGACGCCATCCAGCTGCTAGAAACCCACTCCAAAGCGATGGACGTACTGACCGATCTCGGCTTCAAAGTACCCGCCACCGACTTCGAGCGTACCCGCACCAAAGACATCTCCGGCGTCTATGATTTCTGCGCCAAGTGGGAAGCCCAACGCAATGACTACGCCTACGAAATCGACGGCATGGTAGTGAAGGTAGACGACCTCGGCCTACAAGAACGCGCTGGCTACACCAGCCACCATCCGCGCTGGGCAATTGCCTATAAGTTTGCCGCCAAGCAAGCCACCACCACGCTCGAAAACGTAGCATACCAAGTAGGGAAAATCGGTACCATCACGCCCGTCGCGAAAACAACGCCCGTTTCTTTGGCGGGGGTAATGATCTCCAGCGTCAGCCTCCATAACGAAGACTTCATCCGAGACAAAGACCTCCGCCTCGGCGATAAGGTCTTGCTGGAACGCGCCGGAGACGTGATCCCCTACATCGTGAAACCGATGACGGACCTCCGCGACGGCTCGGAAACGCCCATCGTCTGGCCCGTAGAATGCCCCATCAACCAAACGGATACGCCCGTACAACTCGTCCGAGAAGAAGGCGAGGCGGCTTGGCGTTGCCCCAGCTGTGTGTGCGGAAAGCAGGACTTGGCGCGCATCATTTTCCACGTCTCCAAGGCCGCGATGGACATCGACGGGATGGGCAAACGCTACGTCGAACTCTTCCACGCCAAGGGCTGGCTCAACAGCATCGTTGATGTATACCGCTTGCCTTACGACTGGATTTCGGTGCTCGAAGGCTTCGGAAACAAGTCTGCGGTAAACCTAGAAAAGGCGATAAATAAAGCGAAGAAACAACCCCTTTGGCGCTTCCTCTACGGCTTCAGTATCCACCATTTTGGCAAAAAAGCGACACAGCTCGTAGCCCAGAACATCGACCACGCCCTCGACCTTGCGGACTGGACGGAAGAGCAGTTCACGAACATCAAAGACATTGGCCCAACGGTGGCGAAAAACGTCACGGAGTGGTTCGCTAACCCGGCCAACGTGCAGATGATCAAAGACTTGGAAAAGCTTGGCGTAAACGTGCGTGCTACCGAAGCTGACCGCCCTAAAGCGGAAGTTACCGAGGGGCCGTTTGTAGGCAAGAGTATGCTCTTTACCGGCTCTTTGCAGCAAATGTCTCGGAAGGAAGCACAGGAGAAGGCGAAGAACGCAGGTGCAAGAATTGTTAGTGCCGTGTCTGGCAAACTAGACATTCTGGTCGTCGGTGAAAAGCCCGGCTCGAAGCTGAAGAAAGCCAACGCGATCGAGACCGTTACGGTGATGACGGAGGCGGAGTTTTTGGCGGCGTTGGGAACGTGAGCCCATCCTTACTTGAAAAGCCACTTAGTGGTTGAGGGAAGTTTGAAATCAGCACCAAACGAGGTTGACCTGTTCGGACGCCCGCAGGTCCCTTGCCCTTATT
Source organism: uncultured Lewinella sp. (assembly GCA_937949535.1). Lineage (GTDB taxonomy): Bacteria > Bacteroidota > Bacteroidia > Chitinophagales > Saprospiraceae > Neolewinella. The sequence goes on along the minus strand of CALEDI010000247.1, from coordinate 726 downwards.
CGCTGCTTCGCAGCTCGGGGCAAGGGACGCTACGGGGTCCTTACCACCCTCGTAGAAGGACCCCGTAGCGTCCAGTGAATCCCTGAAGCGAAGCGCAAGGATTTACTGGACCTGCGGGCGTCCGGTTGGCGACTTGTGTTAAAATCAAACTTTCTCAACCACTAAAGCCGCCGCCGAACCTGTAACCCAACTACCCCCGGCCCACTCACCGGATGGCTAGTGAGGTCTAACCCTACAAACCAAGTATCGGTGATCCGGAGCAGCAAACCCGCCGTAGCGACAAAGTCGAGCGAGAAGTAGTTATCGGCCGTTTCAACGGGTTCAGTCGTATTTTGAAGAACCACAACCTGCTCGCCTAGATAAGCTCGGCCCCGGAACGTCCGGTTGCGCTGGAAGTTGTAAACATTTACGCCCATCCCGAAGTAAGGATGTAGCCGCGCCTCCGGAAACAGGTGATAGTTGCCGCGTACGGTAAGGCCGACTGCGTTTTGCTGTACCGTTTCGAGGTTGTAAAGAAAGTTACTTCTTGTATTAACGATGCCACGCTGGAGTACCTCATCTTCCTCGCCGGTAGTGTATTCGGCTTGGTTGTAGAACAGGCCTGCGGAAATGTCGAAGCCTCGCCCCAAACGCCGGTGGGCGGTGACGGAGGCACCGAACCAGAAACTAGAACTCGTAGGCTCCGCTTGGAAGCCAAAGCTTTGACGCCGGTTGAAAATCCGATCT
>CALEDI010000246.1 GCA_937949535.1 uncultured Lewinella sp. | reverse complement strand
ATGTAGGGCTCGGTCATTTTATCGGTAGATGCTGCCCAGTTGCCGAAGCGCATCCCTCGGAAGCGGTCGGCGTAGGCTTCGCCGGGGCCTCGGCCAAACCATTCTGCGGTGTGGTAGGCTTTGCTTACCTCCGTTTGGAGGCCGTAGCGGAATAGGCCGGGAACTTTGGCCGAAGGGCTGGTCTTCGCCAATTGCTGCAAGAAGTGTACTTCGCCTTCGCCCACAATGTTGATGCTGGCGGTTTCCGTGACTTTGCCATCTAGATAAGTTCGGGTTAGAAACAAAGTGTTTTTTTCGTACTTATGGTCGGTTAGCGTCGGGGTCGCGTCTCGCCAGGGGCGGTACTTTTTGGCTAGGCCAGCGGGTACATCGTTGTCGGTCGGGACGCGCCAGAAGTTGGGCCGTAGAGGCGCGGCCAATACTTCTTCGCCGCCCACGATTACCTTAGTGACGATGCCCGTTTTTGCGTCGATGTAGACTTCCGTATCGCCTTCCAGGAGTACCAACGCGGCGGGCGTTGCTTGGAAGGTGGAGCGGCGGATAGTGTGGCTCACTTCTATCAGTTTAGGGTAGCCTATCGGGCGCAGTTGCTCGAAGGCGACTTCATGCCCTGCGGGCCGGCCAAACTCGGCCGCCCGTTGCAGGAAGGCAAACTCAAGGTATTCCGTTCCTTCGGGTACTTCGCCCTTCAACTTCCATTGCACCTGCGCGCCCGCCTCCAAATCTGGTGCTTGGTCGCGCCAAATGGGCTTGGTTCCGTCCGTCATGACCGCCCGAACCTCTAGGTCGTACTGGTTCAAATTGGTGTGGGTGAGCCAAGATTTGATCATGTAACTGCCGCCTTCTTGCCGCACGGAAACGGGCTGGAAGGCGTGTTTTACCTCAAAAAGCGCGGGCTGTGGCGTGCGGTCACTGTACAGCAAGCCGTTGGCCAAGAAGTTGCCGCTGTGGATGTCTTCGCCGTAGTCGCCGCCGTAGGCCATAAATTTCTGGCCTTTCTCATCTTTCTTCTCTAGCCCCTGATCGACCCAGTCCCAGATGAAGCCACCGGCGAAATTGGGGTAGGTCCGGAACATGTTGGCGAAGGTGTCGAGGTGGCCCGTAGAGTTGCCCATCGAGTGGGCGTATTCGCAGTAGATGAGCGGCCGGTCGTCGTCGGCGGCGAGCAGTTCGCGCATCGTCTCTTTGGGGGTGTACATCCGGCTGCGGACGTCTACGTAGGGCTGGTCGCTTGTCACATCTCCATCAATAGAAAAACTGCTGCTTGCTGCGCCTTCGTTGTGCAGCATCCGGCTGCCGTCGCGGCCTTTTACCCAAGCGGCCATCGCGGCGTGGTTGGGGCCGGTTCCGGCCTCGTTGCCGAGGCTCCAACTCACGATGCTGGGGTGGTTTTTGTCGCGCTCTACCACACGAATGGCGCGGTCAAGCATGGCGGTTGCGTACATCGGTAGGCCGCTGATCTGGCTGCCTGCTTTGTGGGTTTCTACGTTGGCTTCGTCCATCACGTAGAGGCCGATACTGTCGGCGAGTTCGTAGAGGTAAGGGTCGTTGGGGTAGTGGCTACAGCGCAGCGCGTTGAGGTTGAAGGCCTTCATCAGGCGGAAGTCTTCGCGTATTTCGGCGCGGGTAACGGCTTTGCCGTTGGTGGCCGAGTGGTCGTGGCGGTTCACGCCGTAAAAGATGACCTCTTTGCCGTTCACCCTGAAGCCGTCTTTGCCCCAGCTCAGGTTGCGGAAACCGATGTTTTGGCCGGTGATGTCTACGACTTTTCCGGTGGCGTCTTTTATGGTGGTGACGAGGCGGTAAAGGTTGGGCGTTTCGGCCGTCCAAGGGGCAACTTTGGGGATGCTTACCTCCAGGCCGTGGAATTGATGGATGCCGTAGGGGTTGCGGTACGCGCCGCGTTTGTAGTAGTCTGGGATGGGGTTGAGGGAGATGGATTTGGCGGCTTGGGGCACGGCGTTTCCGGCCGGATCGTAGAGGGTGATGCCGAAGGTCCAGTCTTTGATCGCGTCTGGGTTGCGGTAATGGATGGTGGGTTCTACGCGGAGTTGGCCGTTGGCGTAATCATCAATGCTTGGCTTTGCGAACAGGTCAGAGAGGTACTCGTAGGGAGTAGATTGGATGTAGACTTGGCGGTGTAGCCCACTGAGCCGCCAGTGGTCTTGGTCTTCGAGGTAGGAACCTGCGGAATAGCGGTAAACTTCGGTATACACCTCGTTTTCGCCGGTTCGAGCAACGTGGCTGATGTCGAATTCGGCTGGCGTCCGGCTGCCTTCGCTGTAGCCGATGTATGTGCCGTTTACCCAAACGTGGAAGGCACTGCTCACGGCACCGAAGTGAAGTACTTGGCGGTCTCCCGCCCGGAAGCCCTTGATGTCGAAGTTGCGGTGATAGGCCCCAACGGGAGTTCGGTCGTGGTCGGTTTTGCCGGGCCCGGAGGGCACGAAGGGAGGTACTACGGGCCGGAAGGGGTACTCCCAGTTGGTGTAAATCCGCATGCCGTGGCCCTGCATCTCCCAGTTGCCGGGTACTTGAATCGGGCTGTAATCCGCCATTGTAGAGGCTTGGTAAGCTGGCAGAAAAGGCTTCCCGTCGGGGTAGTATTTGAATTGCCAAGTGCCGTTCAGATCGGTTCGTCCGGCGATGTTTTGGTGGGTCTTGGCGTCGTCCTCGGTGCCGAAGTGGTACAGCGTGGCGTGGGCTGG
>CALEDI010000245.1 GCA_937949535.1 uncultured Lewinella sp. | reverse complement strand
TCACTTCCGCGAAGCCCCCCGCAACTCCTCCGCTCGGTAGTATCCCTTTTTCCCCGAAGCCTTTACCTCCGCCCGTACCTCCGCTACAAACTCCGCCGTAACGGCGGAAGCGCGGTGGCTGAAGGCGTTGCGAATGTAAGTCATCACGGCCGCCATTTTTTCGTCGTTGAGGATGTTTTCGTAGGGCGTCATGGGTACTTGGCCGGGGTATTTGTCGCCGTTGACGGTGATTGGCCCAATCATGCCCTTGAGCAATACTTTTGCCAATACCTTCGGGTCTTCAAGCACCCAGTCGGAGTCTAGCAACGGCGGGAACCCAGAGGATTTTAGGCCCTTGCCGTTCTTCTGGTGGCAGGTGACGCAGGAGCCCTCTTTGTGGTAAATATCCCAACCAGCCGAGAACATTTCCAGCTCTTTACCTCGTAGATGATTGACTACGATCTCTCCGGCCTTACCCGTTTCCAGACCTTCCCCCGTGAGGTGCTTCAGGGCGGCGTTGTTGATGTTCTTCATCCAGACGGGGTCAATGTCGTGTTGGTCAACGGTGTTGAGCACCATCCGGCCCTCGTCTTCGGGCAACCACGTAGCCGCCGCTAACGCGGCGAGCCGGACGCGGCCGTGGGCGTCTCCGGCGGCCGTATTCAGCAGGTTGGTCCGGTTAGTGATGCGGCCCCCGTCGTAGCGGAGGACCTGGACTGCGGCGGCGCGGACTTTATAGTTTTGCGCGTTCAGGGCCATTTCTAGTAGGTCTTGGTCTGGGCGGTTCTGGCCCCAAGTAGCCCAGAGGGCTTCTAGCAACCATCGTTCGTAGTTGGGGTCGGCTTTGTCGAGGTCTGCGGCCCATGCTTTGGCGGCGGGTACTACCGCGCTGGCGGGGTGGCTGCGCAGCTCTCGTTGGCTGCGGTAGCGGCTACGGTATTCAGGCAGCTTTAGGTTGTTGAGCAGGGTAGAGATCGGAGCGCCGTCGATGTCGGCGGGCGTTACCAGCGGCCGGCTGGGGTAGGTGATGCGGTAGATGCGCCCGTGCTGGTGGTCGCGCAGCGGATCGCGGGCGTTGTGTTGCATGTGGCCAACGAGGACGTTGTGCCAGTCGGCGATGTACAAAGACCCATCGGGGGCGAATTCTAGGTCTACCGGCCTGAAGTTCTGGTCGGTGCTGCTGATGAGGTCGTGGCGGAGGTCTGTTTTGTAGCCTACGCCGTCGTCGTTCATCTTGAATTGTTTCGTTCCGAGGAATCCGATGGCGTTGTTGTAGAGCATATCGCCTTGGGTCTCGTCGGGGAAGTGGCGGCTGGAGACAAACTCTAGGCCGGAGGTTGGCCGTACGCGGTGCTCTTCGGGGATGAGCTGCGGCCCCATCGGGGCCTTGGTTGCGTACTGGTCTCGGAGGGTGCTGGGCATGAGCCACTGTACGGACGGGCCGGAGGTATGGAGGAAGAAAGACTGCCCCCACTGGTCGTGCATCACGCCCCAGGGGTTCGGGATGGCGAGCTGGGCCATGCGCTCTAGGTGGCGGCGGCGGGTGTCTAGGCGGTAAAATCCGCCATCGGTAGCGCGCACCGGCCCGTAAGGTGTTTCTACGTTGGTATGCAGGAATATGCCTTCGCACATAATGATGGCTCCGGAGGGGTCGGTGGTGAAGGCACTCGTAGTGTGGTGGGTGTCGTGGTCGTCGAAGCCGGAGAAGATGATTTCAGCTTCGTCGTATTTATCGTCTCCGTCGGTGTCTTTGAGGAGTTTGAGGTTGGTTCCTTGGGAGACGTATACGCCTTCGGGCGCGATCTCGAAGCCTACCGGAACGTGGAGGTCGTCGGCGAAGGTGGTGGCTTTGTCGGCTTTGCCGTCGTTGTCGGTATCTTCGAGGATGATGAGCTTGTCGTCTGGTCTGCGGTCTCCGGGTTTGTAGTGGGGGTAGGTGGGCATGGTGGCTACCCATAGGCGGCCTTTGTTGTCGAAGCTGATCTGGCAGGGGTTGGCGAGTTCGGGGAAATCGCGCTCGGAGGCGAAGAGGTCTAGCTGGTAGCCGTCGGCTACGGTGAAGGTCTTCATGAGTTCGTCGTCGTAGAGGTAGGCTACGGGCTCGTCTCCGTTCAGGGTGTAGTTGGTTTCTACGGGGGGCAGGTTATAGGTTTGGGCGTCGGCTGCGGCGATGTCGTAGTCTTGGCCGCGCAGGGTTTTCCAGATGGCGGTGTCGCGGATCATCCCCATCTGTCGGATTTTCTTGATTTCGTAGGGGTAGTTGTCGGGGCCGAAGGGGTTGTGCCGGCGGCCATAGACGTGGACGCCGTTGGGCATCTTGAAGTCGTTGCGCCAGAGCCATTGCTTGTCTTTAACCAAACCCTGCACCTGCGTGCGCGCCGCTTCCTTTGCCGCTTCGCCTCCGAACAGGCGGTCGAGCAGGTAAGGCGCGAGCTTCTGGTAGGCCGCACTCGTCAGTTGTACGCCGTCGGTGGTCAGGTCGGCTTCGCTGCCGAACCACTCGTTGGTGGGGGTGAAAATATCGAGGAAGGCCACGCCGGTTTCGGCGGCGATTTCCCGCACGGCTTCGGTATACAGTTTCAGGTTTTCGTTTTCCAATTGTCCATCTGGCAGGTCCATCGTGGCCGATTTGTCTTGGAAGGCAGCGGGGGAAATGAGGGCGATGCGCGCAGGTGCAGTGCCGTTGTATTCAGAGAGCAAGGTGTAGTCGACCCAGGACCGAAGGTCGGCTTTGAATGCTTCGAGGCGATCTTGGCCACCGAAGGACTCCGAGGCTCCAAAAAAACCAAGAATGACGTCTGCCTCCAGCTCTTCCAACCATTGCTCTGGCGTAGGGAAATCGCCTTGGGAGTCGTCCTTGCGGTCTAGGCCCGTACCGGCGTAATGCTTTTCCGCGCCGGGGTAAACCCACGAGGTCATCCGTGAGCTGTGGGGCCGGAAGCCGGGGGTGTCCCCCGGGTCGCAGAGGTTGCGAACCGTCAGGTCATGCTCGGGGTATCGGAGGTAAAGCTCCGTCTCCAGATGGCCGTATTCATCCATCTGTGAACACAGGTTTCCGCCTACCAAGACGATGTGGTCTCCCGGCTCAATCGTCAGGACCGGATCGGGTAGGGGCTCGCCGCATTGGAACAATAAGAGGGCGAAGGCAAGTAGTAATGGGTGTTTCATAGCTCGACGTTACTTGGGGAAGGTACGAAAGATGGTTGGTTGCCTGGCCTGAAGGCCGTGAAGGTTCCCCGACCTTCAGGTCGGCCACCCTCCTTCCCCACGCGCGTACCCCGCAAGGGCCGGCAGGCCAAAAGTGAACGGATGGTCTCGCCAGTTCTGGACTAGCCCTGCTTTCTTCGGGTTTCGGAGGATGTACCAGAATTCTGCCATCAAATGTTTCCTGTTCCGCATATAGCGGTCATAGTAGCCCGGTTGCCAGAGCTTTCCTGCTCTTCCTATTTCTTTATTGATGTCGTAAGCACTTCCTCCCTTTATCTGGCCCAAGACTGTTGCCAGATTTACATAGTCGGGTAGGGGAGAGATCCAATCCCAATCCTTAGGGCACTGCACGGAGAAGTCGAGTTGTAAGTGGGCGTGGTTAGACATAATGCTGTAAGCCAAGAGATTGTAATATACGCCGTCAAAGGCTTTGATTCGCGCTTCCAACTTTGCTGCGGCAAGCGGATTGCGCAGCACATGCTCTTGCTCATATTTCCGATGGAGCAGCTCTTCAATATAGGCGTAGTAACGCTCGTGGATATTGTTTTTACGAGCCTGCTTGTCCGGAAGACTATCCTGCTCTATTGACCAGATTACTTCCCTTCGCCTCTTTTTGACGCGCTGAAGTAAAGCTTCCGGAATAGCATCGTGTGCCGCAATCGTAACGCTAAAAATTGATCCAATATGCTGGTAATGTGGTTGTCCGAATCTGTAGTATTCGGTTTTCTGCTGATCGATGATAGCCATGTAAAAGGATAGGTTGCCCCGCACAGCGTTGTGGGGAGTGATTGGAAATGCCCGGGCGGTTATACGGGCTACCTATCCGATGGGATGGAGGGGTATGGCTTTAGCTGGTTGAGGTGGGTTGTTCCATCGGCCTTGTGTGTCGCAAATGTAGTTTATTTTTATTTAAAACACAAAATAGAGGATATGTTAGTTGGTTTCACACTGCGCGCGAGCGATGCGCGTGCATACGCGAGAGGCGGAAGCTCAGAAATTGTTATCTTCTCACATGAACTTAGACAAAATTCTTGACAATCCGACTCAACTTTTGGCCACTACCGGACTTTATCGCTCAGAATTTGATGAGCTGTTTACAGCTTTTGAACCCAGATGGCGCCAGGCATTTAAACATTTTAGCACGCATGGTAAAAGGCGTAAATTACCTTTGACGAGTAGGCAAATCGCAAAGGATACTAAAGATATTCACGGTCCAAAAATGAAGTTATTTTTCATCTTAAATCATTTCAAGGTAAATAGTATTCAACACAATGAAGCGGTGATGTACGATATGGATCAACCTCGAGTTAGTCGGTGGATAAAATTACTAATGCCAGTAATGCATCAAGCGATTGTGGACCTACACCTTCATCCTGCTCGAACGAGTGATGAAATGATAAGGCTTTTTCGCAACCGCCAACACGCCGATAGTTTGGTCGACAAGCCCGCTACGGCTACGCTGAATGCCGATGGTACAGATCGATTGCTTTCTCGCAGTGTAGACTGGGAAACTCAAAAAAACGATTTCTCCGGAAAGCACAAAGTCCATACGATTAAGAATTCAGTTATTTGCGACGAGCTACAATTTATTCATTTCTTAGGCTATACTTGGCGTGGCGCAATTCATGATAAATCAATGCTTGAAATTGAATTTCCAAATTTTTCAAATGTAGCCTTCGCATTACAGTGGTTTTTAAAAGATACTGGGTATCAAGGATACATTCCAGATGGAGTTCACTGTATTGAGCCGTACAAGAAAAAGGCGGGTCAAGAACTTCATGAATGGCAAAAAGAATTTAATACTTGGGTGAGTTCTCTGCGAGTTGTCGTTGAGAATGCAATCGGTGGAGCCAAACGACTTCGCATACTGGTGGATAAAACGCGGGGATTCTACCTCAAGAAATTTGATCAAGCTATCGAAATTGCTGCTGGATTGCACAACTTCAGAGTGACCAGAAGGCAAACTACGTATGCGCGTGCCTTAGATCGTGTGCGCGTGAATTTGAAAAACTAACTAACATATCCTCTA
>CALEDI010000244.1 GCA_937949535.1 uncultured Lewinella sp. | reverse complement strand
ACCGATTTTTCCCGCCTAGCGGGCATGCAAGAAGAGCAACTCCCCGTACCGAAACATAAACTCTACGACTGGACCCATTTTGCAGGCCTCTACGCCGCCGAGCATGTTGCGGCAACGGAGTTCGTGATCGGGGCCACCTTCGTGGCCCTCGGCGCAAAAACGATGGACATCATCATCGGCCTCCTGATCGGCAACATCTTGGCCGTACTCAGTTGGAGGTTCATCACCTCCCCCATCGCCGTGGATACCCGGATGAGTTTGTACACCTACCTGAAAAAGATTGCGGGCAGCAAGATGTCTAAACTCTACGACTGGGCCAACGTGCTGATCTTTACGGTGATTTCGGCCGCGATGGTGACCGTTTCGTCTACTGCCGTCCGGTTTGCCTTCGATATACCGGCACAGCTTAATTGGTACCCGACTAATATGTGGTTTGTCCTCATCGTCCTGCTGGTCGGTTTAGTGGTGGTTTTTGTGGCTATTTATGGCTTCAAGGCGGTCTCGGAGTTTTCGGGGATTTGTGCGCCTTGGTTGTTTACGATGTTTACCTGCGGTGCGATGGTATTGCTGCCTGCCCTCGCGCTTTCCGTGATTGGCCAACCCGTGCCCGGTAGTTGGGCAGAGTTGATCGACATCGGCAGCCAGTCTATCTGGACGGGCGTGAACAGCGACGGCGAACCGGGTATTGGGCTAGTGGAAGTCATCGGTTTTGGTTGGGCGGCCAATACGATCACGCACTTTGGGCTGATTGATATGGCCTTGCTGCGGTTTGCGAAGAAGAAGTCTTACGGCTACGCAACGAGTACGGGGATGCTCTTTGGGCACTTCATCGCCTGGATAGCGGCGGGCATCATGGGGGCCGGAGCGGCGGTTATTTTGGGCAAAGCCATCGTTGAGCTCGATCCGGGAGACGTAGCCTACTACGCCCTCGGTTGGTCTGGCTTCGTGATCGTTATTGTAGCGGGCTGGACGACCGCCATCACCAACCTGTACCGCGCGGGGCTGGCCGCGCAGGCGATATTCACCAATTCCTCTCGGCGAGCAACGACGATGATCGTCGGGTTAGCAATGGTGGTGATTGCTTGTTTTCCGTTCGTGTTTTCACAGATTCTTCCGCTGCTCACCTACGCGGGCTTGCTCGTTGTGCCGGTAGGCGCAATCGTTTTTGCCGAGCACCAGTTGTTCCCGAAGATCGGTTATACCCGCTACTGGTCTAAGTACCAAGACTACGCCCACAGCCTACCCGCCATTGCTTCGTGGGGGCTAGGGCTGGTGTTTGGCTTCGGGCTGAACTACCTAGACGTGATGTCTTTCTATTACCTCTTCATCCCTACCTGGTTTTTCACCATCATCGTCTACACCTTACTGGCTGGCCAGTACGGCGCAAAAAAAGCCTACCCCGAAGCCGAAGCCAAGGAGGAAGCCTTCAACGAGCTGGTAGATGCCTACCACCAAAAGCTCGCAGACGAGGCCCCTGTACACATCGAAGACCACTCAATGATGTCTAAAGCTTTGAAGGCCATCGCCTTCACGGCCTTGGGCGTCACCCTCGTTTTAGCCGGTATTGTGCTCTTCGGTAGTGCGGACGAGGCCAGCTACATCGCCAATCGGGAGACTTTTTATTTCTACGGCTTCATTTGCACCATCACCTACTTCGTGGCTGCTTATTGGGCGATGCAGCGGGGGAAGGGGCTGGTAGGCTAGGGGGATTACACACGCCGTGTAAGATCATTCGCTAGTTACTTACGCATATTGAAATGGGGTTACTACCCGCAAACACAAACCATGAAACTACAACAACGCAACCTACCCGCCTTAGCACCAGCAATTGCGCGCCCAACCTACAACCGAGCGCAGGTAAAGACGGGAATAGTACACATTGGCGTCGGTGGTTTTCACCGCTCGCATCAGGCGTATTACTTGAACCGACTCCTGGAGGAGCACGGCGCAACGGAGTGGGGCATTTGCGGGGTTGGTTTGCGCGAAGCGGACCGCAACATCAGTACGGTACTGAAGCAGCAAGACGGCCTGTATACCTTGGTTACCCAACACCCCGACGGTACGGACAAACACGAAGTCATCGGGTCCATTCAGGCGTTCTTATTGGCGGCAGATGGGGCCGAACACATCGTTGATAAAATGGCCCACCCAGATACCCGAATTGTTTCCCTGACCATCACGGAAGGCGGTTACAACTTCAACGCCAGCACGGGCGAATTCAATTTCGCCCACCCCGACGTACAGCACGAGTTGGCAAAGCCCGACGAGCCCAAAACCGTGTACGGCTTCCTGACCGCCGCCCTGAAAAAACGACGCGCCAACGGCCTGCCCGCCTTCACGGTGATGTCTTGCGACAACATCCAGCACAACGGCGACGTAGCCAAGAAGATGGTACTTGCTTTTGCGCGGACGCAGGATGCAGGGTTGGCTGATTGGATAGCAGACGAAGTTTGCTTCCCCAATACGATGGTAGACCGCATCACGCCCGTTACGCCGCCGGAGGTAATTGAGCGTTTGCGGCAAGAATACGACTTGGAAGATGGTTGGCCCGTTGTGTGCGAGCCCTTCATCCAGTGGGTCGTAGAAGACAAATTTTCCAACGGGCGGCCTCCGCTGGAGGCCCTCGGGGTACAGTTTGTGGCCGACGTGACGCCCTACGAGAAGATGAAAATCCGGCTGCTCAACGCGGGGCACTCCGTGCTCGGCATCCCCGGGGCCATCCATGGCCACCCAACGATTGATGCTTGCATGCGAGACGAAGTATTCGCCGGTTTTATGCGCCGCTTCATGGACGAAGAGGCAACCCCCACCCTAGGCACCGTAGCAGGCATCGATCTTGGGCAATACAAAGACAGCCTCGAAGCACGGTTTGCCAACCCAAACATAAAAGACAGCGTGAGCAGAATATGCTCGGAGAGTTCGGCGAAGCTGCCGAAGTTCCTCCTCCCTACCCTACTGGAAAACTTGGCGGCGGGCCGCAGCATCAAGTATGCTACCTTCCTGCTGGCAGCTTGGTGCTACTACAGCGACAAGCAAACCTCCAACGCAGGCGTACCACTTGAAGTCATCGATGCGCGCGCCGAGGAATTACAGCAAGTAGCCAGCAAAACCGAAACCGACGGGTTGGCCTTCCTGCGCCAGACCGACATGTTTGGGGACCTCGTTGAAAACGAGGCTTTCTGTAGGGGATACGCCGAGGCTGTTCGGGCAATTTATACGGCCAAAAGCATCCGGGAGTTGATGGCGGCAGTTTGAGCGACTGCCCCCGAAAACCGTCTTTGCACCTGCGGCCGCGCCCAAATAGCCTTGAACAAATCAGCACAAAAAACCGCCCCAAGCGAAGGATATTTGCTTTTTCACAAGTCATACCACCGGAAACAAGATTTATATGCTCCAACCTACAGACCGCGACCTGATCGTCGGCATCGCCAACAGCGATGCGGAGGCGCTACGCGGTTTGTATGATCGGCACGCCGACCGGGTCTACAATACCGCCCTGACTTACCTCCAAAACACCACCGACGCGGAAGAGGTAAGCCAAGACGTATTCACCAAGGTCTGGCGTTCAGCGGCAGGTTTCAAAGCGGAAAGCCAGGTAACTACTTGGCTGTACCGCATCACGGTAAACACCTCTTTGACGGCCCTGAAAAAGCGACAAAAACGGAAAATGTTCGGAATGATCCACTCCGGCCACGACCCGCCAGATTTTCACCATCCGGAAGCAAAGATGGAAGAAAGAGAGGAAAACAAAGCCCTATTTGCCGCTATTTATGGCCTTCCGGATCGGCAGAAAACAGCCTTCGTGCTCAGCTACGTTGAGGAGCTTCCTCGCCAACAAGTAGCCGACGTGATGGGCCTTAGCCTCAAGGCCATTGAAGGGCTACTGATGCGGGCCAAAAAAAGCCTCCGCAACAAGCTCGCAACACGTGCCTGATGAAATAACCAAACCCACTAGTCTAAGTCTACAATCAACGTATATGGAAGATAATTTTACCCCCCTTCTTCGTAATCTACCCCGCGCTAAGCCACCCGAGGGTCTCTACCAAAAAATTGAAGACCGCATCAGCGAAGCCAAAACGGTTTCGCTAGCAGATTGGCGCAGCTTCGCTGCCGCCGCTGTCCTCATTGCGGCCATCAACGTAACCGCATTGGTTCAGTATACTCAAGCAGCAACCAACAGCTCCTCCGATGTAGCATCCGTAGAGAGCGGGCTAATTTCTGATTATGAACTCTACTACTAATGGAGAAAATTACCCTCTACAAAATTGCCATTGCTGGCTTGGTCGTGCTAAACTTGGTTTTGGTCTTCTTCCTCTGGGCTGGTCGCCCAAGGAGTGGTCAGGCACATTTTCGTGCACTCGAAAGCTTTGGTTTAACCCAAGACCAACGCGAAAGCTTTCAGAAATCCGTCAAGGCTCACCAAGCAATTTTACAACAAATCGAAACGGCGCAAAAGCCGATCCTCAAAGAATATTTCGAGAGCCTCAAGGTTACCCCCACTGCTTCAGCACTGCCCGTACCCACTACCGTTCTAGAACTAGAAGAGCAAAAAATACAGGCTACCTATCAGCATTTTCTAGCGGTTAAGGACATCTTGAACCCAGACCAGCTAGGCGAATATCCGGCCTTCATTGATTTTGTCATCAGGCAAGTTGTAGAAAGAAAAGAGAAAAGGCCACCGCCAGTGAAGGATTGATAAAAAGCATCAGTCTAAATAATAAAACTACACAATGAAAAATCTTTTCTTGGCGCTCTGTGCCTTCTCCGCCATCTGCTTATTCCCCGCCTGCGACGACGACAACGGCATGGTAGGCGGAGGCGACGGTAGCGGCGACGCCGTACTCCACGCCGCCTTTGCCGAGTTTGATACCGACGCTTTCAGTATCGTACTCGACGGAGACGAGGTCGTCATAGAAAGCAACGGCCTGCCCAACCATACCTCGCCATACTGGTCTAATACTACCGCTCGTTCCGCCGTTGACCCAATGGGCAATACCCTCACAACCCCAGCCGCCGCAGTCAATCACCCTTTGTTCTCGGAGCCAACCAGTACCTCTCACGAGCAAATGGCCCCCGGCAATATCGACGATTTCAGCGGCTCTTTCTCCCTAACCATCCCGGCCAGCCCCGAACTGGCCTCCAGTTCTTCGGCTACGGGTCTTGGCCCAATCGGTATGGCAGTTAGCGGTTCTATGATCTACAACGACGAAGAAGGGCCAAACATCCCACTAGACGGTGCCGTTGGCTCGCTAGACTACAACGGCGCCCACACCGGCCCCCAGAGCTACCACTACCACCTAGAGCCCATCGCGTTTTCCGACGACGACGACAAGCTCGTTGCCATCATGGCTGATGGTTTCTTCATGTACGGCCGCAAGTGTAACTCCACGGGTACCTACCCTACCGACTTGGACGAGTCCGGTGGCCATACCTCTACCACCCAGCACGCTACGGGCGAAGAGTACCACTACCACATCCAGAACGACCTCTACCTCGGCCAGTACTACATCATCTTCCCTGGTGATTACCAAGGAACGCCTAATGGGATTAACTAACGTGAGGTTTGATTTTAGCACTAAAGATGAGGCCCTACTTCTTCCTACTATTACTGCACCTGCTTCCGAGCTGCCAAACCTCGCCCCCCATCACCGTTGAGGCCGCAAGCCTGAGCACGGATGCCGATACGGGGATCATCCTCCACGATGGCGAGCCCTTCACCGGTACAGCCCTGAGCAACTACCCCGACGGAAGCGCCGCCCAGTCGGTTGCCTACCAAGCGGGCCGCAAACACGGCCCCCAGCAAAAGTGGTTTCCCGACGGAACGCTGAGCTACGAAGCGACCTACATCGATGGTCGGCCAGATGGAGTGGCCAAAAGCTGGTGGAGCAACGGCAACCTGCGCTCAATCGCCCGCATGGAGCGCGGCGTGGGGCAGGGTTTGCAAGAGCAATGGTACGTTGGGGGAGCAAAGTTTAAAGAAATCAACCTCGTAGACGGCAAAGAGAGCGGCATGCAACGTTCTTGGCGGGAAAATGGAAAAATTTATACTAATTATGAGGCCCGCAACGGCCGAATATTTGGCCTCAAGCGTTCAAACCTCTGTTACAGCCTCGAAGATGAAATTGCCCAAATTAATGAATAAAATAGCCGCCCTGCTGCTGCTCTCCTGCCTCTTCGCCTGCGCCGAAGACCCGCTCGCCGATGCGGCCAAACAAACCACCCGCAACGCCGAGTTGCCCTACTACGCCGAGGCCACCTTCACGCCCTACTGGTTGGAAGACGGAGCGGACACTCTCCAAGAGTTTCACCGCATCAGTCCTTTTTCACTGATCGATCAGCGCGGAGACACCATCACGGAACAGAGTTTGGACGGAAAAATCTACGTCGCCGACTTCTTCTTCACGGCCTGCCCCGGCATCTGCCCTAAAATGACGAGCAACATGGCGATCTTGCAGGAGGCTTTCAAGTACGAACCAAACGTGAAACTCCTCTCTCATTCCGTTACGCCTCGGTATGATTCTGTGTCCGTTTTACAAGCTTACGCCGAGGCCAAAGGCGTTGACGCCAACAAATGGCACCTCCTCACCGGAGACCGGGACCTCATTTACAGCCTCGGTCGTAAGGATTATTTCGTGGAGGAAGACCTCGGCCTCGCCAAAGACCCCGACGACTTTTTGCACACCGAAAACTTCGTCCTCATCGACCGCAACCGCCACATCCGGGGCATCTACAACGGCCTCAACCGAACGGCCGTGAACCAACTCGCGGCAGACATCAAGACCTTGCTTAAGCAACCATGATGCGACCCCTCTACCACCTGTTTTTCTTACTCGCCCTCTCCGGTTCCCTCCGGGCGCAGACGGTCGTACACTTCCTGCCAACCCTAGCGGGTAAGCCGTTGGTATTGGCGCAGGATACGGATACCGATTTGGGCGCGGACGCAGGTGCAAGGCAGGTTGAAACACTCCGTTGGTACCTATCAGACCTCGAACTCCTCCGAGACGGGAAGCCCGTTTTCGTTGCCAAAAAACGCCATCATCTGCTCGATGCGGCACAACCCGAAAGCCTCAGCCTGCACCTGCCTACGGGCCCAGATCTACACTACGATGAGCTCCGCTTCATCCTCGGCGTAGACAGCCTCACGGCCGCCTCCGGCGCCTTCGGCGAAGACCTCGACCCCACCAACGGCATGTACTGGACGTGGCGCTCTGGCTACATCAACTTCAAGCTGGAAGGCTCTGCCCCAGAATGCCCCGCTCGGAAGCACCGCTTCCAGTTCCACGTCGGGGGGTTCCAAGGGCCATTTGCTTCCCAACGCCAAGTTCGGCTGCCCGTCTCCTCCGCCGAGGTGATCCCCGTCAACGTTGACCTAGACCGTTTCTTCAAAGCCGTCGACCTCAAAAAGCAGTACCAAGTGATGAGCCCTAATGCGGGGTCTGCCGAGTTGGCGGATTTGCTGGTGGAGCTTTTTCGGTTATAACTTGGGTTGAGCGCCTCCGGCCTACGGAATATACATAAGTTTACAAAAACAGTTAGGCCCGTAATTTTACACCTCCGATGAACTCTGCCGCCCAACTCGACAGGCGAACTTTTTCGCCACGTAAAGAACTCGTAATTCCTAGGGTGCAAGGTGGTTTGTATAGGACTAAATATGTACCTCGTACTGTGAGCGAAAAAGAATTCGACTGGCGAGTTACCACTAAACTCGCCAGTCGAATTCTTTTTTGTCACTGCTTTAAAGGAATAATTTGGTTATTAGAACCAGTGTTTGTCTCTTGATAAGATTGACGCTAATTCTACAACAAAAAAGTTCGCCTGTCGAGTTTGGAGA
>CALEDI010000243.1 GCA_937949535.1 uncultured Lewinella sp. | reverse complement strand
CTTTTCTGCGGCGTCTTTTATCGGCTGGCTGCGTTGGTAAAATCCTCATTTAGCTACGGCTAAACTCCGGTTTTACCGCCTTGCCAGCCAGTAAAATCCACCAGCACAAAAGTCGACAAATTTAAATTACACTGTACTAGTGGGCTAGCCAGTAAGTTTCGTTGCTCAACGTAGGGTCGTTTTCCGTCTCAAAACACCTCAAATTCGCCAGTTTCAGAGTCACTTGTCACAATCCACTCCAACCGAAGCCTTTGTTCCTAAAAAAAATGTCATTTCAAAGTAAGTGTCTAAAGTATACTATCTCACGCAATAAAGGCACGTAAATACAAAGTCGAAATAGGCAGAAGTGTATTGAAAATCAACAGATTAGGCAAATCGTTAAAGAGGCGAACTACAAGCAGCTGTCTGCTACCAAATTTCGTTAACAGAATAGGCGAACGCAAAAAATAATCTTCCGTTTACTTGGTTCATTCCAACGGAAGTTGCACATTTGAAGTACTGTAAGGATAGATTCCTGGCCTAGATTTGAGGTTAGGCGTCACTAGTAAATAAACTTAAAGATTAAAGAAGATCAAGCATTCACTAAAGTCCATCACCTTAAAAAGGTAGTTGAATATCATGTTTTGTAGGATGATATTCCTGCGCCCTCAGTGCAATCATTGAAGGGGCCCCGCACCACATGCTCACTACCTACTGATGACGATTGTTCGATCTTCGGTCAACATACTTATCAACCGCTGCTCCAGCTGTATTTTCAGTTGGTTTAGCGTAACTTTTTCCAATCAACATTCTATCATACAATTCACTAATCTATGAAAGTGTTCCAACACTATCTGCCCAAGGCTGGTCGCCTCGGATCAGGACGTCTGCTCATGGCGGCGCTACTGCTCTTCTGTACCGCTTGGGTCAGTGCCCAAACTGTTTCGGGCGTCATTTCCGACGAAGACGGCCTCGGCCTCGTCGGTGCTACTGTTCTCGTTGAAGGTACCTCTACCGGTACTGTTTCCGACCTAGACGGCAGCTACTCGGTCAACGCCAAAGCTGGCGATGTACTCATTTACTCATTTACCGGCTACGTAACGCAGCGTATCACGGTAGGTAACCAGACTACCATCGATTTAGAGATGGCTCCTGATGTTGCTGTTCTGGACCAGATCGTGGTTACCGGTTACAACCAGCAGCGTAAAGGCGACATTACTGGTGCCGTAGCCGTTCTGGATACGGAAGCGCTCACGTCTGTTGCTGCTTCTTCTGTCAACCAGCAGTTGGAAGGCCGTGCGACGGGTGTAACCATCTCTACTTCCGGTGCTGCCGGTGATGGTACAAACGTTCGTATCCGTGGTGTATCTTCCTTCACGAACAACAACCCGTTGATCGTTGTAGACGGTGTGCCTCAGTTCAACTCTTTCCTTAACAACATCAACCCTAATGATGTAGAGTCGATGCAGATCCTGAAGGATGCATCTTCTGCTTCTATTTACGGTACTCGTGCCCTCAACGGTGTAATCATCATTACGACCAAGAAAGGTAAGAGCGGTAAAGCGAAGGTAACTTACGACGGTTACTACGGCATCCAGGGCCACGAGCGTGGTTGGGACGACATTCTCTTCACCAGCTCGCAGGACTACGCGCAGATGTACTTCAACTCTTTCCAGAGTGCCGACCAGAACCCACTTTTGGACTTCTACGGCGGAGGCACAACGCCCGTAATTCCGGATTACAGCTACGTTTGTGATGGCTGTCGTAATGCTGATGGTAGTGTTAACGAGGCAGCTTTCAGCTACCCCAACAACCTCATCTTTGACTCCAACAAAGAAGGTACCAACTGGTGGGACGCATCTACCCGCGCCGCACCTATTCAAGACCACACCGTTGCCATCTCTGGTGGTACAGACAACGGCACTTACCGTATTTCTGCGAACTACTTTGACCAGCAGGGTACGCTTCTCGAAAGCTTCTTCACGCGCCTTGCCCTCCGGGCCAACAGCCAGTGGAGTGCGGGTAAACTTACCGTAGGCCAGAGCTTGAACGTTTCTCGCGTTTACGCCAACGGTGGCGGTGGTGGCGGCTCTCAGGACGAGCAGGGTGTCATCATGCAGATCGTTAAGATGCAGCCCATCATTCCTGTCTACGCTATTGACGGCATCGAGTTTGCGGGTGCTAAGACCAGTGGTCTTTCCAACGGCTCTAACCCCGTTGCTCGCCAAACACGTAACCGAGACAACCTCGGTGAGTTTGACAACATCATCGGTAGCCTCTTCGGTGAGTTTGCCATCATGGAAAACCTCAAGTTCAAGTCTACTGTCGGTGTAAACTACGGTGTTGGCGGTTCGGTGAACTTCAACTTCCCGACCTTCGAGAACTCTGAGCCCTCCACGAACACCCAGTTGTTCAACAGCTACAACCGTGACTACGGATGGGTATGGACGAACACGCTCAACTACAGTAAGACCTTCAGCGAGCGCCACAACTTGAACGTTTTGGTTGGTTACGAAGCTAACCGCCAGCGTGGCCGTGGTCTTTCTGGAGACATTTCTGGTTTCCAGAACTTCAACCCAGACATCCGCTACATCAATGGTGCGGTAGCTGACTACACTACTCGTAATGTAAGCAGCTACGGTTACGAAGAGACACTGCTCTCTGCTTTCGGTAAAGTAGACTATGCACTTGACAACAAGTACCTCATCAGCGCTACCCTGCGCCGCGATGGTTCTTCCAAGTTCGGTAACGAGAAGTACAACATCTTCCCGTCTGCAAGCCTTGGCTGGCGTGTTTCTGCTGAACCTTTCATGGAAGATGTTACAGCAATCACTGACCTCAAACTGCGCGCAGGCTACGGTATCGTAGGTAACGAGCGCATCAGAAACTACAACTTCGTTTCCAACTTCGGTGGTGGTCCTGCTCAGACGGGTTACCCGATCGGTGGTGGCAACAACGTTGTTACTGGTCTTACCGGTACTAGCCTTGGCAACCCGAACACCTCTTGGGAGGAAAAGACGACGCTTAACGGTGGTATTGACCTGACGTTGCTCGACGGTAAGCTCAACACCGTACTTGATGTATACACTACTGACGTTGACGGCCTTCTTTTTGACCCTGCACTGCCTGCCATTGCTGGTTTGATTCGTCCGCCGTTCATTAACGTAGCAGGTATGAAGAACAGCGGTTTCGACTTCAGCATCAACTGGCGCCCAGAAGTTGGGAAAGTTAAGATGGACGTTACGGCCAACCTGTCTCGTTACGTAAACGAGATCACGAGTATTGACGGTACGGCTACTGAATTCTTCAGCAACCAAGGCCCAGAGATTCGTGTAGCTGCAACTCCTATCCAGATCAACCGTATCGGAGAGTCCATTGGATCTTTCTTCGGTTTCCAGACTGCTGGTATTTGGCAGAGCGATGCTGAGATTAGCGCTGCAAACGCAAATGCTCCTCAGAACGCTGACGGTACTACTGGTACGTTCCAGAACGGTGCCATCCCCGGTGCTATTCGTTACGTTGACGTAGCGGGCCGTAGTGAAAACGGTGAGCTTACTGGCCCCGACGGCCAGATCAACGATGATGACCTTACCATCATTGGTAACCCTCACCCAGACTTTACGGCTAGTTTGAACATCGGTGCTACTGTTGGCCCTGTAGACTTCACGGCCTTCTTCGTAGGCAGCTTTGGTAACGACATTTTCAACGCTACCAAGCAGTTCACGATCTTCCGCCAGTTCAACACCAACGCTGACAGCCGTCTTCTTACAGAAACGTGGACGCCTAACAACACGGGCGCTGAGTTGCCCGCGCTTTGGGCCAACACGGTCTCTAACGCTCCTTCTTCTTTCTACGTAGAAGATGGTTCTTACATCCGCCTCAACCAGCTTCAGTTAGGCTACACCTTCCCGTCTTCTTTTGGTGGCAACACTTTCAGCCGCTTACGGTTATACGTTCAGGGCCAGAACCTGTTCACAATCACCAACTACTCCGGCCTAGACCCTACCCTGTCTTCCTTCGGAGCCGCAGGTGATGGCGTTGCCGACGACCTCTTCATGGGGGTTGACATAGGCAACTACCCTTCTGTACGTTCCTTCATCTTCGGTGTAAGCGCTGCATTTTAAACCATCTAAACTATCACAATTATGAAATCATTAATGAAGATCGCAGCGATCTGCTGCATGAGCGTCCTCTTCTGGACGTGTAGCGAGGACTTCCTCGAGACAACGCCACAGGGCTCGCTCAACTCGCAATCTCTAGCAGACGAGAACGGGATCAACCTCGCGCTCATCTCTGCTTATTCCCGCCTCGACGGCTGGGCTTCTGACTGGGGCTTAGTGGATTCTCCTTGGGGAGGCTCCGGCTCCAACTGGTCTTTCGGATCACTTCCTTCCGACGACGCGCACAAGGGCTCTGAACCTACTGATGGACCTGCCTTCACCCAGGTGGAAATCTACCAGTGGCAACCGAACCTGCCGTCTTTCAACGATAAGTTCCTCACCATCTATGACGGCATTCGTCGTGCCAATGAAACCATTGCGCTCATTGATGCCAATACCGACCTTTCCGACGCAACCCGCGATCGCCTAATGGGTGAAGCCAAGTTCCTCCGCGCGCACTACCACATGGACGCTTGGAAGATCTGGAAGAACGTACCTTTCATTGAGCAAGACCAGACCGACTTTAAGGAAGCCAACGACCAGGATATTTTCCCCCTGATCGTAGCTGACTTTGTTGAAGCAGAATCCAAGCTTCCTGCTACCCAAGCGGAAGTAGGCCGTGTAACCAAAGGTGCTGCCAACGCTATGCTCGGTCGCCTCTACATGCTCAACCGGGATTTCACTAACGCACAGGCTGCCCTTAACAAGGTAACCGGCTACAGCCTCAATCCTTGTTTCCACGACATGTTCAGCATTGCTGGAGAAAACGGACCAGAGATGATCTTCTCTATCCAAGCCTCCGTAGGTGATGGTGTACCAGACGCGCAGAATGCAAACTTTGCCGACCGCCTGAACTTCCCACACGCTGGTTCTCCTTTCGGCTGCTGTGGTTTCCACCAGCCAACACAGAACCTAGTGAACGCTTACCGTACCACAGCCGATGGCCTACCCGCACTAGACAACTCCAGCGACGCCAGCCCTACGGCTGACGAGCCCGTTGACCCACGTCTGGACTGGACGGTTGGCCGCGATGGTATCGACTACCTAGGCCACGGTGACCACGCTCCATCTTGGATTCGTGACCGCGGTTGGTCTTCTGAGTACAGCCCGAAGAAATTCGTCTATGCCCCAGGGGAAGGCAACACCATCAGCTGGAACCCCGCTCACCTAAACCCCATCAATATTCCGATCATCCGTTACGCGGACGTTCTGTTGATGCAAGCTGAGTTGGACGTAGAGAATGGTCAACTCGAAGCTGCCCGCATCAAGGTAAACCAAATCCGTGAACGCGCAGGAAACTGTGCGCAAGGCGTAGGCTCTAACCCAGTTGCACTAACCGACGCAAGCACCCGCGCCAACTACGTGGTTGCGCCTTACGCTGGCCCATGGACTGATCCTAATGCTGCCCGAGAAGCCGTTCGTCTGGAGCGTCGCCTTGAGCTCGCGCTAGAAGGACACCGCTGGTTTGACCTCGTTCGCTACGGCACCGAGTACTACAAGACGACCATGAATACTTACTTGGACCGCGAGGAGCAACGCCGCCCCTACATGCGCGACCACAATAACGTGGAAGACAAGAACGTAGTATTCCCACTACCGACCAACGCCATCCTCCTCAGCCAGGTTGATGGTAACCCGACACTGCAGCAGAACCCTGGCTACTAAACCAGCCATGATTTGATCGGCCCTGTGCAACGCGGCTTTGTTTGCCCGTAGCGTAAAGACCGGCAGTACCTTGCCCCCCCGACGGAACCTTTCCGTCGGGGGTTCTTTTTTCACAAAGCTTCCTGCGGCAATCCTAGGCCTAAACCCTACGTTTTACGCGGCTTGCTGTGTATTTTTGCCAGTGTTATCACAAAAAACATCTATGCCTACTTTGAGCGCTTTTCTCCGTACAACGGTGGTTTACCTACCAGCAGTTCTATTACTTTTCACGGCTTGTGGTACGCCAGAAGAAGGAGGGTATACGCCACCCGAAAACCCACTATTCGAGTCACTTCCAGCCAGCTCTACTGGCGTTGATTTTAGCAACGACGTAGCAGATGGCGAGGAGTTCAATGTGCTTTCTTACCGCAACTTCTACAACGGCGGCGGCGTAGCCATCGGCGACGTGAACGGAGACGGGAAAGACGACCTTTACTTCACCGCCAACCAGGGCCCGAACCGGCTTTACCTCAACAAGGGCAACTTGAAATTTGAAGAAGTAACAGGTGCAGGCGGGGCCGCAGGTGCAATGTCATGGTCTACGGGAGCCACCATTATTGACGTCAATGCTGATGGACGAATGGACATCTACGTCTGCAACTCCGGAGACCCCGGCGGCGGGAAACGCTCCAACGAACTCTTCATCAACACCGGAACAAACCCCGACGGCCAACCCACCTTCGAAGACCAAGCCTCCACACGAGGCCTCGCAGACCAAGGCTTCTCCACCCAAGCCGCTTGGTTTGACTACGACAAAGACGGCGACCTCGACGTATACCTCCTCAACAACTCCTACCTCGCCCCAGACGGCATCAACCCCAACGGCCTGCGCCGAACCATCCGTGACGAAGACGGCGGAGACAAGCTGCTCCGCAACGACAACGGAACCTTCACCGACGTTTCCGAAGCAGCAGGCATCTACAGCTCCCGCATCGGCTTCGGCCTAGGCAGCGGCCTAGGGGATGTGAATGGAGATGGCTGGACGGACATCTACGTCTCCAACGACTTCTGGGAGCGCGACTACCTCTACATCAACCAAAAAGACGGAACCTTCTCCGAAGAACTAACCAGCAGGATAGACCACCTCTCGACCGCCTCCATGGGCGCCGACATCGCAGACCTCAATAACGACGGCGCGCCCGAAATATTCAGTACCGACATGCTGCCCGCCGACAACTACCGCCTACAGGCCGCTACCCTATTCGATTCCTACAACGCAGACAACATCAAGTACCGCTCTTCCTTCCATTACCAACTCTTACAGAACTGCCTCCAACTGAACGACGGTAAAGGAAACTTCAGAGAAGTAGCCCCTTACAGCGGCGTAAACGCAACCGACTGGAGCTGGGGAGCACTACTTTTTGACCTCAACAACGACGGGCTAAAAGACATCTTCGTTGCCAACGGTATTTACCGAGACATCATGTGGTTAGACTTTACCGACTTCATTGCCGACAAGGAGAAAGTCAAAGACATGGTCATCAAGAAAGGCGGCTACGACTGGCGCGACTTCGTGGCCCTGCTACCCCACAACAAACAACCTAACTATGCCTTCCTGAACCAAGGCGACATGGTGTTCGACGATGCAGCCGCAGCGCTCGGCCTTGGGGTTCCGTCCTACTCCAACGGTTCTGCTTATGGTGACTTGGACGGAGACGGAGACATGGAGCTGGTCATTAACAACGTCAACCAGCCAGCCCTCATTTACCGCAACCAAAGCAGCGAGCGGGGCGCGAACTTCTTGGGGATAAAATTGGAAGGCCCCGCCAACAACGCCCAAGGCATTGGGGCAAAACTCGTACTTGAAACCAGCGAAGGCGTGCAGGTACTAGAGCAGTTTACGAGCCGGGGCTTCCTGAGCAGCGTTGGGGATCGGCTCAACTTCGGCCTCGGAGAGGCCGCTACGCCGCAAAAACTCACCGTGAGCTGGCCCGATGGGCAAACGAGCGTAGTTAAAAACCCACAGATCAATACCTTACTCACGGTTACCCACGGTGCTTCAACCGCCCCAGCACCTGCGGCCGCGCCCCAAAAAACACCCCTACTCGCTGAAGACAATAGCCTCCTAAGCGAGCCCGCCCTACACAAAGAACCTGCCTTCAACGACTTCGACGTAGAGGGCCTCCTGCTCCGCAAACTATCCGACCCAAGCCCTGAAATCGTGAAGGGCGACGTGAACGGAGACGGGCGCGAAGACTTCATCATGCTCGGTGGGCTTGGTTTCCCCGACAAGCTGTACCTACAGGCCGCCGACGGTACGTTTACCTTCACCAAAAACAGCTCTCTAGCCCTGACCGCCAAGTACGAAACCAGTGCTGGGGCAATTTTTGACGCCGACGGCGACGGCGATAACGACCTCATGCTAGGCTCCGGCGGAAACGATTTCGCACGCGGGTTTGAAGCCTACCAGATCCGGTACTACGAAAACATCGACGGCGCACTGGTCTTTAATTCCAACCACGCCCCAAGGGCCGGAGGAGAAATAAGCTGCATCGTACCGATGGATTTTGATTTCGACGGCGACATGGACGTCTTCATCGGCGCAAGGGCCATCCCCGGCAACTACGGCATGGTTCCGCAGTCTTTCTTCTTCGTTCGCGAAGAAGGAAGCTGGGTAAACATGACCCCCAAAGACCTCTCCAACCGGGGCATGGTAACCGACGCCGTATGGGCCGACATGAACAACGACACCCGCCCCGACCTCGTGATGGTCGGAGATTGGATGCCCGTCGTGATTATGTTCTCCCTAGGCCAAGGTGAAGTATCCGAAACCTTTGAAGTCCCCAATTCCCGAGGCTGGTGGTCGAGCATCGAAGCCGAAGACCTAGACGGCGACGGGAAAGACGACCTGGTACTCACCAACTGGGGGCTAAACTCCAAATTCCGCGCCAGCAACGAACAACCCTTGCGTATGTGGTTGAAAGACTTCGACAGCAACCAGAAGGTAGAGCCCATCATAGAATGGTACCCGCCCAAAGAAAGCACTCCTTTTCCGTGGGCAAGCAAATCGGCCATTCAGGCCCAACTACCACACCTGAAAAAGAAAACGCTCAAGTATTCCGACTACGCCGAGGCAACCTACGAAACGCTCTTCACCCCAGAAGAACGCGCCGGCGCACTGGAATGGCGCGCCACCGAGTTGCGCAGCAGCGTGATCTGGAACGACGGCATCGGTAAGGTAAATATGGCTCCCCTACCCTGGCAAGCCCAGCTAACCGCCCAATTCACTACCGCCATCGGCGACGTGAACGGCGACGGCCTGCCCGACCTCTGGCTCGGCGGCAACGTAACCGAAACCGCCCCCCAAGTTGGCCGCATGGACGCTGGCAGAGGAACCCTACTCCTGAACGCCGGAGACCGAAAATGGGACTATGCGGACAACGCCGAGGCGGGCATCTCCGTGCCCGGAAACGTCCGCGACGCGAAATACATCGACCTCGCAAACGGAGAGAAAGCCCTCCTGATCGGCGTCAACGATGAAGCCCTCAGGGCCTACCGCGTCCGAGGAGACAATTCTAAAAAATAACAGGCACTCAAAAGAAATTCATGTACCCAACCTCCACCTCTATCCTGCGGGTGCTTTTGCTTGCCTCCGTAGTGACTACCCTCACAAACTGCGAGCAACAGACCACCGTTTTCACCCGCATCGAAGCGGCGCAAACCGGCGTAACCTTCACCAACACCACCGGCGAAAGCGACAGCTTCAACATCCTCACCAACGAGTACATCTACAACGGCGGCGGCGTAGGCATCGGGGATTTTGACCAAGACGGGCAGCCCGACCTCTTCTTCAGCGGCAGCGACAACGAAAATGAACTCTACCTGAACCGGGGAGGCTGGAAGTTTGACAACGTAAGCGATGCCGCAGGCATCGGCGGCGGCAACCGCTGGAACAACGGCGTAACCGTAGCCGACGTGAACGACGACGGGCTAGAAGACATCTACGTATGCGCAACCCTGCGCGGCAACCGCGCCAACCAACTATTCCTCAACCAAGGCAACAACGCCGAAGGCATCCCGACCTTCAAAGACCTCGCCCCGCAGATGGGCATCGCCGATACCTCCCACAATACCCAAGCTGCTTGGTTTGATTACGACCTCGATGGCGACCTAGACCTCTACCTACTCGTCAACGAAATGGTCGCCACCAAATCCCCCAACTCCTTCAGCCGGAAAGTACAAGACGGCACCGGCAAACGAACCGACAAACTCTACCGCCAAGACCGCAACGAAGGCCAGATCACCTTCACCGAAGTAGGCAAGGAAATGGGTATCCTCTTTCAAGGCTTCGGCCTCGGCGTAACGGTTTGCGACCTCAACCAAGATGGCTGGCCAGACCTCTACGTCACCAACGACTACATCAGCAACGACCTCGCTTACCTAAACGTAGCCAACGAAAACGGGGGGCGCTACTTCAAAGACATCAGCTACCAACTCGTGAAACACACCAGCTACAGCGCGATGGGCAACGACGTAGCCGACCTCAACAACGACGGGCTGCCCGATATCCTAGCCGTAGACATGCTCCCCGCCGACAACCACCGCCGTAAGATGATGCTGGGCGCCAACAACTACTCCTACTACCTCAACCTCAAACGCTACGGCTACCACCCCCAATTTACGCGCAACACCCTACAACTCAGCCAAGGTAAACGGACCGACGAGCTAAACGACCTACCCCTCTACGCCGACGTAGCCATGCAGGCCGGCCTACCAGCCACCGACTGGAGCTGGACGCCGCTCGTTGCCGATTTCGACCTCGACGGCATGAAGGACGTAGTAGTCACCAACGGCTTCCCCAGAGACATCACCGACCACGACTTCGGAGACTACAACGCCGCCAACAGCCGCTTCTTCTCGATGAAGGATATGCTCCCCAAAATCCCCTCCGTCAAAATACCAAACGTTGCCTTCAGGGCACGGGAAATCAGTGGAGGCATCCCCTTCTACGACGACGTGAGTCGCAGCTGGGGCATCGAAGTCTCCAGTTTCAGCAACGGAGCCGCCTACGCCGACTTGGACGGCGACGGCGACCTAGACTACGTAGTCAACAACATCGACGACCCCGCCCACCTGTACCGCAACAATACCATCTCAGCGGGCAAGCCCACCGCTCCCGGCTTCCTGAAAATAAGCGTAGCCTCCGGCACGCCACCGGCCAAGTTTTGGGGCAGCGAAGTCGCCGTCCGGCAAGGCGGCGCGGCGCAGTTCTTCTACTGGCACCCTCACCGGGGCTACCTGAGCAGCAACGGCCAAGACCTGACGGTAGCCGTGGGCGAAAGCGCCAGCGTATCCGTCCGTTGGCCCGGAAGCAAAGATTGGAAAAACCAAGGCACCTTCAGCGCCGGAACAACCGCCGTCTTGACGCCCGGAGCAGGCAGCGTAGAAGCTGCGGCCCTCCGAAACGAAGCAACGCCGCTCGTTGCGTTACCCTCTCCAAACTTCACGCACGAAGAGCGTGACTTTGTAGATTTCAACGTACAACCAATGCTATTGCGCAAAGTGAGCCAGCAGGGGCCCGCCCTTGCCGTCACAGACTGGAATGCCGACGGCATCGACGATGTTTACGTGAGCGGGAGCTACGAACGAGAAGGGATATTCATGGAAGGAACAGGCACGGGTTTCCGGCAAGTTCCGTCCTTAATCAGTAGCCCAACGGACAACAAACAGGAGGAACTCGGCAGTCTATTCTTTGATGCCGACGGAGACGGAGACGACGACCTCTACGTGGTGAGCGGCAGCAACGAACTAACATTGGAGCAGGGCGACTACCACGACCGTTTGTACCGCAACGACGGCGGCAGCTTCGTGGAGGTGCCCGCTGCTTTAGCAGGCCATCCGGTGGCGTCGGGCAGCACCGTCCGCGCAGCAGACTACGACTTAGACGGTGACTTGGACCTCTTCATTGGCAACCGAGTTACGCCCCACGCCTACCCCAAGCCGGTGCAGAGTTATTTGCTGCGCAACGAATCGGTTGGTGGAAAGATCAGGTTTGAGCAGGAGGCCGTTGCGGCCTTGGCGTCGGTTACCAACGTCTGTGATGCGCTGTTTACCGACTACGACAACGACGGCCGGCCCGACCTACTGGTTGCGGGCGAATGGGCCCCGCTTCGGTTGTTCCGCAACACAGAAGCGGGCTGGGTAGCGCAAGACAACTTGCTGGGCGAAACCCCGCGCAACGGCTGGTGGAGCGGCCTAACGGCAGGCGATTTCGACAACGACGGAGACACCGACTACTTGGCCGGAAACTTCGGGCACAACACCATCCTGAAGCCCAGTAAAGAGGAGCCGTTAGAAGCGTTGCTTTACGATTTCGACGACAACGGAGGCCTCGATTTTGTGCCCTTCACGTACCTGACCGACTTGGACGGAGCGCGCAAGTCTTTCCCGTTCTTCAACCGGACCGACTTTGCGAAACAGGTGACGAAAATCAAGTCGCTCTACGGGTCTCATGAGGCCTATGCGCGGGCCGACGCGACGGCATACAAAAAGGAAGGCGGAGAGCAATACCACTTCCGGGCCGACGACTTCAGCTCGGTATATTTGGAGAATACGCCGGAGGGTTTCCGCTTCCATGAGCTTCCGGCGCAGGCGCAGGCCTTCCCGGCCTTCGGGATGTTGCCGTTGGACCTCAACGACGATGAATTCCTCGATGTGCTCCTCATCGGCAACGATGCGGGGGGCGAGGTTGGGCAGGGGTTCCTGAACGCAGGCAACGGGCTCGTTTTGTTGGGCGACGGCCAGGGGGGCTTCCGGGCATTGACGGCCGAGGAGAGCGGGTTTTTCGTTCCCGGAGACGGCAAAGCGATGGTATTGGCGCGCGGGCAAAACGGCCCCTTGGTTGTAGCGGCACAACAGCGAGGCAAGCTGATTTTGGCGCGGCCGCAGGTGCAAATGAAGGCTATTGAAGCAGGGGGAGGCCAGCGGGCCCTTCTACCGAGCGGCGGTAGCCGCCGGGTGGAGGCTTACCTTGGGTCTGGGTACTTGGGGCAGTCTGGGCGGGCAGTTTGGGTGCCGACAGGGAGAGAGTAACCCTTGCTTACAAAGTGAACCGGCCAGTTTACAAAGTCTGGTTGGCGCGGCGTGGTGGGTGGGCGCAACTTTGCCCTGAACCCAAAACTACGTTCACCATGAAAATCCCTTCTACCTTCGCCTGGCTTGGCGGAGCGGTACTTACCGCAACCTTCATCGTTTTTGGCTTTTCGAGCTTGCTCTCCTCTTCGAGCAACGCTCCGGCGCCAACCCCAACCCCTCAAGAACTACACCCTGCACCTGCGGCCGCGCCCACTAACTTCTCCTCTACTAGCAACAGGATTCAGATCGCCTTCCTACTGGATACGTCTAGCTCGATGGACGGGCTGATCGATCAAGCAAAAGCCCGCCTCTGGAACATCCTGAACGAGATCCTGAAAGCCGAAAAAGACGGTTCAGCCCCAGACATCGAAGTGGCGCTGTACCAATACGGCAACACCAGCCTGCTGCCCCAGAAAGGCTACATCCAGCAAGTAACCGGCCTAACGACAGACGTTGACCTACTGAGTGCCAAGCTCTTCGGCCTCACTACCGGCGGCGGAGATGAGTACTGCGGCCAAGTCATCCAAACCAGCACCAACGAACTAAAGTGGGACGACAGCGACAACACCATCAAGCTGGTCTACATCGCCGGAAACGAAACCTTCCACCAAGGAGACGTGAAAGCCGCAGACGCCCTAGCCGCCGCCCGCCGTAAAGGTATCCTCGTAAACACCATATTCTGCGGAGACCCCAACTCCGCACAAGGCCGCACCTGGAAAACATCGCTCGGTACCGAAGATGGCGACTTCTTCTACATCAACCAAGACGAGCGCGTAGTCTTCATCCCCTCCCCCCACGACGACCGAATCGAGTGGCTAAACAAGCAACTCAACAGCACCTACATTCCGGTAGGTAGCCAAGGTGCGGCCCTGCAAGCCAACCAAATAGCCCAAGACAACAACGCCGCCAGCTACAGCAAGGCCAACCTAAGCAGCCGCGCCAAGTTCAAGGCCAGCAAGAAGTATAAAAACACCAGCTGGGACCTCGTTGACGCCAACGACGCAAGCCCCGAACGCATCCTGAAAGAAAAAGCAAGCCTACCCGATAGCCTCCGCTCCCTCTCCGATGCCGCACTAACCAGCAAAATAAAAGCACTAAAAGATCAGCGAGGAAGCCTCCAACAAGAAATTATTGCACTCACCGCAAAACGCGACCAGTTCGTCGCCGCTGCTCGCAAAACAGCAGCCGACAGCCCACAGAATACCCTGAGCGATAAGATCAACCTCAGTGTTCGTAAGCGGTTGGTCGAGAAGAAATATAAGGTAAAGGAGTAAGGGGGTCGTCCCGAGCGCATTCATCCCCTGAACGCTGATCGTTAACTACTCTCCCTTCATCCGTAAATAAACTCCGTTGCTCCATCCGAAGCCGTCCTGCACGGGGTACTCTCCCCCACCCGCTTCCAGGGTGATGTCTTCAACGTTGTACTTCTCCACCATTTTGTGGACATTGGCGTAGACGCGCTCATTGTTGGCCATCCAGCGTTCACGGATTTGCTTCGCGACGGAGTGCTCACCGTAATTCTTCAGCCCTTGGTAGGTCATCCATTGCAGGGGCGGCCAGCCGTTGGGGGCATCCCATTGTTGGTCGGTATCAACTAGGCTGGTACGGACGCCGCCGGGGGCGAGAAACTGCTCCGCGATGATGTCGCCTACCGCAGCGGCCTGCTTGTCGTTCGCAATCTTGGTGAAAAGCGGGTAAACACCGGCTAGGCTGAGGTAATTCGTGAATTCTCCCGTTTTCCAGTTCAGGTCTTGGTAGAAGCCTTTTTCTTGGTCGTAGAGGTAAGTATCAATGGCAATACGGCGGTCCTTGGCCTGAGCGGCGTAGGCTGGTGCCTCTTCGCCGCCATACTGCACCAGCACTTGCTCTAGGTGGCTCAAGAGGCTGTTCAGGTCGGGCGGGACAATGTCAGTAGTGATGATGGAACTGATGTTTTTGCCATCGGCAAACCAGCGGGCGGAGTAATCCCAGCCAGATTCTGCGCCAGAGCGCAGGTGCCGGGCTACCGTTTGGCTGTCTCGGCCAGACTCGCGGATGGCGAGTACGTCTTCGCGGTAAGACTCGGCGCGGGGCCGGTCTCCGGCGTCGCAGTAGCGGTTCAGGAGGCGACCGTCGGGCATCCGAACTACGTGTTTTACGGCGGGGTTTTCGGGTGACACTTCGTCTGCGCCGTCCATCCAGAAGGCGTATTCGGCTGCTAGTTGGGGGTAAAATTCGCGGTAGACCTCCTCGCCTTCCATTTCGGCCAACACTTCCACCATCAGGGAGAAAAACGGTGGCTGGCTGCGGGTGAGGTAGTAGGTCCGGTTGCCGTTGGGGATGTGGCCGACTTCGTCGATCAGGTAGGCGAAGTTTTCCACCATATCGCGGACGAGTTCGCCCTTGTCGGCCGTTTGTAGGCCGAGGAGGGTGAAGTAACTGTCCCAGTAATACACCTCGCGGAAGCGGCCGCCGGGGACGATGTAGTCGTTGGGTAGCGGGATGAGGCTGCCGCTTGCGCCTTCGTCGGTGCCGGCCTTTCGGGTCAGTACGGGCCAGAGGGTATTGATGTGGTCAACAATCGAGCGTTTTCCGTCGCTGGCGAAGCCGCTTTCCGGCTGCATGGGCGGTGCGAAGTTTTGTTCGGTGAAGGCCTTCAGGTCGAAGTTTTCCAGTTTGGCGGCGCGCTCAAAATCGGCCATGATGTCTTCGGCGGCGCGCTTCGGCACCATATCTACGAAGGTTTTTCCGTCGGCAAATACGCGCTCCATTTGTACGCGGCGGAAGAGGTCGCCGAAGAGCTGATCTGGGGCTAAGCGCGCTTTGGCACCAACCGTTTTGGGGGGCGCGGCCGCAGGTGCGGTGGAGGTTGAAGGGGCCGCGTCTTGGCGGCAAGCGGAGAGTAACATCCCGAATACAAGGATCGGGAGGAGGAACTGGTTTTTCATTTCACTACTTTTTTATACCGGGCTAAGGTACGTAAGTGATTTCCTCCTCGGATATAAAATCAAGGAACATCTGTTTTAACCTAACCAGCCCCTATTCGCTTTGCGAATAGGGGCTGGTTAGGTTAAAACAGAAAGCGCGAACTACAACATCAATATGCTCGCTCGTCGGAGCCTTCCATGTAGTTGATGAAGGCTTTATTGACGACCCGGAACCCGCCCGGCGTGGGGTAATTGCCGGAGAAGTACCAATCGCCGTTGTTGTTGGGGCAGCTGAGGCGGAGGTCTTCGATGGTTTGGTAAATCACGTCTACCTGCGGCTTGGTGTTCTTAGGCGTGATGATCTCCGCGATCATGTCGGAGACCTCCTCGTACTCAAACTGGGCGTACAGCTCAGTTACGGCGTTCTTCTGCTTTGAGTCTGGTTTTTTGAGCTCTTCGAGGGCCTTTTTGTAGACGGTCTTCATCATCTTCGCCTTGCCCTTTTTCTTGAGGAGGGCTTCCATCGCCTTGAAGGCGACGAACTCGCCCATCCGCGACATATCAATGCCGTAACAATCTGGGTAACGGATCTGCGGGGCGGAGGATACGATGATGATGCGCTTGGGCTTCAGGCGGCTGACGATCTTGATGATCGAGTCGCGCATGGTGGTTCCGCGCACGATGGAGTCGTCGAGCAAAACGAGGGTATCGACGTGGTTACGGACGATGCCGTAGGTGACGTCGTAGACGTGGCTCACCATATCGTCGCGGCTGCTGGTATCGGCAATGAAGGTGCGGGTTTTGCCGTCTTTGACCACGATTTTCTCGTTGCGGACCTTCGTTTTCAGGATCTTGCTGATGCCGTTCTTACCGGCCTTTTGCTTTTTCTTGATGGCCTTGCGTTTCCACTCGGTCAGTTCGTCTTCTAGGCCTTCAATCATCCCCATGTAGGCCGTCTCGGCCGTGTTGGGGATGTAGCTGAACACGGTATTGTTGAAGTCGTAGTCGATGGCTTCGGTGACGGCTTTGGCTAGGCGGCGGCCCAGTTCTTTGCGTTCCAGATAGATGTCTCGGTCGGTACCTCGGCTGAAGTAGATGCGCTCGAAGGAGCAGGCTGCGCGGGGAATCTGCTTGGTGAAAGGCTCCATAGAGACCGCGCCGCTTTTCTTGATGATGAGGGCGTGGCCGGGCTCTACCTCTTTGATGTCCTCGAAGGGGATGTTGAAGGTAGTCTGTAGGGCGGGCCGCTCGGAGGCGACGGCGACGAACTCTTCATTCTCGAAGTAGAAGGCGGGTCGGATGCCGGCGGGGTCGCGCATCACGAAGGCGTCGCCGTGGCCGATCATGCCGCCCATCACGTAGCCGCCGTCGAACTTTTTGGAAGCGCGTTTCAGTAGCCGCTGTACATCGAGTTCTTCGGCGATAATGTCGTTGATCTCGATGTTGGAGTGGCCATCGGGCTTGTGCCACTGATGGATGCGCTGCACCTCGTCGTCGAGGAAGTGGCCAATTTTCTCGAGTATGGTTACGGTGTCGGATTTTTCCTTCGGGAACTGGCCGAGTTCTACCAGTTCTTGGAAGAGTTCTTCTACGTTGGTGAGGTTGAAGTTTCCGGCTACGATTAGGCAGCGGGTTTTCCAGTTGCTCTGGCGGAGGAAGGGGTGGCAGGTTTCGATGTCGTTGCTGCCGTGGGTTCCGTAGCGCAGGTGGCCCATCATGAGTTCTCCGGTGTAGGGGAGGTTGCTTTTGAGGTATTCCCCGTCGGATAGTTGCTCTGGCGTCAGTTCATCAAAACGGCGGTAGACACCCTTCCAGAGGTGGTCTAGGTAGTTTTTGTCGTTGCTGCGTTTGCGGCTGATGAATTTTTTCCCTGGTGGGTGGTCTAGTTTGATGGTCGCCATACCGGCGCCGTCTTGGCCTCGGTTGCGCATCTTCCGCATCAATAGTTGTAGGCTTTTGAGGCCGTGCAGGCTGGTGCCGTACTTTTCGTGGTAATAACTCAGCGGTTTGCGGAGGCGAATCATCGCTAGGCCGCATTCGTGGTGTATTGCATCGCTCATGTAGGAGGGGAGGTCCGGTTGGGAAAGCGCAAATATAGTTCTCCAAACTCGACAGGCGAACTTTTTTGTTGTAGAATTAGTGTCGATCTTATCAAGAGACAAATACTGGTTCTAATAATCAAATTCTTCCTTTAAAGCAACGACCAAAAAGGATTCGACTGGCGAGTTTAGTGGCAACGTTACCAACATTCTTATCACTCTATCCCCTAGCCCCCAATTGGGGGAAGAGAAGCGATGCCCCGCCTTCTTTTTAGGGCGCGGCCGCAGGTGCATTGCAAGTTGAAAAATCAAAATAAGGCAAGCTCAAAAGGTCCATTAATGCAAATTCATACCCACAAATAGCCAATTAGTCATCTTTTAGGACTATATTGGAGCTTTACGATAAGTTCTCTCATTACACAATACATATCATGCGTTCCTTATTCATCCTGCTCCTCGCGGTGGCTATCGCCCCGTGTGGCCTTGCCCAGGCTTGGAGTCCTACAGAAACCAATTATTCACCTAGCGAACAGCCAATTCGCCCCAAAAAGTCCCGCGTCGTCAGCATAGACGGAGCAGCCCTCAAAGACTTATTGTTCGGTGCTCCGCACGAAAAAAGCACGACCGCCGAAACGAGCAATACCAGTCTCGTCCTTCCGCTACCCGATGGAGGTTTTGCCCGTTACCGCATCGTTGGTTACGACATTACCGAAGCCGCCGCCCTAGCCAAATACCCAAACATCCGTACTTGGTATGGCATCAACGTAAACGCCCCAGCCCAGTCTGTCTTCCTAGATTGGACGGAACGTGGTTTCCACGCCTCTGTACGTGGTGGCAGCACTGAAGCCTTCTTCATCGATCCGATCTCTCGCCGAAATACAGACCAGTACCAAGTGTACCGCAAGTCTGACTTTTCCACAGACGGGTCAGAAGCTTCCACCTGCCAAGTAGATGACCACAACCTATTGGCCAACAACCAAACGGAAACGAGCAGCAAGACACTCGGCAACTGCGAACTGATGCAGTACCGCACCACCATCACCGCCACGGGGAAGTACAGCAACTACCACGGTGCGGCCTCGGCCGCACAGTCTGGTCTTGTACAATCGGCCATCGTAACCACCATCAATCGGGTAAACCAGATATTTACCCGAGACCTCTCCTTGCGGCTGCAGTTGGTCGCCAACAATGACTTGCTCTACCAATACACCCCCAATGAAAGCCCCTTCGAAGACAACTCTGTGAACAGGCTCTTCAATAGAAACACCGCCTACACAACGGGAATCATTGGGGTTGAAAACTACGATTACGGCCACCTCTTTACCCAAGGAACCAACAGCGGTATCGCCTCACTAAGGGCATCCTGTGTCGACAGCCGTAAAGCCGCAGGGGCCACCAGCAGGTTCACCCCTGAAGGAGACTTTTTTGACATCGACTATTTGGCCCATGAAATGGGCCACAACCTTGGTGCCAACCACACCCAAAACAACAGCTGCAACTACAACAGCGGAGCAGGTATGGAGCCCGGGAGTGCGAGCTCAATAATGGGGTATGCGGGGGTATGTTCTCCCAACGTACAGACCAGCAGTGATGCTTACTTTCATGGCCGAAGCATTGAAGAAATCACTGCTCATCTAAAGTTTGGAAATGGCGGTTGTGGGACGACTGTGAATACCAGCATCAACAACCCCGACGTAATGGCCCAGGCAGATAAAACCATCCCTGCGGGCACGCCTTTCGTTCTGAAAGCCGAAGCCACTACAGCAAGCGGAACGCTTAGCTTCAACTGGGAACAATACGACCCCGAACGCGGTGAAGTAATGCCCCCCGAAGGCACCAACACCCAAGGCCCACTATTCCGTAGTTTCACCCCAAAAGCTTCCGACGAACGCTTTTTCCCTGACCTGCATGATGTACTGTCTGGCACCGATGCGCAGTGGGAAAAAACACCAACCGTCACCCGAGACATGAGCTTCCGCGCAAC
This sequence comes from uncultured Lewinella sp., assembly GCA_937949535.1. Lineage (GTDB taxonomy): Bacteria > Bacteroidota > Bacteroidia > Chitinophagales > Saprospiraceae > Neolewinella. The sequence continues at coordinate 7,764 of CALEDI010000243.1, read as the reverse complement.
GGTCATCAACTACAACGCAGCCTACGGCTGCGCTGCCGAAGACGACATCAGCATCGTAGTTGATGCTTCAGGCCGGCCATTCACCGTTACCGACCCCAACGACGGCAACCAGTGGAGCATAGGCCAAACCGCACAAGTTCAATGGGACGTAGCCGAAACGGACGGCGCGCCCTACAACTCCCAGTTGGTAGATGTCCTGCTGTCTACCGACGGTGGGATGAACTTCCAGGTGCTCCTTGAAAACACCCCCAACGATGGGTTGGCCGAAGTAGACGTTCCCGCCCAAGTCTCTCCCTCCGCTAGGATAATGGTGAAGAGCAAAGACAATGTTTTCTACAACGTTAGCCAGTCAGATTTCTCCATCGTATCCAGCGTAGGAGCTCCGGCCATTGAGCTGAGTAATATTAGCCCCTTGAACGTTCCTAGTTGTGACCCTACGGTCGATACCGCAGCCTTCTCTTTCCTCATCAACTCTAGCGGAGGAGCCTCCTCCTTGGTCACATGGACGGTAACAAACCTGCCCCCAGGTGTAACCCAGTCTTACTCCATCAACCCCGTTCGCCCCGGAGGGGCTTTTGAACTCACCTTAAGCGGCTTGGATACCCTACCCTACGGGATGACCCAATTCACCCTCCGAGGAACCAGCAACGAAGGCACGCTAACGGAAACCGTTAGCATCACCAAAAACGCTGTATCAGTAGATGATGGAGCGGCGCCAAACATCATCACTACGGCCAATCAAAACATTGACATTCGCCCAATACTAAGCGCCGACTCTACGGCTAATGCTACCTATGATTTCCAGCTTTCAAAGCTAGAAGGCTTCAGCCGGGTATTGTACAATATTACCGACAGCCCTTCGCCACAAATAGAACTGCCAGACTACCTCGACCCAAACAGTGAATACCACTGGCGCATACGGAAAAAGACCAGTTGCAACACTTCTCAATGGGCCCAAGCTAGTTTTACCACAGCGGATTGTCGGATTTTTTCTAGTACTGAAGAACCAGCCACCATCAGTGATGCAGACGCGCCACAATTTGCCAACATGGGCATAAACGTGCCGGTAAGCGCAAGCATTACCGATGTAGATCTTTACCTCTTGAACATCGAGCATAGCTACATCCAAGACCTAAGCATTGACCTTGTACACCCCAGCGGAGCAAGCGTCTTGGTCTGGGACAGGGCCTGCACAGGAGAAAGTGATATGTTGATGAGCTTTGACGACGAGAGCACAGAAACGGCCTTCGATTGCCCTCCGGTCAATAGAGGTTTCTTCCCGCCATCAACCGATGCCCTGTCTAGTTTCGACGGCCTAAACGCCGAAGGGGTTTGGGAACTCCGTGTCCGAGACAATGCAAATGCTGACGGAGGTAGCCTGAATGCTTTTTCCATAAAACTGTGCCTAACCAACTTAGCCCTCCCTGTTACTTTCCTATCTTTTAACGCAGCAGGAAAGAAAGACCATATCGCGCTAGCGTGGGAGACGGAAACGGAAACGGACAACTATGGCTTCTTCGTAGAACGCAGCCGTACGGGCGCAGATATTTGGCAGGAGTTGGGTTTCGTTGCGGCCTCAACCGACTACAAATTTGATGACAGAGAAGCTCTACCCCATACAGACTACCTCTACCGCCTCAGGCAGCAAGACCTAGACGGCAGGGTCTCCTACAGCGAAGTACGTGCTGCGCGCTTCGGAGATGGCGGCAGCGCTGGGTCACTAAACCTCTTCCCAAACCCAACGCCAGGCGACATCCGTTACCAAATACCTGGGGCAGACAACGACTTGCCCTATACCCTGATCGATGTAAGCGGTCGGGTACTGGCCAGCGGCATTCTCAGTGCTGGGGGCGGAACGCTAAAGCTAGATGATAGGCCTGCGGGGGTATACTTCGTCCGGACAGCAGAAAGCACCTACCGGGTAGTTCGGTTATAGCAAGCCCCAGAACCACCCAACAACCGCAACCAACGCCCAGATCATGAGGAAGAAGATGGCGATAATAGTAACGATGACCACGATGACTACTGGCCATGCACTTCCCTCATGTTCCCCCTCGCCGTAGTACTCCCGCATCAGCATGGCGTTGCGGTAATTGGCTTTGTAGAAGAGGTCGAAGATGTTGCCAAGAACGGGAATCGTGCCTACCAGCGCGTCTAGCGCTACGTTGAAGAGCATCCGCACTACCAACATACCGCTGGCACCGTTCTTGGCCATCGTGGCTACCAGAATACCAGACATTCCCAACGAGAGAATATCTCCGGCTCCGGGTACGAGGCCCATCAGGAAATCGGCTCCGAACCGGATCTCTGTACCAGGGATGCGAAACTTGGTATCGAGCAGACGGCTGAAACCGTCGATCCATTTGAGTTCGGGCACCGCGAGTTGGCGTTCGGTTAGGATGGGGGCGTTGGTAGTTGGAGCGGTCATTTTTGTTGGTTGGTTGTTGGAGTGGATAAACATAACAGATTGGGCCGCTGAATGGGTTGAGTGTGTTTGGTGCAATCTTCAAGGAGTACACATATTACGGAAACATGCCATTGTTGTCTCCGTCAATACTATCTTTGCCTTCCAACTTATCCCACATTACTCTTGGTTCAGGCAAAGAAAAGCTTTGATGGTTTCTTCAAATCGGCGTTCACAGTAGACAACGTCATTTTTGGTTTTGATGATGGCAAGCTAAAAGTGCTCCTCATTAAGCGTAACGAAGAACCTTTTGCCAACTACTGGGCACTCCCCGGTTATTTTGTGCAACAACACGAAGACCTTGATGCAGCAGCACAGCGGGTGCTCCGAGAAATCACGGGGCTAGAACAGGTATATCTGGAACAAATACGCGCCTTTGGGTCGCCCGGTCGTCATGATTTTGGGCGGGTCATTACGGTTGCTTACTACAGCCTCGTCAAAGTCGCAGACTTTGAATTGCAAGCAGCCAGCATTGCCCAAAAGGTAGCTTGGCATAACCTAGAAGGAATAGATACCTTGGCCTTCGACCACGAAGAAATTGTTCAGGTAGCCCTCAACCGGCTCAAACGAAGAATTCGGACCCAGCCCGTTGGCTTTGAGTTGCTACCACCGGCTTTTACCCTAACCGACTTGCAGCACCTCTACGAAGCCGTGTGGGGCGTGAGCCTCGAAAAGCGAAACTTCCGCAAGAAGATCTTGTCCATGAACTTCCTGCAAGACTTAGGCCGTTCGCAAACAGGCGTTGCCCACCGGCCAGCCAAGTTGTATGCCTTCGATGAAGACCGTTACCACACACTGGAAGAAGAAGGCCTCAACTTTGAGCTTAAAGAAGGAAAACGAAAGTAGTTCGGCCTTCGGAGGCTCACTTCTTAAAAACCTTTTCACTGCACCTGCGCGCCGTCGCCCTGCCCCCCTACTACTGTTTGAGTAAACTGCTAAAGTTGCTGTACAAAGTAGTAACTTGAAATAAGCACGAGTTTAAAAACAATCCCTAATAAGTGATAAATAAAAGTTTTAAAATTTATTTGATTACGCTTTGAAACGGCAAACCAAAGTCTTACTTTTGTCTTAGTATTCACACTTATTTCATTCACCGAGATGATTTCCATCTTAAAATCATCTCATTTACAAAATCCTATTATGCGTTATTTTATTTACCGCCTCGTGCTAGTACTTACAGTTGTGCTTACCACCGCAACCTTTGCTACGGCTCAGGAGAAGCCACCCGGACTGATGAGTCCTACCTACCAGTTCTCCAAAAAGAAGACCTCTTACATCACCCTCAAAGATGGTACCGAAATCGTCGGTAATGTCAAAGATTTTGATCGTAAAAAGGGCATCACAAAGTACATCAAGATCAAAGACATCAATGGTAAAACCCATAAACTTAAAGGTGCGGACATCAAGCATGGCTATTTCCAACCCACTGCCCTCAGCAAGCTTAATTCATTATCCGATGACCTGAAGGTGCAGCACTGGGGTAAAGACCTCAACGAAGAAAGATTTACCAATGGCTACGTCTACCTAGAAAGCACCAATGTCCAGGTAAAAAAGAAGCAAGTGGAACTACTCATGCAGCTACTCAACCCCCACTTCTCTGAAGGTGTCCGCATTTACTTTGACCCTTTCGCCAAAAAGACAGCAAGTGTTGGTATTGGGCCTGTTTCTGCCGGTGGTGATGCCAAGAGCTACTACGTGAAGAAAAGCGGTACAAAAACTGCCGTTCGCCTAAAGAAGAAAGACTACAAAACGGAATTTGCGGCCTACTTCGGTGACTGTGATGCGGTGAAGACTTCCAAGAAAACCAGGTGGTCTGATTTGGCCGAGCACGCTTACATCTACGCATCGGAGTGTGCTGGCAACTAAAAATTAGATTGATAGATTTTCAGTCTATAAAGTTTATTTATTTCCCATCCTTTAAGTACCGCTTATTGCACTGCGCTTGTTTGCCCTTGGGTAAACAAGCGCAATGGTTTTATATATCTATCTCTTTGACTAAATCTAGCAATTTATGCCCCCCGTGCCTACCCCAAAAAACGCCAACTTCGCCACCCAGTGCATCCACGGAGGCATCGGCCCTGACCCCTTGACCGGAGCGGTGATGACGCCCATATACCAGACCTCTACCTACGCCCAAGAAGCCCCCGGCAAAAACAAAGGCTACGCCTACGCCCGCACCGCAAACCCTACCCGAACCGCTCTGCAAAACAACCTAGCCGCCATCGAAGGCGGAGCGTTCGGCATCTGTTTCAGCTCTGGCCTAGCGGCAATGGACAATGTCTTGCGCCTCCTACAACCCGGAGACGAAGTACTCGCCTCCGACGATCTCTACGGCGGCAGCTACCGCCTACTAACCACCGTTTTTGCCCCCTTCGGCATCAAGTCTCGCTTCATAGATATGCGCGACCCCGCCAAGGTTGAACAAGCGATCGGTAAAGACACGAAGATGCTCTGGATCGAGACGCCCACCAACCCGATGCTCAACATCGTAGACATCGCCGCCCTGGCCGCCCTCGCCAAAGACCACGGCCTGCTCTCCGTAGTAGACAACACCTTCGCCAGCCCCTACCTACAGCAACCCCTTGCGCTCGGAGCCGACATCTCTCTGCACTCCGCCACGAAGTACCTCGGCGGCCACTCCGACGTAGTGATGGGGGCCGTAGTCCTGAACGACGAAGCCGTCGCAAAAAAACTCTATTTCCTCCAAAATGCCGCAGGAGCCATCCCCGGCCCACAAGACTGCTTCCTCGTCTTGCGCGGCATCAAAACCCTACATTTACGGGTGCAACGGTCTTGCGAAAACGCCCGCCACATCGTTAAGGTCCTCCAAGAAAACGAGCTGGTCGCCAATGTTTATTACCCCGGCCTAGCCAACCATCCGCGCCACGATATTGCCAAAAAACAAATGCGCGATTTCGGCGCAATGGTTTCCTTCGACCTCAAAGAAGACACCCTAGAAGCCGCAACCCAAGTGATGAAAAACGCTCACTACTTCACCCTCGCCGAATCCCTCGGTGGCGTAGAATCCCTCATCGGCCATCCGGCCAGCATGACCCACGCCAGCGTGCCGCGCGCGCAGCGGCTCCGCGTTGGGCTTACCGACAGCCTCATCCGCCTCTCCGTAGGCGTCGAAGATGGTGAAGACTTGGTTCGGGACCTCACACAAGCACTAGAAATTTAAAATTTTCAATTCAACATTGAAAATTTAACATTTGCTACCGCTGTCACCACTCACTGCGCTACGCTTGTTCGCCCAAGGTGAGCAAGCGACGCGAACGGTCCTTGCGGTAGCTAAATTTTAAATGTTGAATGTTAAATCGAATAGGTTAAATCCCGAAGGGGAGGCGATAAACCCGCGCATGCGCAGCTTTCTTTTTTTCGGTACTGATGAAGAGCGTTCCGTCTTCGCTGAAGGCCAGCCCTTCGGGCTGGGCAAACAGCTTTTTGTTGAGGCGTTCCATGTGGTCGATGTGGCCATCGGGGTTGAGGACCATTAGCACTTTACCGACCGAAGAGGTGAGGAAAAGCTGGCCAGTGATGGGGTGTACGGCTAGGGCGGAGGGGGCGAGGTCGTACTCATCGCGGCTGATGAAGAAGTCGCAGAGGCGTTCGTGGTCTGTAGTTTTTTCGCAGGCGGCGAGGTAGTTTTTCACGGCTTCTAGCTCGATGGCGAAGACGGGTTTTTCGCTCAGGGTCTTGGCCTCTAGGTCGAAGGCGTAGATGTAGCGGCCGTTTTTGTCGTTTCCGTCGCCTTTTGCGTCTTTTTTACAGGCCAACAAGAGTCGGTTTTTTGCTTTGTCGTAGGCGAGGCCTTCTACGTCGTTTTCGCGGGTAAGTTCGGTGTTGTATTTACCTACTTTTTGGTTTGGTTTTCCGGCGTTGGTGACGTGGTAGAGCGTTCCGGTGCTTTTGGCGATCCAGATGTCTTCCCCAACGGCTTCTACGGCTTCGTAGTCGCCGTCTTTCCAGAAAGTAATGGCCCAGAGCAAGCCGCCGGTTTTGGCGTTGATCCGGAATATTTTGCCTTCTTCGTCCTGTACTGCTAGTAGTTCGTTTCGGTGGCCGGGGGCGACGGACAGGCCGGATATCTCGTCAAGCTCCGCCGGTAAGTCCCCGATCAATTCCGGCGAGGCATAGTTGTAACTACGAGCAGCAGACTGGGCCGTGATGAACGATGAAAAGGCAAGCGCAAAGAGAACAAAAAGCATTGGTCTGGTCATAAGTCGGTTTTTCTTGGGCGCGGACGCTGGTGCAAAGAAAGTTTTCCAAAGAGCAAGGTTGAAATACGGACACACCTTGCGGGTATAAACGTATAGCGTGTTCGGCTTATTCCTTTCCTTTCCTGCGTTGCTCATCAATTGCCTTAACAAGTGCCTTCACCTCGGTGGAGAAGTCTTTGCTCAGTATCCACTTTAGGTAGTTTGGGTTTTCGGCGAAGACTTCGGCAACGGGGCGTCCGGCGTATTTGCCGAAGTTGAACTGGGGCGCGCCGTCTGGGCCTTTTTTGAGGCGGCGGGTGGCGTCTAGGAAGCGGTCGTCTTGGCAGAAGGCGGCTACGGCATCCATATTGGTGAAGGGTTTGGTAGATTTTCCGTCGTCTGTTTCGTAGTCGGCGTCGGCGTACATTCGTAGTTGGCCCTCGAAGATGCTTACCGTAGCGCGGACGTCTGCTAGGGCATCGTGGGCGTTCTCCATTTTTTTGCCGGTATAGAACTTGAGGGCGGCCGAGAGGGTGCGGGGCTCCATGCGGTAAAAAATCTGCTGCGCATCAATGAGGCGGCGCTGGCTGGTGTCGAGGTAGATGCCTGCGCGGTGGAACTCTTCTTGCAGCAGGGGCACGTCGTAGCGGTTGGAGTTGTAGCCGCCGAGGTCGGCGTCTCCGATGAAGTCGTAGAGGCGCTGGGCGACGTCTTTGAAGGTGGGTTCCTCGGCGAGGGCCTCGTTGGAGAGGCCATGGATGGCCTCGGCCTCGGCACTGACGGGGATGGTGGGGTTGATCTTCATCTCCAACTCTTCGGAGGGGCTGCCGTCGGCAAAAATCTTGACGAAACCCACCTGAACGATGCGGTCTTGAACGATGTTCAGGCCGGTGGCTTCGAGGTCGAAGAAAACGATGTCTTTGGTTAGGGGGAGCATATTGGTTTTGTTGTTTTATAGTTTAACGTGAGGTTTGCCCATAAGCACCGGACGCTCAAAGGATTATTTCTACCTCGACTTCGTCAGAGGCAGAAATAAACGCTTCGAGGTCCTGAGTACGCTTCAGGACCTCGAAGCGTTCGACTGAAATGCCTGGCGTAGAC
>CALEDI010000242.1 GCA_937949535.1 uncultured Lewinella sp. | reverse complement strand
ACCCCATCGGGGAGGGGAGCAAAACCGCTGCGGCTGCCGCCTTCGCTAAATCGTTGGCAACTGCTATTTTTATCATTTAGAGACGAACTTGGGTAGTTACGACCAACTTTGCCTCAAAAACGCATTGCGTTTTCACAAGTCTCTCCCCCGTGGGGAGGGATTTAGGGAGGGGGTTTTGGCACTCAACGAACCTTCGTAAACTTATGTATATTCCGTAGCCTTAACGCCCAACAATGATCCAACGATTGCCAAAAACCTCCCCCAGCACCTGCGCCCGCGCCCAAAAATTGCTAGCTTTGCAAATACCACCCCAGACGATAGCAAACAAATAAGATAGGCTGGCCTCTACCAAACTATCTGACCACTTGACTATCCGACTATCTGACTCCAACTATGCCGACCAAAGCCTACATCTACGACGCCCTCCGCAGCCCCAGGGGCCGGGCCGACGGCAGCACCGCCGACCTCTACGAAGTAAAGCCCATCAACCTGCTAAGCCAGTGTTTGCAGGCTTTTCAGCGCCGGTCTGGCCTAGAAGAACTGCCCGCAAGCATCGATGACCTTATAATAGGTTGCAACACCCCAGCCGGAGACCAAGGCTACAACATCGCCCGCGCCGCACTGCTCAACGCAGGGTGGGGGAGTGCGCGGGGCGGCCTCCAGATCAACCGTTTCAACACCTCCGGCCTAGAAGCCATGAACCTAGCCGCCGCTCGCATCACGGCGGGTTACGGCGAAGTCATCATCGCCGGCGGCATCGAGTGCATGAGCCGCGTACCAACCTACCTCAACGGCGGGCCGATGATGAACGACCCCGCTACCGTAATCAACAGCCACTACATTCCGCAAGGCGTTGCCGCAGACCTGGTCGCTGGTTCCAACAACATCTCCCGCGCCGAGCTAGACGCCTACGCCGTAAGCTCCCACGCCAAGGCCGCCGCCGCCCAAAAAGCCGGACACTACGCCAAAAGCCTAGAAAAAATAACCGACGCCAACGGCCTCGTTATTCTCGCCGAAGATACCTTACTTCGGCCCGGTATGGCCGCAGAGGAACTGGCCGGCCTCCCCGCCCGCTTCACCGAAATGGGCTTGGCTGGTTTCGACGAAATGGCCCTCCACCGCTTCCCCCTCGTAGACCACGTTCACCACTGCCACACCACCGGCAATACCTCCAAAGCCGCCGATGGCTGCGCCCTCGCCCTACTGGGCAATGCACAGGCAGGCAAAGACCTGAACCTAACGCCCCGCGCCCACATCCGCGCCGTAGCCATGAGTACCGTAGACGCAACCCTCCTCACCGGCGGCCGCAACGCCGCCGAGCTAGCCATCAAAAAAGCCAAGCTCTCCGCTAAAGACATCGACCTCTGGGAGTTCAACGAATCTTTCGCCGCCCCAACCATCCGCTTCCAACGCCACTTCAAGCTCAAAGACGACTGCTTCAACCCCCTCGGCGGCGCCATCGCCCTCGGCGAACCCCTCGGCGCCGTAGGCGGCATGATGCTCTGCCAACTGCTCGACGAGCTGGAACGAAGAGACCTCACCATCGGCAGCCTCACCATCGACGCCGGTGCGGGGCTAGCCGTAAGCACCATTATTGAAAGGGTTTGACAGGTTGCAGGTTGCAGGTTACAAGTTGCAGGTTAGACGGAACCTGCAACTTGCAGCCTGCAACTTGCAACCTGCAGCCTGCAACTTGCAACTTGCAACCTGACCATGATCAACTACCGCAAAGACACCGACAACATCGTCACCCTAATCCTAGACATGGAAGGGCGGAGCAGCAACCTGCTGAACCACGAACTCGTTGCCGCTTTTCAGCCCGTCATCAGCCACTTGCAGGCCGAGAAAAAGGCTGGCCGGGTGCGCGGCATCATCATCACTTCGGCGAAGAAGGACTTCTTGCAGGGCGGAGACCTCTCTTACCTCCGGGAGCTGAAAGACCCCGAAGAGGCTTTTAATGCGGCCCAGAAGTTGAAGTCTTTCCTCCGCGATTTGGAGCGCCCAGGTGTGCCCGTTGTAGCGGCCATCAACGGAGATGCGATCGGGACGGGCTTCGAGCTAGCGCTGGCCTGCCACCACCGCGTTGCGGTGGCGAAGCCGAAAACACGGCTCGGCCACCCAGAGGTGAAAATCGGGGTCATTCCCAGCGGTGGCGCGGTGATTCGGTTGATGTGGTTGTTGGGCATCGAGCGGGCCTACCCGCTGCTGCTGGAAGGGCGGCGTTACAGCCCACAAGAAGCCCTGAAAGTAGGCATCATTGATGACCTCGCCGCAGACGAGAACGAACTGATCCGGAAGGCCAAGACTTGGCTCCTCTCCGATCCGCCCACCCAGCGGCCTTGGGATGAGGAAAACGGCCAAATCCCCGGCGGCACGGCCGCCGACCCCAACCTGGGCCACCGCATCCGCCTACTTACCGCCCGTCTATCGGCTACCTACAACGATCTCTACCCCGCCGAACGCGCCATCCTAGACCTGCTGGCCGAAGGCTCCAAACTAGATTTCGAAACGGCCCTGAGGCTCGATAGCCGCTACTACGCCCAAGTGGTTACCGGAGAAGTGAGCAAAAATATGATCTCGACCTTCTGGTTCGATAAGCAAGCCGTGCGTACCAACGGACAGGGGCGGCCGAAAGGCTACGGCAAGTTCCGCCCGCGCAAAGTCGGCATCATCGGCGCGGGCCGAATGGGGTCCGGTATCGCCTTCTTGTGCCTCCGCAACGGGCTACGGGTAGTGCTGAAAGACGTGAGCCAACCCATCGCAGACCGTGGGCGAGACTACGTCATCGAACGAATTGATGAATACATCGAGCGCGGCACCTTCCAGCCCGAAGAGCGGGAAGAATTGCTCTCGCGCATCATTACAACAGACAAGAGCAGCGAGTTTGAAAACTGCGACATCGTCGTCGAAGCCGTTTTCGAGAATAAAGCCATCAAGCAAAAGGTGACCCTAGAGGCCGAAGAACAACTGGATGAGTTTGCCGTCTTCGCTACCAACACCATCTCCATCCCGATCACGGAGTTGGGCAAAGGCAGCTTGCGGCCAGAAAACTACGTCGGGATACACTTCTTCTCTCCGGCCGAGAAAACCTACGTCGTGGAGGTGATCCGAGGTGAACAGACCAGCGAGGAAACGATCGCCCGCGCCTTCGATTTCGCTACCTGCATCCGGAAAATACCCGTAGTCGTGAAAGACAGTTGGGGCTTCTTCACTGCCCGCGTCTTGAATACCTACATCTTGGAAGGTGTAACGATGCTCAACGAAGGCTACCCAGCCGCCTTGGTAGAAAACATGGGTAGGCAAGCAGGTATGGAAAAAGGCCCCCTCGCCCTCGCCGACGAGCTGGGCCTAAGCCTCGTGATGCGCTACGAAGAGCAAGCCGCCGCCCACTACGGCAGCAAGTACAAGCAACACCCCGCCGTACCCGCCCTGAAAACAATGCTCAATGATTTGGGCCGGGGCGGCAAAAGCAAACGCGCCGGGTTCTACGAATACGCTGCCGACGGAACGGCTATGCTCTGGGGCGGCATCAATGAGCACTTCCCCGTCACCAAAACAGACTACGACCGCCGCCGGATGAAAGACCGCTTCCTGTTCTGCCAAGTAATTGAGTCGGGTTGGTGCCTCCAAGAAAAGGTCATCACGGAGCAAGCCGGAGCCAACCTTGCCAGTGTGTACGGCTGGGGCTTCCCGCGCTATACCGGCGGGGTGTTGCGCTACGTTGAAAGCTACGGGCGGGAAGCATTTACGGAGCGTTCGGCAGAGTTGGCGGAGCGGTATGGGCAGCGGTTTTCGTTGCCGAAGTACTTGAAGTGAGCTTTATCAATTACACTGTACTAGTCCCCAGTTGGAGGAAGGAAAGCGACAACTTGCTTCGCGCCCTATCAATTTTGCTGGGGATAAGTGCTTAGCTTTGCCACCATTTCAAGCATTTCTACCGCTGAACCAATGACAAAAAATATTAACCAATCTGCACCCGAGTGGGCACTCATTACAGGCGGTAGCCACGGCATTGGCCGCGCCCTCGCGCTAGAGTGTGTACGCCGCAAAATGGGGGTCATCATCGTTGCCCTGCCCAACGACGACCTCCAACACATCGAACACGAACTCGCGGCCATCAACGGAGCCGCTTTCGCTACTTTAGGCATCAACTTGGTTGGCGAAGGGGCCGTAGAAGAAGTAGTTGCTTGGCTGGCTGCTCAAAACCTGCGCCCAAAATACCTGATAAACAACGCCGGCTTTGGCCGAGGTGGCTTGTTTGAAGACACCAGTTGGGAGGAGTACCGCACCATGATGCAGCTCAACAACCAAGTGATGGTAGACCTCACCTATGCCCTGCTGCCCGTGCTGAAACAGACCAAAGGCGGCATCCTGAACATGAGCAGCGTGGAGGCAACTTTGCCCCTGCCTTACAAATCGGTCTACACCGGCACCAAGGCGTTTGTGTTCAACTATTCTTTGGCCCTTCGGCAGGAGTTTAAGTACCACGACATCACGGTGAGCGCGCTCTGCCCCGGCCCCGTCATCACGAACGAAGACGGCTTGAAACGGGTGAAAGCGATGGGCTCACTGGCTAAAATCGCCGTCACGATGCCCGAAGACCTCGCCCCCGAAGCCATCTCCGGAATGCTGAAAGGCAAAGACGTTATTTATCCCGGTTTCTTGGTGAAGGTGATGGCCTTTTTTGGAATGATCTTCCCTCGGCGCATCAAGCTGAACGTGTTGGAGAAGATGTTCTCGAAGTACCGCACGGCCGAAGACGTTGGGGCCGAAGAGTTGGAAGCCGCCAAGAAATAGCCTTTGCCCGATGAAAGTAAAAGTAGCCGTACTGCAGCAGTCTCCCGTCTTTTTTGATAAGGAGGCAACGCTGCTCAAAACGGAAGAACTTGTAGCTGAGCACGCCGCCAAGGGAACCCAACTGATCCTCTTTCCGGAGTCCTTCATCCCCGGTTATCCGCGCGGATTTGACTTTGGGGCGGTCATTGGTAGCCGGACGGCCGAAGGCCGCCAACTCTACGCAGATTACCTAGCGTGCAGCATTGATTTAAAGACGGAAGACCGCGCCCGGCTAGAGGCCATCGCGCGCAACAACGCCGTCTACATCGTCATCGGCGTCACGGAGCGGGCGGGCGATACGCTGTACTGCTCTATGCTTTATTTGTGCCCGGAAAAGGGCTTGGAGGCCGTCCACCGTAAGATAAAGCCTACGGGGAGCGAGCGTGTTGTTTGGGGCGCGGCCGCAGGTGAAAGTTTGGTTAGCGTGCAAGCCCCTTTCGGTAAGCTCGGCGGACTGATCTGCTGGGAAAACTACATGCCCCTAGCCCGGATGGCGATGTACGAACAGGGCGTCCAGATTTACCTCGCCCCCACCGCAGACTCCCGCGAGGTCTGGACTTCTACCATGCGCCACATCGCCCTCGAAGGGCGTTGCTTCGTCCTTGGTTGCAATCAGTATTTCACCAAATCAATGTACCGCCCCGAGCACCAAGCCTTGGTCCCCAACGAGCCGGAGGAGATGTGCCCCGGCGGCAGCGTCATCGTCTCGCCGCTTGGCGAGGTCATCGCTGGGCCGCTCTTCGGCGCCCCCGGCACCCTCATCGCCGAGCTGGACCTAGAAGACATCGCCCGCGCAAAGCTGGACTTCGATGTAGTGGGGCACTATGCACGAAGGGATGTTTTTGACTTTTCTTGGAGGTAGGTTCTATTGGTACTTTCGATACTGGAACTGAAGTTCATCGCTGCCGCTACGGCTTGTTTGTTTCGCATACTCGTTTACCCCCAATCCGCTTCTTCGCTGATTCTGAGTGTGAATTTTCTCCATGATTTTCATTGTGGAAAGTAGGTTTAACTTCCATTTATTGTCCTCCTTATTGAAAATATAAGTAGTGCCTAGTAAAGCATTATTACCTGTAGGAATGGCTACGCTCAATTCTGCTCTTGTATCGGATAAAAGCGTTGCACCATCACGAATCTTGATGGGGTATTCTTTGGTGTGACGAAACACACCGGAACCACTTATTAAGAAATAAAGCCAAACAAACTCTTCAGAAAAAACAACGCTACCGCTAGTGTCTGGCTGCGCTTCAGTCTCGGCAAGTGAGTAGTATAGTGTCATTGTGCTAATAGGCAGCTCGTTGCGTAAGCCCAAGTCATCAGCATCAATCTCGTCTCCATCTCTAGCATGATCTATCAAATGCGCAATGTATTGATGAGTGGCATCGTCGAAGTAATCTTCAATGTTACTCCGGTTATCACTGGTATGTAGGTTGATAATGGTGGTGAAAGTATCTTCAACCTCTTTTTCAGCTCCAGAGCAGGCAGTGAAAAGCGATAAGAGGAAAAATAAAGGTAGTAGGCGGCTCATGTGGTTAATTTTTGTCAGAGATGTAGTGTGGTAAAATATTATAGTAAGTATAGCCTATGAGTAGACGAAGACTCAAAAATACCGCCCAACCCCAACCATTTCCTCCGAGGTTTCCCAGAGAATCCGCGCTTCGTCTTTGTCGTAGGAGCTGGAGTAGGATTGTTTGGGGGCGCAGTCGTCCCAATATTTGCCGGACTGGTCGGCGGCTTCGGGGGCGGAGGCGAGGTAGATGCTGGTGGCTGCGCCTTGGGCAGGGGTTTTGTTGCCGCTCATCTTGCGGCGGACCTTCCAGGCGATGCTGTGTAGCCAGGTGTTCCCCTTGAGGCCGATGTCGGTCTGGAC
>CALEDI010000241.1 GCA_937949535.1 uncultured Lewinella sp. | reverse complement strand
GGAGGTTTCGGGCGCGGTTGCGGAGGAGGCGGAGTCTCCGCAGGCAACCAATAGAAGTAGCGCGGCGGAGAGCAGAAGTTGTGTGATTCGCATGAACGTTGTTAAATATGAGGAGGGAAAGATAGTGAACGGCGGGGAACTTGGGCAGAACCGTCTCTTTACCGATCTTTGCTGAATGCACGAAGAACCTCATTTCATCAACCGCAGCGCGTGGTTGCGGGCTGCCGTACTCGGTGCCAACGACGGTATTTTGTCTACCGCCAGTGTGGCCATCGGTGTAGCAGCAGCGAGCACAACGCGGGAGCCGGTCGTGCTGGCCTCCGTTGCCGCGCTGGTGGCCGGAGCCTTGTCTATGGCTGCGGGAGAGTACGTCTCGGTAAGTTCCCAATCAGACCTGGAAGCCAGCGACCTCAAGCGCGAACAAAAAGAACTTGACGAGATGCCGGAGGAGGAACTGCAAGAACTCGCCGAGATATACGAAACGCGCGGCCTCCGGCCAGACACCGCTCTAGAAGTAGCCCGCCAACTAACCGCCCACAACGCCCTAGCAGCCCACGCCCGCGACGAACTGGGCATCAGTGACCTCACCGAGGCCAACCCGCTGGAAGCCGCCCTCGCCTCGGCCGCAGCTTTTTTTGCTGGTGGGGCACTCCCGATGCTTGCGTCTTTGTTCCTACCGCTTGGTGTAATGGTAGGCGGTCAGTATGTTATCGCGCTGCTTGCCCTCGTGCTGCTGGGCTACCTTTCCGCCACTACCGGCGGCACCAACGTCCTCCGGCCAATACTCCGGATTACCTTTTGGGGGACTGCCGCGATGGGGCTTACTGCGCTGGTGGGGTATTTGTTTGGGGTGCAGGGGATTTAGAGATAGCCTACTTTCTATTAAGTACCTCTTGGTACGCTTCGGCCAACTCCGCTACCGTCCGATCCGCCGAGAAGTGCTCCGTTACGTAAGCCTTGCCCGCAGGGCCGAGCCTTGCCCGTAGCGCGGGGTCTTCGGCGATGCGTTGCATCGCCTTGGTCAGGGCCTCGTCGCTTCGGGCGGGGACGATGATGGCGGTCTCGCCGTCGATACCGAGGCCTTTGTTGCCGCCGATGTCGGTCATGATGGTTGGGCGGGCGAGGAACATGCTTTCTAGGAGGACTTTGCTCAGGCCCTCGCCCTTTACGCTGGGCAGCAGGCTCACGTCTGCGGCGGCGAGGATATTGAGCACGTCTGTCCGGAAACCGGCGAAGGTGTACTGGTGGGCGTAGTAGCTATCGGCGAGGTCGGCCTCGAAGTCGGGTACTTGCAGGTCTCGGCCAACAAATAGGAAGTGCAGGCCGAGGTCTGCGGGTAAGCGGCCGATGGCGGTGCCGAGGTAGTTCATGCCCTTCATTCGGCGGGCGTTGGCAACGATGATGACTATGGTACGGTCTGGGGGGATGTTGAACTCAGCCTCCAGGTCGATGGGGTCAATGCCTGCATACCATTTGGGGTCATGGCCCTTGCCTACGACCAGGGTTTTGGAGGGGTTAAAGAACGGAAGCCGATCGAAGCTTTCCTTCACTGCGCCGGAGACGCAGATGATGCCGTCTACCCGTTTATTAAGGTGTTGGAAGTACGCGCCGGGGTCCCACCAGTGGATGTTGCCGGTGTAGCCCCGGTAGGTGAGTACTTTGCCCGGCCAGCCTTTGGCGGCGCGGATGCCGGCTACGATGCTTTTGTTGTTGAAGAGGTGGAGCAGGTCGTAGTGGTTGGCTTCCAGTTCGGCTTTTATGCCGTCGCGGTCGGCTGCGCCGAACTTGCTTTCTGGGTGCCAGTCGATGATCCGGACGCCTCCGGCCTCCAGTTCTTCAATGTAGTTGGCGTTTTCTCGGCGGGTCATGACCGTAACGGAGTAACCGAAGTCTTTCACCAAGCCGGTAAACCAGCGGCCTTCGGGCCGGACGGCGTTGTGGGAGTCGCGGTAGTCGCTTACTACTAGCAGGGATTTTGACATGAGGGCGAAGGTAATGAGTTTGTGGATTGTACAGTGCTTGACACTGTACTAGCGGTTTGTAAAGCTTGAAATCAGCACCAACGAGGTCTGCCTGTCCGAGCACCCTAGGCTGTCTAATCTGCCTATGTTAGTCCGTTACGGGTTTTTACCCTGAAAACGCGAAGCTTTTCCCTTAAAAAGCCCCTCTCCGCTGAGCCGGAGGCGAGGCTTGTTGGAGAGGGGTTTGGGGTGAGGTAACTACCCCGTAGCGTCCAGTGAATCCTGAAGCGAAGCGCAAGGATTTACTGGACCTGCGGGCGTCCGGTTGTCGATTTGTGCTAGGATCTGCTTGACAAGGTACTAGCGGTTATGCACACACTTTCGTATAAACCACTGATCATTTCCGCCAAAAAGACGTTCTTTACGACGAAAATCAACACCAAGCGAAAATGAATAAGAAGTCTTTAACCATCGTTGCCGTCCTTTTGGCACTCCTTTTCCTCGGTTCCCTAGCTTGGGGCATCAGCCGCAACAGTGCGGTAGACGAACTGACCGTTAAGAACGAAGAAGTAAGTGCCGAAGCCGAACAACTCACCATCCTACGCGCTAAGCTCGAAGCAGAGATAGACAGCCTCGGCACAGCCTACGAATCTGCGGTAGCCGACAAGGAAAGCCTCAAAGGCCAACTAACCGAGGCCCAAACAACCGCAAAAGCCGCGCTCTACGACATGCGCAAAGCCCAGAAGTCTCGTAAAAACGACAACGAGGTAGCCTACAAAATGCGCCTCGAAATCGAAGACCTCATCAGTGCCCGCGCCAACCTCGAAACCCGACTGGCCGAAGTAGAGCAGGAACTGACCACCCTCCGCCAAGAAAACGTTACCCTCCGTCAAGATTTGTCGGATACAAAAACCGAAGCCTACAACTACGCCAAGAAAAGCGAAAATCTGGAAACCATGACCCAAACCATGGAAAAACAGATCACCGCCATGACCCTCGGGGCTTTCAAAGCTACCGCCATCCAGGTAGACATGTACAAAGGCAATAAGGGGACAAAAGTAACCGCCGACGCCAGCCGCGTAAAACGAATGGCCGTAAGCTTTGACCTAACTGATGTACCAGACAAATACCTCGGCGTCCGCCCTATCTACCTCGTACTCACCGATCAGGCAGGAACACCGGTGACTTCCGAGAACCCCGTCCGCGCAAAAGCAATCGTCAATGGCGCAGCAATGGACATCATCGCCCTAGAAGGCAGAGATGTAAACCTAGAGAAAAACCAACGCCTCAGTTTCACCCATGATTTAGACGTTAAACTCTCCGCCGGAGCTTACCGCGCGCAACTCTTTACCGATATAGGACTCTTGGGCGCAGCCAACGTGAACTTGAGGTAGAGGGAGGTTGCAACTTGCAACCTGCAACTTATACTATCTTTGCCCCCCCGCCGACCAAAAATCACGGACAACATGGTATTTTTAGAATTTGAACGAGCCCTTGAGGAACTCTACGATAAGCTGGAAAAAGTACGCGAAGTAGCCGAAGACGGAGTTGTAGATATGTCTGAGACCATCCAGGACCTTGAGACTCGGATCAAGCAGACCCGCAAGGAAATCTACGGTAGCCTTACCGGTTGGCAGCGGGTACAACTCAGTCGCCACCCCGAGCGGCCCTATACCTTGTTTTACATCGAACAGATGTGCCGCAAGTTCGTGGAACTACACGGAGACCGCTACTACGGAGACGATAAAGCCATCGTTGGCGGCATCGGAAACATGGACGGCCAAACCGTCGTCATCATCGGCCACCAGAAGGGCGTCAATACCAAAATGCGGCAGTACCGCAACTTCGGTATGGCCAACCCCGAAGGCTACCGAAAGGCCCTACGCCTGATGAAGATTGCCGAACGCTTCAACTTCCCTGTCGTGTGCCTCATTGATACGCCCGGAGCCTTCCCCGGCATCGAAGCCGAGGAGCGCGGCCAAGCCGAAGCCATCGCGCGGAATCTTTTCGAGATGGCCCAGTTGCGCGTCCCGATCGTTTGCGCGGTCATTGGCGAAGGCGCTTCCGGAGGCGCCATCGGCATCGGCTTGGGAGACCACGTAATCATGCTGGAGAACACCTGGTACTCTGTCATCAGCCCCGAAAGCTGCAGCTCCATCCTTTGGCGCAGTTGGGACTATAAGGAACAAGCCGCCGACGCCCTGAAACTGACCGCAGAAGATATGCTCGGCTTCGGCATCATCGATGAAATCATCAAAGAGCCTCAAGGCGGAGCACATTCTAGCCCCGAAGAAATGGCCAAAAGCTTGAAACGGCAACTCAAAAAAGCCATCGCGGTACTGCAAGCCAAGGAAATCGACCAAGTCATCGAAGAGCGCATCAATAAGTACTCGGAAATAGGGCAGGTCAAAGTCACCAGTTAAATGGGCCTTCTTTCCGACATAAAAGACCGACTCTTCAAACGCCGGCTAAAAGAAAACACGCAACCTTCCCGCTCCTTGGGGGGAGGGGAAACGGTTCATCCCTCAACCGCCAAAGAGCTTACCGTCTTGTTCCTTGCCGACGCAGCAGAAGACCGCAAAACCGTAGACAAGTGGCGAGACGCAAACGCACAGAACGGCCGAAAAATTAAAGTTGTAGGCTATTTTGAGCACGAAGTTGGCGAGGCCAGCTTTGATTTTACCGTAGTTTCCACCAAAGACCTCAACTGGTTCGGCGTACCTCAAGGCGAAGAAGTAAGCCGCTACCAAACCGAAAAAACCGAACTACTGATCCGCTTAGGCCCAACCAAGCATAAGCACCTGGACTACCTAGCAGCAATTAAGCCCGCCAGCCTGAAGGTTGGCCCTTATTCCGACGAAGACCAACATCCTTACCAATTGCAGTACGACGCCCGAGACAGCCCTAAAATAAAGGACCAACTCAGCCGCATCGCGCAAATCTTTAGCTTCACGAATGCTCACTAATCTTCCCCAATTCAGCGGTACAGGCGTCGCGCTTATCACGCCCTTCAAAGCAGATCTCTCCGTTGATTATCCCGCACTGGGAGACCTCATCGACTACGTCATCACTGGCGGAGTAGACTACCTCGTTAGCCTCGGTACCACAGGGGAAGCCATCACGCTAAGCTCTGAGGAATGCCGCAGCATCCTAGACTTCACGATCCGCCACGTAGATGGGCGGGTACCCATCGTTGCGGGCTTCTTCGGAGGCAACTACACCGACCGACTGGAAGAACGGATAAAGGCGTATAATTTCGACGGTGTAGCGGGCATCATGTCTAGCAGCCCTGCCTACAGCAAGCCGCCGCAGTCTGGTATTTATCAGCACTTCATGCGGGTAGCAGACGCCAGCTCTTTGCCGGTCATCATTTACAACGTCCCCGGCCGAACCAGCAGCAACGTTTTGCCAGAAACGGTCTTGAAATTGGCCGAAAACCACGAAAATTTTGCTGCGGTGAAGGAAGCCAGCGGAAAAATTGAGCAGTCTGTAGAAATCTTGAAGCACTGTCGCAAAGACTTTGGCGTCCTCTCCGGAGATGACCCCATCACGGCGCCCATCATCGCGATGGGTGGGCACGGCGGCATCAGCGTGATCGCCAATGCCCTACCCGCGCACTTCAGCGGAATGGTGAACGCCGCACTTGCGAGCGACTTCCCCCGCGCTCGGAAACTGAACTTCGACATGCTAGAGGTCCATCCCTTGCTGTACGTAGAGGGCAACCCCGTTGGCATCAAAGCAGCCGTTTCCATGTTGGGTCTCTGCCGCAATTACCTGCGGGTGCCGCTCGTTCCGCTTTCGGAGCCCAACCGAGAGCGACTACGGAAACTACTCAGCCAAGTACCAGACTTCGCCGTAGGTTAATCTGGCGCGAACGCAGGTGCAAAGAAGGTTGAAGCCCCGGTCGAGGCCTTCCAGGCCGAGTTCATACGATCAGGAACGGTTACGAAAACGACTCAGCAAAGTACCAGACTTCGTAGTAGGGCAATCTAGCGCGGACGCAGGTACAAAGAGAAGGTTGAAGCCCCGGTCGAGGCCTTCCAGGCCGAGTTCATGGCTCACCGCTTCCCACCAAACTCGGCAGGCGAACTTTTTTGCCTTAGAGTTCGCGCCGTTTTCACCAAAAGACAAGTGCTTGTTCTACTAACCAAAACTCTTCCCTTGGGGTAAGAACATCCTTTTTCGTTCATGAGATTGGTTACAAATTTAGCCATCTGTAAACACCTTGTGTTTTACTGAACGGCGTTTTCTTTGTGTCACGAAAAAGTTCGCCTGTCGAGTTTGTTCGCAGCAGTATCCACTTAACACTAGGGAATACGATCTACTGGTCGTTAGTAATAACGATCTTTACCGATAAAAACGCGAAGCGTTTTCTCTGAAAAGCCCCTCTCCGCTGAGTCGGAGGTGAGCACGAAGTACTGCGAAGTACTTTGTTGGAGAAGGATTGGGGTGAGGCTAATACGACGGACAACCAGAAGATTGTCCCCTCCCTTTACTGGCTAGCCCACTAGGCCTACTACTCGGCCTAGAAGGCCTCGACCGGGACGGAGGTCGTTCCCAAGAACCTCTCCCCCTGCACCTGCGTTCTCGCCACCATACAACCAACACACTCATGCGTTTTCTGAAAATATCCGGCATTTTATTGTTGATCCTGATTTTGGTTCCCGTCATCGCTGTTTCCTTCTTCGGCGGGCCGATTGCCAAAGCAGTCGTTAACTCCCTGAACAACCGCCTGCAAACCGAGATTGTAGTAGCCGACTACGAAGTCTCCTTCTGGGCCAACT
>CALEDI010000240.1 GCA_937949535.1 uncultured Lewinella sp. | reverse complement strand
ACCCGCACGCTGGGCAGCAACCTGACGGCCTCGATGTACATCCTCGACGAGCCGAGCGTTGGCCTGCACCCCCGCGATACCGAACGGTTGGTGGCGGTGCTCAAGCGGCTGCGCGACTTGGGCAATACCGTCCTCGTTGTTGAGCACGAAGAAGGCGTAATCGCCGAAGCAGACTACCTAATCGACGTAGGCCCTGCCGCTGGCGTTCACGGCGGAGAGATTGTTTTTGCTGGCCCTTACGAGGACATCCATAAAGCTGCGCCGGAGAGCCTAACGACGAAGTACATGGACGGCTCCATGTCGGTCCCTGTACCTGCGCAACGCCGCCGCCTAACCAACTGGCTCAACATCAAAGCCGCCCGGATGCACAACCTGAAAAAGGTAGATGCGAAGATTCCGCTGAATGCCCTCACGGTCGTTTCCGGCGTATCTGGCAGCGGCAAAACGAGCCTCATCAAAGGCATCCTCTACCCCGCCCTGCGGCGTGAGTTGGGGGAAGGCAGCAGCCAAGCACCCGGCGCGTTTGCGGGCCTGACGGGCGATGTGAAACAACTCACCGCCGTGGAGATGGTAAACCAGAGCCCGATCGGGAAATCGAGCCGTTCCAACCCCGTCACCTACGTTGGGGCCTACGACGATATCCGGAACCTGATGGCGCGCCAGCAGTTGTCTAAAATCCGGGATTACAAGCCCGGCTTTTTCAGCTTCAACGTTGATGGTGGCCGCTGCGACACCTGCAAGGGCGAGGGCGAGCAGACGGTCGAGATGCAGTTCTTGGCCGACGTTCGTTTGGTCTGTGAGGAGTGCAACGGCGCGCGCTTCAAGCGCGAGATCCGCGACGTGACCTACAACGATAAAAACATCACCGAGATACTAGACATGACCGTTGAGGAGTCCGTCGAGTTCTTCAAAGACGAAGCCAAACTGGCGAAGAAACTACAACCGCTGCTCGACGTTGGCTTGGGCTACATCACCCTCGGCCAGTCTTCTTCTACCCTCTCCGGCGGGGAGGCGCAGCGGGTGAAACTGGCCAGCTTCCTGACCCGAGAGAAGCGGGGCGAGCACGTCCTCTTCATCTTCGACGAGCCGACGACGGGCCTCCATTTCCACGACGTCGCCATCCTGCTTACCGCGCTGAATGCGCTGGTGGAGCGGGGCCATACCGTCCTCGTCGTTGAGCACAATATGGACGTCATCAAGTCCGCCGATTGGGTCGTCGACCTCGGCCCGGAGGGCGGCCGCGACGGCGGGCACATAGTTTTCCAAGGCACACCAGAGGCTTTGGCGGATTGTGGGGAGGGCTATACTTCGGGGTATTTGAAGGAGGTTTTGGGCAAGTAATTGTTGCTTTGGCGCGGACGCGGGTGCCGGGGGGAGGTTGGAAGGCGATGGATTGGCCCGGGCGTGAGGTTTTGTAACGTTTGCAGAACGGCTATCTCGTCTAGCACCTCTGCCGGGGGCCTACTTTTTAGGCAAAAAGTAGCAAAAGCCTTTGGCTGTGCTGGTGGCTGACCGAAAAACGAGAACGCAAAAGCCTAAAAGAAAAAAACTCGCGCAGAAGATTTGGGAAATGCTTTAGAACCTATCGGTTATCGAAGCCTTTAGCTAGTGCATGAGCTTATCGATGCTCAAACAGATTTTCTTTTTTAACGGCTTTTGCGTCCCCGTTTTCCGGCCACCAGCAAGGCCGATTTCCAAAAGCTGAAGCCTGTAATTCCATACAAAGCTACTTAGCTGATCGCCAGCGCATCAATTTTGACAAGAGTTATTGGCCTTGTATTTCATGCTTGAAAAACCAAGTTCTACGCGCTTCGATAATGTTTTGTTTAACCGATTGGCGAGGTGTTTTTACACGAAGCACAAATTGGTTAAACATAGCCGACCATCGGCCTTGGCCCCGGCCACAAATACTGGACCTGATGGCGGTTAAAAAATGCAAACTGTTTGAGCCTTTCCCAGGCTTCTACTCTTCCGAAAGGCTTCAATAACCGAAAATCTAAAGCGCAAATCGAAAAGATTGATGGCGAGTTTTTGCATTTTCAGCCATCAGGTCCAGTATTTGTGATCAGCCGGGGACACAGCCAAAGATTTTTGCTACTTTTCATCTGAAAAGTAGGCCTCCGGCAGGAATGTTAGACGAGATGGCCGTTTTCTGCTGCCCAAAAGTTCATCCGAGTTGTAAAACGGCGGGCGCGTAAACTTATGTAGAATTGGTAGCCCGGCAGGGATGCTAGACGCGATAGCCGTTTTGCAAGTTGTCAAATGCATCGATATAAACCCAGCTTCACGATACTTCCTGCTCAGAACACTCCAATGAAAAGACAAAACCATCGCCGCAAACAAGCCCTAAAACGAGGCGTAAGAACTTGCTCGGCCTGCGGCCCTCCGTCTTATGGCACTCTTCGTAGCGACTCTGGGTTTGATGTAGCGTTCAGCATCCAACAGCGGCAGCCTGAACCCTGAACGCTGAATCCTGAACCCTACTTCTCCCCCTCCGTCAACCACTTCACCGCCGCCGCCAGCGCGTCTTCCGCCAGCACGTCCGGTTCAATTTCAGCTCCGTACCCGTTCTTGTTCCGGTCTCCGTAGACGGATACGGTTAGCAATACCAGGCCTCCATCAGACAGCGAGATGCTGCTATTCGTGGTGGAGTACCCACCCGTAGGCGCGCCGAAGCTGCGCGCATTCTCCAAGCCTCTGAAGGCAACCGTTGTAACCTCTCCGGAGCTCATGGTTCGGGGGCCAGTGAGGATCGCGATACGGGGAGACGCTTTCTTCAGCTCATAATTAATAGTCTCGGTAATAGGGAAACCGTTCATCCCACTTTTTCCGTCCGTGTAAGACCATGGCTGGGCGTTGCTTCCGTCTCGCCCCATGAAATATCCGCATACGCCCTCGCCTATCAGTGGGCCTACGCCAGCGAGCATTGGCCAGCAGTTTCCGCCGGTGTTTCCGCGCAGGTCTACAACCCAACCGGTGGTTTCGTCTTGGTCCATGCTGGCAATCAGTCGTTGCAGGCTGTCGGCATATGCCCGCTGGGTTGGTTGGTGGCCAGAGCCGAACTCAGGGACAGTGAGGTAGGCGACGGTTCCGCCGATGAGGTGGCCGGTGGCAAACTCAATAGTAGGGTCAATTTCGCCTTCTTTCAGGTTGGTGCCGGCCATTCGGGTTGCGCGTTGTGGCTTCATGAAAAAGGAATGGAAATTTATTCGGGGGAGCACGTAGGAGATAGCGGTGTGGACATCAGCTGGGGTCTTTGCTCCGGCGGCGATTTGCTTGGCCATCATTTTCAGCTTTGCCCAGTCTATTTTTTCGGTATCCAATGCTTCTGGCTCCACGGCGGCAAAAAATTCTTTTAGGTACTTTCTGGCGGTTCTGCTCATTTTTTCTTTGCCGGTCCCGACGCGCGTCAGGCGAACATCATCAAACCAGGCTTCGCCTGTTCCGCCCAGAAAGCAGCCGATTCGGATGCTGTCCATTGCTTCGTCGGCGATGAAACGAAGGCTTACTTCGGCCCATTCTTTGTCTCCCAAAACTGGGGTGGTCCTGATATAACCAAGGTGGTTTCGTTGTCCTTTTCCGTAGGCGTAGAGGTAGGCACCGAAGCCTTCCACCTTGCTGGTTTTTATTTTACCGCTCAGCTCATACTGCGTTATCACGGCGTCTGGGGCGGCAAATTCTTGGTAGGCGAATCCGCTCTCCTTGTCGGAGAAAGGTGCGCAGAGGTAAAGGCTTTGGCCTGTTTTATCTGGTAAAGGCACCAAGTAATCCGATTGTGTTAGCCGCCCAGTAAGCCACCCTTCGGAGGTTTCAAAACCGGGGTTAACGATGCTTTGCGCGCCCATGAGGGTGGGCAAAATAATGCTGACAAAGAGGAAGATCATGGTTTTCATAATGGAGGAGTTGTGTTACGAATTTGGGGTGTTTTCTCCGGTTCGTGCTGGTTTCATTCGTGAATGCGGGTATTTAGGGCGCGAACGCGGGTGCCGGGCAGGTTTTCGGAGCAAGGAGGGTCGTAAATTTGTCTTTGAGCTTACTCATCGTTCTGAAACCGAGCCATGTCTTCCAAACTGCGTTCACCATACTGGATTTTTCAACTTGTCGGCTGGGGAGCGGTAGCGGCCTACTGGTTCTACTTTTCGGTGCGGCACCTTAGTATTCCGTTGGCGCTGTTGGATGTAGTGAGCAACGCAGCCTTCATGATCTTGATGACGGATGCTTACCGAAGGCTCGTTCACCGGCGGGGCTGGTTGCTGCGCCCTCCCGCGCGTTTGCTGCTGGTGGTTCTTGCGGGTTACGTACTGTTGCTTTCTGCGTATATGTTGATGGCTTACGTCTCGTTTAAGCTTAAGGTTAGCGGGCCTTACTACGCTAGCACGGCCCTCGGCGCGTTTGCGGGCGGCACCCGCTACATCGCGATCTGGTTACTGGCCTTTCACCTATACCACTACGCCCGGCAGGCCGCAGCACAACGGGCCGCCATCGCTGAAGCCAAGCTGGCTCGCCTGAGCAACGACTTGAACCCCCACTTCCTCTTCAACGCCCTAAATGGCATCAGGGCCCTCACCCGCGAAGACCCGGCCCGCTCACGCGATGCTATTGATCGGCTTTCCGCGCTACTGCGGTATTCCTTGGCCAAAAGCAGCCAACCACTCGTACCGCTAGAAGAAGAAATCACCATCACCAAAGAATACCTCGCGCTGGAGAAGATGCGGCTTGAAGAAAGGCTGCGCCTAAACTGGACAATCCCGAACACGTATACCGACTGCGAGATTCCTCCGCTGAGCCTGCATACACTGGTCGACAATGCCGTCAAACACGGCATAGCCCGCTTGCCCGAAGGCGGAGTAATTGATATTGTGATGGAACAGAAGCCTACAGCTTGGGTCTTTACCGTTAGCAACCCCTGCTCCTCCATCCCCAACTCCGGCACCCGCGTCCGCGCCCAAAAAAACGCGGGGACGGGGATTAAAAACCTTCGCCAACGACTGAAGTTACAGTACGGTAATGCCGCTCAGCTTGATTTCCAATTGGTGGACGATATGGCCACCGCAACCCTAAGTATTCCACGATGAAAACCCTGCGCTGCTTACTGGTCGACGACGAGCGCTTGGCCCGCGTCGAGCTTTCCGCCCTCCTCACCGAAGCGGGCGGTTGCACCATCGTCGGCGAAGCCGCCAATGCGGAAGAGGCCCTAGAAATGGCCGTATCCCTAAAGCCCGACGTCTTATTTCTCGACATCAATATGCCCCAAACCGATGGCTTCGAGTTGTTGGGGCAATTGGAGGCACCGCCGCCCATAGTGTTTGTTACGGCCTACGACGAGTTTGCCGTAAAAGCCTTCTCCGTACAAGCTTTTGATTACCTCCTAAAACCCGTACGCCCACAACGACTCACTACAACGCTTACCCGCTTGCGGGAACAGCTCGCCCCCGCCCCAAACGAACGTATTTTCTGCCCCCACACCAACGGAGGCCGCTTCGTTGCGCTGTCCGACATCGTCTTGGTGCGGGCCTACGACCACTACGTCCGGATTTACCACACCGATGGTAATGACCTGCTCCGAGAGGCATTCAGTTCTTTCATTGCTCGCTTACCGTCAGGAGATTTCTTCCGAGCCAACCGTTCGGCTTATGTACGCATCAGCGCTATTGAACAACTAGAACGGCTCAGCCGAGGCCGTTACTTGCTCAGCCTTAGCGTAGGTGAGCAAGAGACCGTTTCGGAAAAACAAGGAGTAGAATGGCGGCGGCGGTTGGGGAGTTGAAGTCGCCACCAAATTGAGACGCTTTTAATCCAGGTAAGCCCTAAACCAAGCATCCACGCTTTCCAGTACATCCTTTCGTTGTCCTTCAATGCCGTGGTTCTCGTTCGGGTAAGTGAGTAGCTGGTGCGGCACGCCGTTCTCCTCCAGAAGCGCGGCCATTTTTGCTGCCTGCCCCACCTTTACTTTCTCGTCGGCTTCGCCGTGGAGCATCAGGATGGGGACATCACGGGGCAACTCATCCACAAACGCTGCGGCGGATCGTTGGGCGAGTTCTTCATCGGGGTTTTCGGCGTAGCGAGGGATCATTTTCTGGAAGATGGGCCCAAACAGCGGCCGGTCCTGAAGTAGGGCGGCGAAGTCGGTTGGTGCTCCGCCTACTGCGGCGGCTTTCACTTGCGGCCATTCTTCCTTCAATGCCTGAAAGGTCATCATGCCTCCTCGGCTCCATCCGTAGAGGCCGATTTTTTTGCGGTTGGTGTTGGGTATTTGCCCGATCAGTTCGATCAGCGTATTGAGGTAAACGGTGTCGTAGCCGCCCATTTCGTCGGCGGCGAGGTCGTTGACCGATTGTCCGTATTCATAGGAGACGACGGTGTAGCCCTTGGCGGCCAACTCTCCGAGTTGGGTGGCAGCGGTGCCGTAGTTCCAGCGTCCGTTTTCGTAGGTTCCGCCCCGGCTGTAGATGATGGTGGGCCAGCGGTTTTGGGTTTTCGGCGTTGCGCCGTAGCCCAACACGATGTGGCCGTCGATCTCGTAGGAGAAGGTAAACAGGTCGACCTCTTCTAAGAAGGAATACTCGGGCTTGAAGCCCGTGTGGGTGAGGTCGGTATAAACGACGTCTTTTATCGGCAACTCCGCCAAAGGCGGGTAAGGTGTGGTGGTGTAAATCCTGGAGGTTGGCCCCTCGGTCACGTCGCAAGACACGCAGAACAAACTGACGAATAGTAATAGGATAAAGGTTCTCATCTCCGGACGCATTGTATTCGGCGAAGGTAATGGAGATGAAGGTTAGGCTTTGCGTATTTGGGTTAATGAAGGTTATTGGGTGCGCTTCTTAAAAAAGTTCGCCTGTCGAGTTTAGACAAAAAAAGGGGCGGGAAAAACCCGCCCCTCCATATACAACACTTAAACAAACACGATTAATCTATAACAACCTTTTCGTGGAAAACTTCGCTACCAATTCGGGTAGACATGAAGTAGACGCCAGGTTTTTTAATCACTACTTCTCTTCTCAATTTCCGGTTGCTCTCCGTGTCCTCATACCCCCATACTTCTCTGCCTAGGTTATCGGAAACCGAGATGGTCACCTTCTCTCCTAGCGGGTTGTCTAAGTCGATGTAGAACACCTCATTGGTTGGGTTAGGAAACACTTGTACTTCCGCTTGGGGCGCATCGTAGTTGATGGAGATCACATTTGAGTAGTCGAATGTTTCGTCTTGATCAACTTGCTTGAGGCGGTAGTAATTCATGCCCGCGAAAGGAGTCGGGTCAATGTGGTTATAATTGTTTATTCCGTTAGAGACTACTGCGCTGAGGTTATCAACAAAACCGATGGGGTCCCATTCTATTCCGTTACTAGACCTTTGGACCTCGAAGCCCGCGTTGTTGGTTTCGCTGGCGGTACGCCAGTTCAACCGAACGCTTTTCTCTTCAAGCTCGCCATTAAACTCAACGAGTTCTACGGGTAGCGAAATCGGCGAAATATCTCCCTGGCGGGTAACGATAGGGACGTAGCCCACTTCCATACCCGCAGGAGGTGTCACGATCAGGCCCGGATCGATCCCGACGAGTTCTCCGCCGGTTGGCGGATCGAGGTACTCATCGGAAGAGCTCCAGTTGGTATGGATCATTTCTACCCTTCTTTGCAGTGCGGCTCTCATATCTTCGGGGAGGTTAGCATGAACGATTGCAGGCTGGTCTACGAAGCGGTACCAGTAGTAGGTAAGGTTGGTTCCGTCTCCGATAGCGACCGTGTAAGGGCCGGCTACCGGCCCGGGGCTGTTCCAAGGGGTCTCCGTACCGTAGAGTTCGCTGTCTGGTTCTAGCGGGGTGATGTAGGAGAGGTCTTCTCTTGGCGTCATCTCGGGCGTATTGTCCAAGAGTCCGGAACTAGCAGGTACTTCTGCCATCGGGATGGCTTCCCATGAGCTGGTTTCACTTAGTTTGTAAAATTCTGGCATCATAAAGCCATCGGGGCGTTCCTCGATGCTTTCTACGTCCCATTCAAATAATCCGACCTTCTGGTCTGCACTCATTTTTATTTGCGCATAGTCTCCTTGGCTAATGAAGGCATCAATCATTGGGCCTTCTTCTGCATGCACTGCGGCGTTGACCTCTTCGGTATCGGAGTTGTCTATAGCGAAGTCTACCTTGATGGTACCGGCAGCATTTAGTCGGGTTGAGGGAACTGGCCCACCGTTAAACCAGCTTTCAACCGCATTCCATTTTGCATCCCTTGAATAGATACTTACGTCTCTCATTATCGCCGAGCTATTCCCTGTTGTTTTCGGATAAACGGGAGGCATGATCCGAGAATAGACATCTCCCGTATTGTCAACACCTACGATTGCGGGGGATGCGGAGAACTCTTGCGCGAACGCTAAACTGGGTTCAGACGGCCTAGAGTCTAAAAACAGGCCTTCATAAGCAGGAACATCCCGCACAGTTGCAGCCCAAAAAGTAGGGATGAAGAAAGCAGCGGGGCCTTTAAAGTTGGCGGCGTTCATGAACAAGGTCCAACATTGGTTGCCTGTTTGCCAGTCTACTCCGTTCGTTGTTTCCATTGGATCTGTAAGTGGTAGCGGGTGGTAGCCGTACCCCAAGAACTCGCCGTTTGAGCCTTGCGCCATGTTTAGTCCATCCGGTGGCCAGAGTAGATTGGGCGAGAGTTGCGCAACGCCGTACTTCCCTCCGGGAGTTTCCCAATCACGGTGCCCATCAGGTCCATGATCTGTACTACCAGCCCCGGGGCCATTAGCTGCGGCATCGAAGCTGTGGGCAACACCTCCCATGATGAACTTCGGTACGGTGGTTCCGAAGCGGGTATCTCCCCACCAGCCTAGGCCGCCTTCAATCGTGTTGTAAAAGTCGGCTGGCACGTTGGCGTTTTGTGGCGCAACCCAGGTTCCTTGGCCGGTTTGGAAGTTTTCAGCCCCGGGGTATTGCTCCATGAAGGGCCAAACAGCAGCGTAGAAGGAGTAGCCTGCCCCAAAGCTGTTGTCAGAGACCTCCTCCGTATAAAAGTAGTTAAATCCGTAGCCAGAAGCAGGGAATACTTCGGGCTCCGCATCAACTCCTCCGTCTCCTCCTTCTCCTCCGTCGTCTCCTGGTTGATCAACAATCCCGACATTAATACAGACATTGTCCAGAGATACATTTGAGTCATTATCTCTGAACTCAAACGCTATGGCTCCATTTGTTACCGAGGCTTCGTTGAAGGTAAATGACAGTTCGTGGTTTTGCGTAATCGTGCTTAGGTTTACTGGTGTTCTGAGGTATTCCGTAAAGGGTGCTTCATCGAGGAAAACAATAACTTCAATAGCTCTTGCTTGAGCTGCGTAGGCATCGAAAGCGATCGTGTAGCCTTCATCTGTACTCAAGGCAAATCCTCCTTGTGCAATACCGGAGTCAACTGCATCTACGTTTTCCAACGTTGCTTCGCCGTTTGTTACGGATGCATCACAGCCCCAAGTCCACCATCGGTTTAGGTTTTCTTCAAATTCTCCGTTTGTAATCAATCCACAGGTAGCAGCGGGTTGACCAACATTACTGCAGAACGCTTCATTGCTTACATCATCGTTGCTTTCTTGACCAAGTAAAGTATTCATTGCCTTACCCATCGCATCTCCTATACGGAGGTAACTCTCTGCGTTATTGTTCCAGTGGTGTAGAAAGTCGGACTCCGGAGATACATCTCCTTCTATCCAGAATGGTCGAGTATCTACATAAGATACGTTTTCATGGCCATCATACAGTGCCGCGTTTATTTGGGAAGGTACAATTTGGGTTTGCAGGGTATTGACCCAGGGATCATCTACTAATTCACATCCTCCATTACCTGAGAGGCCTATTACGAAAGGCATGTTCGGTGCGTTCAAATCTGCCCTGACGTCACTGATGAGGTTGATGAGGTTCTGCTCGTATTCATCAACAAAAGCTTGCTCGTCGCAATCGTTCCATCCTTGGAACCAAGCCATTCCTGCTATTTCAACTTCACCACCCGTGAACTGGGGGAACTCCGTCGAGATATTGCTTATCGTTGTAGCAATGTCTGATAGCATCTGGTTATAGAACGCACCGGTAGTGCCGCCAGAGCTTGGCGGCCTAAAATCTACCGCCAGACTCTTCCCGCCCCAGCAAGTCTTGATGATCAGTATGTTATCCTCGGATTGCATACCGAGCTGGTGGCCGAAGCCATACTCAGGGCCGATCTGTTCTTCATTGCTGCCAAAACCTGTATTCAATATTCCGGCAAGCAGTTCGCCATCCGCGTTATCGTAACGTACCCAGACGTCTTCGCGGGTCGCCCAGTTTCCATCCTCATCTTGGACATAACCGAACTCCGCCGCTCCACCATTTCCCATAAAGTGAGCAAGGGTACCATTTATGTTAGCGGGGGAGACTTCACCATGCCCTTGCATATTAGACTGCCCTGCGAGGATGAAAACTTTGGTATTTTGGGCGCTGACGCAGGTGCAAAGAAGGCTCAATAGAAAGAAAGAAAGGAAAAAGGTATGTAGTGTTTTGCGCTTCATTGTAATTGGATGTTTTAGTTTGTATTGAGGAGAACTAAGCTTAGTTCCTCCTTGTCATGCATAAAACAATCCACCCTCAAAAGACCCTACCACGAAATCTCCATTTTCTATTCTCTTTGTCAAACTAGTACAGTGTAATTTAAATTTGTCGACTTTTGTGCTGGTGGATTTTATTGGCTGGCAAGGCGGTAAAACCGGAGTTTAGCCGTAGCTAAATGAGGATTTTACCAACGCAGCCAGCCGATAAAAGACGCCGCAGAAAAG
>CALEDI010000239.1 GCA_937949535.1 uncultured Lewinella sp. | reverse complement strand
TACCTCGACTTCGTCAGAGGCAGAAATAAACGCTTCGAGGTCCTGAGTACGCTTCAGGACCTCGAAGCGTTCGACTGAAATGCCTGGCGTAGACGGCATTTTAGTCGATCCTTTGAGCGTCCGGCACCCCAACCTCACGTTTGATTAAGGTGACCATGTTTGGCAGTATTCGACAAAATTTTTAGCGATCAGCGGACAGCATTCAGGCAAAACAGCTCTGGATGACGTCTGCTGATCGCTTTTTTTATGTCAGCTATATCGGAGACACAGGAGGAAAGGCTAGGGATGCGGTTCAAACTCCGAGATGACGCATGTTTGTGTGCAGTTCTGCCCGGCCGCTGAACCCTGATCGTTACGCCCTACTTCCCAACCCCATGCCTAATAGCATCGCTCATGAGTTGATACAAGTTGGCGTATTCTGGGTGGCTCGCCAGCAGGTGCAGGTGTCGGTTTATGGTGGCTTGGTCTCCTCTGGCGGCGGCGCCGGTTTGGCGCAGGGCAGGGGAGGTGCCGTCTTGTTTGAGGGCGGTATTCTTGATGATGGGCAGGAGGACCTCAAACGGGATGCCGCTTTCGGTACACAGCTGGTGGCTGATTTCGTAGAGCCAAGTAACGAAGTTATTGCTGAACACCGCCGAGAGGTGGAGTTTGGCGCGTTGCGCATCGTTGAGGGAGTAGGTTTGGTCGGAGAGCTTGGCCGTTAACTCACCCAGCACCTGCGTCAGCGCCGCATCGGTAGCGTGGTATACCAGCGGCAGCGCTCGCCAGTCCGTAACCGGCTCTCCCACCCGAAGGCTACGGATGGGCCAAAGGGCTCCCCGCTGCGCAAAATGGCTATTGATCATCGCTGTAGGCGTTGCTCCGCTGGTATGCACTACGGGCGTTGCCGAAGAAAAATAATTGGCCAGCTCGGTAGACGCCTGGTGAATGGCTCCGTCTGGAACCGCCAAAAAAATAATTGCGGGCGAACCGCTTACCTCCGCCAACGACTGAACGCGCACGGGCCAATCAGCTACCCGATCCGGAGTGCGGCTAACCAGCGTAACGTCGAAACCCGCCTGCTGAAGTATCTGAACAAAGTGCCAAGACAGGTTGCCCGCACCGATGACTAAAATATCTTGCATAGCGCAAAATTAGGATTTGTTTTTAGCAATCAAGGGGGAAGCATTCAGCAATTAGCGTTCAGCCTTCAGGCTACCGCTACTATATTTGGCTGTCTTAAAGCTGCACCCTGATTGCTAACCCCTACCTTGCAGTCCTCAACATACACTATGCGCAAATTACTAATCCTACCTACCGTACTCATCCTCGCCTACCTAGGCATTACTTGGTTCTTCAGCGGCCTCATCCTTCATACACCAGACCGCGACGTAGATATGGTCTATGAAATGAACAAAGAACGCTGGAACCTAGACCTAGACAGCCTCCGCGCAACCTTACCTACCGAGGAAGCGGTGAGCTTCAACTCCCCCCACGACGGAATTGAACTGAAGGGCTGGTTGTTCCGCCCAGACAGTGCGCGCTGCGGTGTAGTGATGGCCCACGGCTACAGCGTCAACCGGGCCAATATGCTGAAGTACGCGCCGGTATTCGACAGTTGCCGTTGCGCCTTGCTGCTCTACGACCACCGGGGCCACGGAGAGTCCGAACCGGAGGCCTTCGGCTCCGGCGGGAACCACGAAGCGACAGACCTGATCGCAGCCAACAACTTCCTGCTGGAAACCACCGGCCTACCGCAGGAACGCATTGGGTGGTTCGGAGAGAGCTGGGGCGCCGCGACGGTTTTGATTGCCGCGGGCCGCGAAGGTGGGCCCAAGCCCGCCTGGGTAGTCAGTGAAAGCGCCTACGCAGACTGGGAGAGCGCAATAATGGAGCGCGGCCTCAAAGACTACGGCAATGGCCTCAGAGTGCTCACGCCGGGAGCTTTCACTTGGGCTGGCTTACGGGGAGATTTCGACTTCGATGCCGCAAGCCCCTTGCTCGCTGCACCTAAGATCGATGTTCCTGTTCTGCTGCTCCATTCTAGCGCAGACACCCTGACCTATCCTGTCCAGTTCGACCAGTTAAAGGAGGCCCTAAAGCCCGAAATCTTAACCGCCTACAAGCTCGAGTGGGGCGCATGGCACGCCCACAACATCATCTGGCGCAGACAGGAATACACGCAAATAGTGATGGATTTTGTTGGAGATTGGTGTGAGTAGTTTTTAGGCGAGATGCTGTGATTACACGATCAGATGAAGGCGAAAACACGTAGAAATACCTGTTTGATTAAGTATAAATACCTATTTTGGTGCCGGGAATAGACTTCGCGCCCTACAATTGGCCTTTCTTGTGCAGACAACCTTCCTAGAATTTTACCTACCCATACTAAAATGAAAACCAAATCAAAAAACGTCGCCAAGGCTGCCGAACACTGGCAGCGCTGCCGCCAAGAAGACCTCCCTCGGGCATTCTATGCTTACGACGACGAGGAGAACCAAAGCGAACGGGTCGTTACCTTCCGCCTGAAAGGAGAGCAGAACATCGAGCGACTGCTCAAAGAAATTAAAGACCCTCAAAACTTCAAGTTCATCGTCCACCTCGGCTTGGGCAACGCTGATCTGAGCGCACCTATACCAAGTACCCCCGCCTTTGAACTCTACCTTCAGGTGTACAACGAAAAGGGCGACTGGCAGGAGAACTGCGTGCAGTTAGCGTGGGAGAAAAACGCCCGCTTTAGCAAAGCGATGGAAGACGGAACCGACAGCGGAACCAATGCCATCCCCGCAGCAAGTGCCTACCTCTTCGTGCAGAGCTGGCTAGAAATGCCAGAGTTTGCGCTGGCAAAACCATTTACCGCCGCTACCCGTGTGATGGGCCAACGGGTGAAGGCTTACATCTTCTCCCCAGAAGAGAGCCTGAGCATCCTTCAAGACATCAAGAATAGCTCTAAAAATATCGTAGACATTCACCTGGGGAGCGGGCTCGCCGTCTGGGATCACCCCTTCAGCTTCCGGCCAGTGGTGGAAGTTCAGGGAGCTGTAAATCTGAAAGATAATGAAGTTAGGACTACTCCAATGAATGCTACCGGGCTGCTTAATGAGGATGGGGATAGTTACTATGACTTTGCAAAGCCATGCCCTCCCGGAGCGCCTTAAGGATGTGGAAGTACCTGTACAACGAAGAATTTTGGATTTTAAAACTAGACGTTACCCACCTTGGTATTCAGTCTTGGTTAATCCCGCTTCTTATTTCTCTTTTTATCAGAAGATTCACACCCGTTAATAAAAAAATCCTAGTATTTGTGGCCTTTTCGATATTGATGGAACACTTGACAACAGATCACGAAACTGAAAACTTATTCCACGAAAATTCAAATTCTCCCTGGTATCACCTGCTCACTCCGTTCTTGTTCCTACTGATGAGCAACTTCTTCTTACCCTATTTGGCTAAGGGGCGTTATCGTTGGCTACGCTGGGCACTACCGGGAGCGTTTTTTCTGATAGCATTGCCGGGAATATTGGATGAAACCAAGTTTTATCAGTTCCCTGGCCTAACGGTAGGTCTTTACTGTGTTATAGGGATTCTTTTAACCCTCCTTTATTTTGTTTACTTACTCAACTCTTTGACTACGGCATACTTGGAACGCTTACCAATGTTCTGGATAGCGTCTGGCCTGCTCATTTACTTATCGGGTAATTTCTTGTTGTGGTTCAGCATTGTCGTAGTTGAGTACGACAGCTCATTTTTTTCATCTATTTACAGACTTAACGGCGGTTTTACTATCCTTCTTAACTGTTTCTTAACCATCGCCCTTCTTGTTCGAGAACGAACTGAAAAAAGAGAATACACCTATAAATAACATCATGATCGTCCTAGCAAATCTCAGCGGAAAATACCTGAGCCTGTTCCTAGCGGGCATCTTCGGGATGGTGCTACTGAGCATTGCCTTGGTCATCTTCTTCGTAATTTACCAACGCCGCATTTTCGCCAAACAACGAGAGCAGGAAGAAAAAGAAAAAGCCTACCAAAAGCAACTCTTAGTTGCTGCGGTAGAAGTACAAGAAACCGAACGCCGCCGCATCGCGAGCGACCTACACGATGATATCGGTAGTCTCCTCTCCGCTACCCGCCTTTACCTCCGCCAACTCAGCCCGGATGCTTCCGAAGAAAAAACCATTGACATTAAAAAACAAGCCTTGAGCATCCTTGACGATATGATCCAAAACACCCGTCGCATCACCCATGACCTTATGCCGCCGGCCCTCGAAAAATTCGGCTTCCAAGCAGCTGCCGAAGACATGTGTGAGCGCATCGGTAACAGCGGAGGCATCACCGTCAACTTCGCTTCAGACTCCGAAGCCCGGCTGAAACCACGCAAAGAAGTCGCGCTCTACCGCGTCTTACAAGAACTCATCAACAACACCCTCAAACACGCCAATGCTAAAACCATCAATGTCGGAATTGATCGCAAGCAAGATTATTTTTATTTTACTTATTCAGATGACGGCAAAGGGTTTGACCTCGCCGCCGCCCAAGCCGCGGGCTTGGGGCTCCGTAACATCGAAAGCCGTATCTCTCTTATCGGCGGAAATCTTGCTTACACCACATCTCCTGGCAACGGACTTACCGTTGTCGTGACTTTGCCTTCATAAGCTATTACTCTTTTCCGAAATCATACAGACACTATAAAACGAATAATAGAACTATGCCTGCCACTACCACACCCATTCGTCTGGCCCTCGTAGACGATCAGAAACTATTTAGGGGAGGACTGAAAATGATCCTCTCCGAAAACGAATCGTTCGATGTCGTTTTTGAGGCCGGAAACGGAAAACAATTCTTCGAACGCCTCGCGTTTGAGCCTGTAGACGTTGTCATTCTCGATGTCGAAATGCCCGTGATGGACGGGATCGAGACCTTGACCATCCTTAAGGAGAAATACCCCGATATCCATGCCATCATGCTCACCATGCACGACAACGAACGGCTCATCAACCACCTCATGCAGCTCGGCGCCAGCGGCTTCCTCCTCAAAGACGAGAACCCCGAAGTGGTGCGCGACGCAGTTGAGCGCGTAGCGCAGAACGGTATTTTCTTTCGGGACTACGTCTCCAAAGCACTCCTCAAAGGAGGGCGAAAGAAGACGCCTTCTTCTCAATATGGAACGCCTGATCTCAGCACTCGGGAACAACAGGTACTTACCCTCATCTGCCAAGAGTTCACCAGCAAGGAAATTGCTGAAAAACTCTTCATCAGTGCCCGTACCGTAGAAGGGCACCGCCGGAGTTTACAGGAGAAAACCGGCTCTCGGAACATCGTCGGGCTGGTACTTTACGCTGTTAAGAATGGGATTGCTTAGGGCTTAGAGATCCACTTTCTCAACGAACTCTTAAGTCGAATCTCTACTTCTTCCCCTTTGCCGCCCAGTAAATGCCTCCGTACAGGTGGTCTAGGAAGTCTTTTTCTGCGAACACGGCGGGTACGTGACCGAAGTTGGTATACCATGCGCGGCCGCCGTCGTAGTTGTGGTACCAACTTATGGGGTGGAAATCTCCGTGGCCGCGTGATTTATTGTCTCCCCACTGCGCCTCGGTGCTATAGGTGGATTCATCGACCGTGATGAGGTAATTGAAGCCGGGTTTGCGGGTGCCGTCTTGGTATTCGTACCATTCGTCGGTCCACATTCGGCGCTTGGGCCAAGTGCTTAAGCCGGGGAAAGTATTGTCGTGTACGTCCACCATCGCGGTTTGCACGGCGGGGTGAATTTTGAACATATGACCGACCATTTCGGTGTACCATTTCCAGTCGTATTCCGTGTCTGATGCGGCATGGACGCCTACCCAGCCCTTTCCGGCTTGGATGAACTTTTCTATGGCGGCCTGTTCGTCTTCGTTGAAGATGTTGCCGGTCGTATTGATCATGATAATCACGTCGTACTTGGCTAGCCAAGCATCGTTCAGGGGCATGGCTTTTTGCTTCAGCTCTACTTCAAAATCATGCCGTGCGGCAAGTTTGTGTACGGCCGGAATGGCATCAAAACTACTCTCGTGCTGCCAACCAGCCGTCTCGGTGATGAGGAGCGCTTTGAACTGTTGCGCAGAGAGTAGAGGGGAAAAGACAATAAGGAATAACAGGAGCAAAATGTTGAGGTTTTGCCTCCGCTGCCTTCCTCTCTTCTCCTCATTTTGGGCGAGGACGCAGGTGCAAAGAAGGTTTTTGAAAGAGCAAAGCATAGCAGGATCGTTTTTTTATTTTACAATGGACGAGACAAGGTAGGGAAAGTGCGCCTATAACCAAATGTATGAAGGTGTATGTATAACAAATCTATTGCTTACCTTAGCATTCTCTAAATAGGGGTTAGTTACAAATAAACTGCCCTCAGGTATATAATCAACTAAGTATTTTATGTTAAAAATTTTACTCTCCTGCCTATTAACGGCAGTATCTCTTTGTGCGCTTCACGCCCAACCAGCCAACGACAACTGTGCAGATGCAGTCGCTATCATGATCGATGAAGTTGTAGACTTCACCACCATTGATGCCACCACCGATGGCCCCAGCGGCCCCAACCACGCCACAAGCTTCGGTGACCCCAACGACTCCATCCCCGCTGATGTATGGTTCACTTTTATTGCACCTACAACCGGCGTAGTACAGTGGAGCAATTGTAGCACTGCTGACTACGACAGCCGGATGGCCATCTACGTCACAGACAACGCTTGTGACGCTTCCGAAGACAATCTCTTAGCCTCAAACGACGATGCTGTTGACTGTGACGACAACACCGGCGCGGTGATCTTTCCCGTAGCTGGCGGCACTACCTACGTACTACGTATGGGAGGCTTTGCCAACGATACCATTCCGATTACGACCGGTTCCGGTACCGTACAGCTTACGGTTGTGAACGGCCCCGTGAATGATTTTTGTGCCAATGCCACTCCTATTCAGCTTGGCGAAGGCCAAGAGTTTAGCACCATAGACGCCATCACTGATGGGCCCGCACACGACAATAACCCCTGCTTCCAGTTCAACGTCAATACTGCTACCAACGACATCTGGTACACCTTCACTTCTCCCTTCACCGGAGCCGTAGAATGGACGACTTGTGGAACAGCTACTTTCGATACCCGCCTAGCGGTCTACAACCCCGGATCAGCTTGCCCTCCCGCATCAGACGACCTTTTTGCCTGTAACGACGATGGTGGTGGATGTGCTAACTTTACCTCCGTGCTCGTATTCAACGTAGAGGCCAACCAGACCTACCTCCTTCGTTTGGGTAGCCACGCGAGCGCTACAGGTACAGGATCATTTGACTTGGTTTCAACTACCCCGATTGACCCGCCCGTAAACGACGATTGCGCAGACGCCATCCTCGTCCCAATCATCTCTTTTGAAACCGCTGAAACTTTTGACTCTGTCACTACAGGTACTACCCTTGGCGGAACCTTCATCAACGAAGGTTACCAGTTCTCTAACTGCTTGAGCAACCAGAACGGCGGTGAATTCTCCGATGTATGGTACGCTTTCGAAACCCTTGGAAACGAGGAAGTCGGCATCCAGTTCGGAGTAGGCAGCGACAATGACAACGCTGCAGAAGTTTTCTTCGTTGACCTATTCGACAACTGTATGGAACGTGTTGATACGCTCAACTTCCCCGTCAACTGCACCTTCACCGATGCAGACAACCTTGATGTGGAAACCTTCTTCGGTGGCTTCCCCGCTGGCCAAAACGAAATTTACTACATCCGCGTTACTACCCGTCTCACTTCTGATGCGCCGGGCGCTTTCTTCCTCCAGCTTATTGGTGATATCGTTACTGGTGTTGAAGACCAAGACTTCGCTTCCGAGCTGAGCCTGTTCCCGAACCCTACTACCGATGAAGCAACCGTCAAGTTCTCTCTCGACGAAGCGACCCGGGTAGAAGCCACCGTTTTCGACATGCTTGGCCGCCAAGTACGCAGCATGGACTTGGGCAACCTCTCGAGTGGGAACCAACAATTCAGCATCGAAACGGCCAACTTGCCTTCCGGTGTTTACTCTCTGCAACTCAGCAATGGCCGAGGCCAGCAGAACCTGAAGTTTGTTAAGGACTAATTCTCCCTTGCAACTGCCCAACATGAGTCATCCCGAGTACGAAGTATAGCGAAGCTAATTATCGGAATGAATGACCATGTTTTGTAGTGCTTGGTAAAACTTTTAGCGATCAGCGATCAGCATTCAGGCAAAACTGCCCTGAATGCTGCCCGCTGATCGCTTTTTTGTGCCATAACCCCGTTTTACAAAAAGGAGGAAACGCCCAAAACGCTACCCAAAGTTCGGGAGGACTCGTGCTTTTATTTATTCCCCATCCCTAAACATTATTATTCCTCCCAGTTCCTAGCCACAACCACAAATCCCTTCACCAACCAACACTACCTATCCATAAACCGCCTACCTTCGTGCAAAAAACACCCAATGGCTAAAGAAGTAGTAAAAAAACGCAGCAAAATAACCGTCGAAGTTGGCCTCAACGCCGAGCAAATGCCCGTAGAAATGAAATGGGGCGCAAGCGACAAACCCGGACCCGCTGAAGGCTGCAAGGGCATGTTGTTGAGCTTGTTCAACGAGCAAACCAAGGAAACCATGAAGGTAGACCTCTGGACCAAGGAAATGCAAGTTGTAGAAATGGACCGCTTCATGTACCAAACGCTGCGGGGCTTAGCAGATACCTACTTCAAAGCAACCGGAAACAAAGAACTTGCCAACCAGATGCAACAGTTCGTTTTCTTCTTTGGCCAAGCTACCGGAGCAATTCCTAAACAAGGAGAGGAGTAAGACCCCATCTACCAATCTTTATCCGTACCCACTACGTCCTTTATGTCCATTGTGGGCCCTTCTTCCCAACGCAACATTGCGTTCATGAGGCGAATGGACTGGAACGACTTCAGGTCGCGGGCTCGAATGACGGAGGGGCGGATGGTTCCTTTGTCTAGTAGCATCTCTCGTCGGGTTCCGCGCAGGAGCGGCCAAGCGGGGGTGTGCCAGTGTTTGCCATCGAACAGCGCGATGTTGGCATAGCTAGCGTCGGTTAGGTGGCCGTGCTGAACCATCAAGATGTCATCACAGTGGCCCTTTTTTTCGAGGCATTTCCGGATGCTGCTGCGGTCTGCATATTTGCGGCCGTAGGCTACGTTTTTCGCATCCACCAGCTTGATGGTATTGACGGGGCGGGGGGTGTAAGGAAGTACCTCTTGCTTGAGTAGCGTAGCTCCGTATTCAATGCGGAGTTTGTAAAGCCCTTTGGCGGGCAAGGACAGTTCTTCAAGCAATTTCTCTAGCTTGAGCACGGGGGATTTGGCGTAGTGCACCCGCCGAGACCGGTCAATGCGCCGCTGGTGATAGGGCAAAAGGTCTGCTTCTCCATCCATAATACGGATAGATTCCAAAAGGATGGGTGGAGGTAGTTTCTTCTTGGCCAAGGGGAAGACGCTCAGTATTGCAATTTGGTAGGTAGAGAGGGCTTGTAGATTGCGCTCTTTCAAGCAGGTTCAGCCTGTCTTGTAGCCTCTAATGTAGGGAAAAATGCGCAACGGCCAAGGGAATGCGCACTTTAGCTTTCAGTTCTGCGTATTCTTCCGCCCAGTTGCTGCGCGCCGTGACGCCTCCGCCCGAACGGAAAAAGTGAGCCCCATCGGGCCGCTCTTCGATAAAACGGATCAAGACGCAAGTGTCTATGGATGCGCCATCGAAATACCCCCCAATGCCACAGTAATAGCCCCGCCGCTGGCCTTCGGCTCTCCGAATAATGTCTAGCGTAGCTGCCTTCGGTGCGCCAGAAACAGAGCCTGCGGGCAGTAGGGTAGCGAGGATGCCCCCGAGATTGTCCTTCCAGTTGGCCGGGAGTTGGCCGCCGATTTTACTACTGGTTTGTACCAACCCCCTGCTGCTGGTCGCGATCTTGTGGAAGTAGCGATAGTTCGTCACTCGTACGCCTTTGGCGACCTGGCTTAGGTCGTTGCGGATCAAATCAACGATGGTTGCATGTTCAGCAATTTCTTTCTTGCTGTTCAGGAGGGCGGCGCGTGCGCTTTCGGTATCCAGCGCAGTGCCTTTCATTGGCCGGCTTTCGATGTAGCCGGTTTTGTTGATGGTGACGAAGGTTTCGGGGCTGAAACATACAAACCGCCCCGGCCACAGGATGCGGTATTTGGCTTCGCTCTGCCAGTAAACGTCTTCCAGGGAACAACTAAGCGCTATGGGAACGGGAAAGGTGAGGTTGGTAAGGAAGCTGTCTCCCCGTTGCAGGCCGGCCCGGACAACGCGAAAAGCCGTACGGAAGATCGTTTCCGGAACGTGCTCGGGCAACAACTTTGGCGGCAACATCCCCGATGGAGGGGCACCTGGGTCGGCATAGTTGCGGAAGGAAAAGCGTGGCTGATCTTCCGTATTGTCTCCGGCGGCCCATACCCGAGGAGCCTCCTGCTCAAAGTCAACCAGAAAGAAACAGGGCGCTCTCTTGGCTCCTAGTTCGTTGAGGCGCTTGGCCCAAGTGGTCATGTTGTATTTACCGTCTTGCATCCGTTGAATAGGACGTTTTAGGGGCGGGAAAGTTACGGTTGTGAGCGTATCTTTCCAGCCTTAACCCAACCTAACGATCGGCGACCTTACGAACGACGGCATCGAAGACGTAGTTTACATCAACAACGCCGACGACGGCAACCTCTAATGAAGACATCAACATTTCTTTCTGGCGCGCACGCAGGTGCAAAACCCGTTTTTACAGCCTGGATCTTCGCCTTTATGGTTTTGTCCTGTGCTTCTGAAACCCAGCCCAGCACCAGCGGCCCCGCCCAAAGTCCGCACAGCAAGGTATCAGACCAATGGACCTACATCGAGGTAGACAGCGCAAAAGCCATGTGGGGAGAATTTGCCGAACCCGAATGGCTACGCTACTTCGGCCTCGCTGCCGGAGACCTGAACGGAGACGGAAACTTGGACCTCGTCTCCGGCCGAAACGTCTACTACAACCCCGGCGGCAACATGACCGACCACTGGACAAAACTGGACCTCCAGCAAAACGTAGACGCCAACCTGATCTACCAAAGACAA
This sequence comes from uncultured Lewinella sp., assembly GCA_937949535.1. Lineage (GTDB taxonomy): Bacteria > Bacteroidota > Bacteroidia > Chitinophagales > Saprospiraceae > Neolewinella. The sequence goes on along the minus strand of CALEDI010000239.1, from coordinate 11,208 downwards.
GGCAAAAAACAACCCTACATCCTCGGCGAAAGCCTCCCCGATGTTGTTCGTTTTCGGGTCGACGATAACTTCAAAATCCACGAAGGCGAAGTCGTCGCGCAAGTGCCCCCCACCAACCACCACAACGGGCAAGGCTATAAAACCGCCCATCTCCTCCCCGGAAACGGAGACAAGGAAATCATCTACGCCAGCCAAGGCGGTCTCTATGTAATGGACCCTCCGGCAGCCAAGCCTTGGCCCGTCACTTTGGTCGGCAAAGACGCTACCGACGAAGGCTTCGGCGTTGCAGATATGGACGCCGACGGCGACCTCGACCTCATCTCCGGCTACCGCGTACCCAGCCAAAACGCCGAAGTGCCCACCCTGGTAGTCTGGTTTGAAAACCCCGGAGTCCTAACCCCCAACTGGGCCATGCACCCGGTAGGCAAGACCGCCTTCGCCGCCGACCGCGTCGAAGCCGCAGACCTGAACGGCGATGGCCGCCCCGACGTTGTCGTGGCCGAAGAACGTTACCCCGGCCTAGCGCCCGACGCTTCCCTCTGGGTCTTCCTACAAACCGACACCGGCTTCGTTCGTCAAAACGTAGTTACCCAGTATTCCATGAACAACCTCGATATTGTTGACCTTGATATGGACGGCGACCAAGACCTCTTGACGGCAGAGAACAAAGGCCCCAACCTTGCGCTGCAAGTATGGCTCAACGACGGTAAGGCAGACTTCACCAAGCAAGAGATTGACCGAGGCAAGGAGTCTTACCTCGGTACCCAAGCCTTCGATCTTGACGGAGATGGCGACCTCGACATCGTCAGTATTGGATGGGACAAGCACAAGTTTGTCCACGTTTGGCGCAATGATGCGCGGTAGTGTTACCTTCGCCTCAGATGCAAACCCTCAGCCCCCAAGACTATTTCACCGACCCCGCCAGTACAGACTTCGCCCTGCTCGACGTGCGCTCCCCGGGAGAGTACGCAACAGGTAAACTGCCCGGAGCACACAACCTTCCGTTGTTTACCGACGCGGAGCGCGCAAGGGTGGGCACGCTCTACAAGCAAACCAGCCCAGACGCCGCGCTGTTGAGCGGTTTAGAGATTGCCGGAGGGAAAATGCGTTGGCTGGTGGAAGAAGCGCGCCGGTTGGCCCCCAACAATAAAGTTGTTGTTCATTGTTGGCGCGGCGGGCAACGCAGCGGAAGCGTTGCTTGGTTGCTGGAACGGGCTGGTTTTGACGTGCGGCAACTCATCGGGGGCTATAAATCTGCCCGTCATTATATCCGGACTTATCTCGGAGAAGCGCGGCATGAACTGCGGGTGCTTAGCGGGCCAACGGGCTCGGGTAAAACACCGATTTTGCTCGCGATGCGCGAGTTGGGGGCCAACGTAATTGATCTGGAGGGACTTGCTAACCACAAAGGCTCTGCCTTCGGTGCGCTGGGCGAGGCTCCGCAGCCAAGCTCGGAAGAGTTCGAGAACCAGTTATTCGCTGAGTTTCGACGCATCCCGGAGGGCGAAACAGTCTGGTTGGAAGACGAGAGCCGGCTCATCGGCCATGTTTGCTTATCCGACTGTTTTTATGATCACCTTTATGCCGCACCGATCTATGCCCTAGAGCAACCCCTAGAATGGAGGGTCGAACACCTCGTAGAGAACTACGCCAGACACCCTAAGGAAGAACTCGAAGCGTCCTTTAATCGAATCCGTAAGAAACTGGGCGGGCAACACCTCAACGAGGCCGTAGAGGCATTGGCCAACGATGACTTTGCCACCGCAGCACGGATTGCGTTGGTGTACTACGACAAGGCATATCATCATTATGGGCAGCGGCGGCAAGCGCAGGTGCTGGCGAAGGTAGTGGCCGCGAGTAGGTCTGCGGAGGAGGTTGCGAAGCAACTGCTGGCCTTGGGGTAGCCTATAAAATCGCCAACATGAGTCGTCCCGATTTTTTGATTAAGCTGACCACCATGTTTGGCAGTATTTGACAAGATTTTTAGCGATCAGCGGACCGCATTCAGGCAAAACGGCGCTGAATGCTGCCCGCTGATCGCTTTTTTACGCCAGCTATATCGGAGACATTAGGAGAAAACGCTGGCTGGCCCACTAGAGATACGGTCCAAACTCCGGGATGGCTCATGTTGACGACGTGATCTACTCCTTAACCAACTTAGTAGTGTACACTCGCTGAGCGCCTTCAAACACTTCAGCGAAGTAAATACCCGTAGGAAGCACCCGCCCAAAGACGACGCTTTCGCCGCTGATCTTTTGTTCGGAAACCACCCGCCCGGTAGCGTCGGTAAGGCGGAGGGTTGCTTGGTTTAGGCTGCGCCCATCGAAGGTGAGTTGGAAGGCATCATCGGTAGGGTTGGGGAATACGGAAGCCGCGAAGCCTTCCGCTCCGTAGTTTTCGGTACCGACGGGGATGGTGCGGCCGTAGACGAGGAAGTTGTCGAAGGCGGCTTCAACGATGTGCCCTTCTCCGGAGTCGTCGGTCTCGACGATGATCTGGAGGGAGTCGGTGATTTCTACGAAGTCGGAGATGAGGAAGGAGTCTGCGATCCAGCGGGGGGCTCCGTCTGCGATGTAAGTTTTGGCGGTTACGGTTTCTCGGCCGTTGGCGATCTTGATGAAGAGGGTGTCGTTGAGGGGAGGGTCTCCGCCGTCGTTAGCGAACCAGTATTGGTAGCTTACTTTGAGGTCTGCGAGGCCGAGGTCTTGGAACATGGGTGAGGTGAGGGTTACCGGGCCGCCGTCTACGTCGTCCTCACCTCCGCCACCTCCGCCGTTGCCGGTTACGTAGGCTTCCTGACCAAAGTCTCCGGCGGCATCAAAGCCGGGGTTAGCGGGTTGGCCTCCAAAGAAAGTTCCGATGGGGACGCCACGCTGCCAGAAGCCAGAGCTGGCGTCTTGCGCAGTAGCTACCCAGTTTTCGTCGGAGACGAAATCATCCATGTAACCAGGTGTTAGACGGATTACGCGGTTGCCGAGTGTTGAAGGGCTAACGTTGTATTCCCCAACGGTGCGGTAGCCCCACTCCGCGACGTAGAGGTCGTATTCACCATCGAATACGTTGTCGATGGTCACTTGGCCTGCTGCATCGGTGAGCATGTTGGTGGAGTTGTCTCCGGCTTCATTACTGAAGATGAAGCTGGCGTTTGGTATCGCCTCGCCAGTTTCATCATCGACAACGGTAACGTTGATGTCGTAACGGCGGACGGAGGGCGTTAGGGTAGTATCGAGGCGCAAGCAGACGTCGTTCACGAAGTCTAGACTGACGGTCAGGGGGAGGTAGTTGTCTGCGGTGAAGGTGACTTCGTAGTTGCCACTGTCTGCGATGCCTGTTTTGTAGGTTCCGGTTGCGTTGGAGGTTGCGCCATTGGGCAGGGTGGAGTTGATGCTTACGGATACACCGTTGATTGGGGTGCCGAGGTCGAGGTCGGTGAGGATTCCTTCGAGACGAGCGGCGCGTTTGTAGTCAACTTCTATTACGTATAGGCCGCTGGAGCGGTCTGAGGCAAGCGTTAGACCGGAGGGCAGGAAAGGGTACGCGCCCCAGTTGCCGTTGAAACCGCCGTTGCTTCCGAGCCAAGTATCGTAGTTGGCTACTTCGATGATGTTGTCTGGCTTACTGGCGTCTGCTATGACAATACCATCGGTGTAGTAACTAATGGAGAGGTAATCATTGATGACGTGTACATTGTGCGGAATGGTGCCGGTATTGATGGAGCCTAGGGGGCGAAACTGGAAGGTTTCTTTGATGTCCGATTTGTCGCTGATGTCGTAAGCTGCAACGGGAGCATTGGCTTCTTCGTCGGTAGTGAAGATGAACTGCTGGTCGTCTGTAGTCCAAGCGTTGTGGGTGAAACTAAAAGGGGTTTGTACGGCACCAAGTGTTATAGGGTTGTCGAGGTCGGAGATGTCGTACATAGCGAGTTCTCCGTCGTAGATTTCGGAGCAGTAGAGGGTGTCTTCTACGACGTATATATCGTGGCTATAGGTTGCGGGGCCTTTACCGATGTAGGTGGGCGTTGTTGGGTCGGTGTTGAGATCAAAGACGAGGATGCCCCCGTCGATGATTGCTTGGCTGCCGCCTGCGGTGTATAACCAACCTTTGGTGGTGTCGATGTAAAGGTTGTGGGCTCGTTGGAAATCCCGCCCGTTCCCAATTAGGTCTGGGTAAGCTGTTTTCTTGAAGGGGACACTGTCGGGGAGGAAGCGCAGGTCGAAGGCGGCGATGCCTTCGGCTCCTTGGTCGGCTACGGAGTAGGCGTATTCTCCGAAGGTCTTCATGTCTCGCCAAGAGGAGTTGTCTCCTGCTATTCTGGCTACTTCTACGGCATTGTCTGGGTCAGCTAAGCTGACAAAAGATACGCCGTTTTGGAGGCCAACGATGGCGTACTCTGTGCCATCGGGCGCAACGTAGCCCCATACGTCGTTTACCGCGACATCATAGTCGAGTTGGGAGCGAAGAGTAGTGTTGAGTTGAGCGAAAAGAGAAGTGGAAAATGTGAGCAGGCAAAGGAACAGTAAATGCTTCATCAGTAAAAGTTGGTTTAGGCTGCAAAGATAAGCGAAGAAAAATGCTCAACTGATTAGACCGGAGTTCTGCAATCTAGCGGACTCGGAACCGCCTCATTGCACCTGCGCGCCGCCGCCCTGATGCTTGGCAGTAGCAAGATCACCCGAATAGCGAAGGGCTGAACGCTGCTTATCAGCAGGCGTTCAACCCTTCGCTAGATGTGGGACCCCTTCGGGGCCGAAGACCTCTAAGGCACAACGAGCATCTCAAGCAGCAAAACAGTTGCGTATATTCGCCCCAATCAAAAAACTTCCTGTGTATGCGTTATTTACCGTTACTCCTGTGTTTCCTTACTGCTAGTTTGTTCGCCCAAACGAGCAACGACCCCAAAACGGCGAAGGGCGCTGCCGAAATCGAGGCTAAAGTTATTGAGTGGCGGCATCACCTGCACGAGAACCCCGAGCTCAGCAACCGCGAATTCGAGACAGCGAAGTACGTAGAAAAGCACCTGCGCGGCTTGGGCATGGAAGTCCGGACCGGCGTGGCCTACACCGGCGTAGTCGGTATCTTGAAGGGCGATAAGCCCGGCGGCGTGATCGCGCTGCGGGCCGATATGGACGCCCTGCCCGTAACGGAAATCGTGGATTTGCCCTACGCCAGCAAAGTGAAAACTACCTACCTCGGCAAAGACGTTGGCGTGATGCACGCCTGCGGCCACGACACCCACGTAGCGATGCTGATGGGTGCCGCAGAACTGCTGAGCAAGCGCAAAGCCGAAATTGAAGGCACGGTTGTTTTTATCTTCCAGCCCGCTGAAGAAGGCGCACCGAAGGAAGAAGGCGGCGGCGCCAAAATGATGGTGAAAGAAGGCGTCTTGAGCGACTATAAGGTAGAAACAGCCTTCGGTATCCACATCAACTCCCAAACACCAGTAGGCCACGTAAACTACAAACCCGGCGGCGCGATGGCAGCAAGTAACCCGTTCAAAATTGTGGTGAAGGGCAAGCAGGCCCACGGCTCGGCCCCTTGGGCCAGCGTTGACCCCGTTGTTGCTGCGGCACAGATCATCATTGGCCTGCAAACCATCGTTTCTCGCCAAATGGACCTGACGAAAGAGCCCGTCGTGATTACGGTCGGAAAAATTGAAGGCGGCGTGCGCAACAACATCATCCCCAATGAAGTAACCCTCATCGGTACCATCCGTACCCTTGACCGAGAGATGAAGAAAGAGGTCTTCGAGCGTATTGAGCAAACGGCCACCAGCATCGCCGCCTCCAGCGGCGCAACCGCAGAGGTAGAAATTCAGGACGGAACGCTGATCACGTTCAACGATCCTGACATCACGCGGCGCCTGATGCCAACCGTAGTGGCAACCGCCGGAGAAGACAACGTTCACCTCGTGCGGCCCATCACCGGCGCAGAAGACTTTAGCTTCTATGCTGAAAAAGTGCCCAGCTTGTTTTTGTTCCTAGGCGGTATGGACCCTGAAATGGACCGAGCCGATGCCCCCGGCCACCACACGCCTAACTTCAGGATTGATGACCGAGGCATGAAGCTTGGCGTTGAGCTATACACCAACATCGCTTTAGACTATTTGAGTGGTAAGGCACGTTGAGTTAGGGCGGCTGATTTTTATCTATTCCCTAAACTAGTACATGCGTTTTCTCGTCATTTTTTTCATGTTGTGCTTCTGCTGTAATGGCGAACTTTGTGCGCAGCGTGATTCTACTTTTATTGAGTTGTTCCCCAACCTTGCCCGCGTCAACACGGGCTTTAGGTACCGGGAGCGGTCTTTGGAGTTTAAAACGAACGCGGGGGAAGCGTTTAAGCTGGAGGATAGGGCCTTGACGTTCCGAATTGGCGGCCGGTACCGCTTTGCAAGCTATACCTTCTCTATCCCGATTGCGGACCTGACGGCGGAGCCAGACGAAGAACGAATCAGAAACTTTGGTTTGGGGCTTACACTCTTTATGCGGCAGCACCTGCTGTCGGGCAGCTTCCGGAATACGATAGGCTTTCGTTCGGTTACGCCCGAAGGAGTACGGACTTTCCGAGACGACGTAGATCTTTTTACGGCTACGCTCTACGGTTTTCATGTGTTTAACAATAAGCGGTTTAGCCTCCGGTCGAGCTTCAAACAACGGGACCGCCAGTTGAAAACCAGCGGGTCTTTTATTGGTGGGCTGCTGCTTGATCGGCGCCGGCTGAAGACGGAGGGCTTGCTGGTTCCGCTGGACAGCGGCGAAGAGGAATGGTTGACCCGCCTTGCGCAGACCAAGGTGGGCGTTGGGGTAGGGTACGCGCATACGTTTATGCTCAGCGAGCGGATGTTCTTAACGCCCTTTGCGGTGGTTGGGCCAGAGTTTCGGTTCATCAATTTCGACGCGGTTAACGGCGGCAAACGACAAAACGATTTCCGGGTAAGCCCCCGCTTGCGCGGCTACCTCGCTTGCGGTTGGAACGGAGACAGAACGGCTATCTCGCTCAGTGCGTTGTACCTTCCGGGCCTAGACATTACGGAGAACTTGGATACCCGCATCAATAATTTTACCGCAGAGCTGAGAATCACGCGGCGCTTCCTTTACCCCAAACCAGCTAAAAAGCAACCATAAATGCCCTTTCTCGTCATCGCCTTCGGCGTACTACTGATTGCCGCCGGAGCCTACCACTTCGTAAACCCAGCCTTTTACAACCCGATGATGCCGAAGTGGTTCCCGAAGGAATTGGCCAACGCCGCTGGCGGCATCGCTGAAATCATCATCGGTGTCGGCCTCTTGATCCCTGACTGGCGGACCTACGCACTCTACGCCGCTTGCGCCCTGATGGTCGTATTTCTACCGCTACACGTTTGGGACTTGACGAAGCCGAAACCTGCCGTTGGACCGCACTGGGCGGCGGCGGTTCGTTTGGTGGTTCAGTTCTTATTGATCTGGTGGCTTTGGCGGGAGGCGACGGGGGAGTGAGCGGTAAGCTGGCTCCAAAACAGTTAATTTTCCGTGAAAATGCTGTTGTTTATCACTATTTCTAGTGAGTAGCAACATACTATTATGCATTCTCATTTAGTTTTACATCAAGACACTAAAATAAGACAATATGGAAGCCCAAGTCCAATCTGAAGCAGAACTAAACGGCGATCGTAACGGCAAGGTTGCTGCTGGTATAGGTTTCATCCTGTTTGTAGTCCTAATTCTGGTCCCGATCTTCTTTAAGCTGAACCCGCCCCCCGGCCAGCCCGGTATTGCGGTATTGCTTGCTTTTGACGACCAGGGATCAGGAGATAACCCCGCAGGCCCCAGCGCTCCGGCGGAGCCCGTGTCAGAACCTGAACCTGTTAAGCCACCTCCACCCGCCCCCGAAGTAAAACCAGAACCCGTTCCGCCTAAGCCTACCTCTGCGCCCAAGCCGGTAGTAGAGCAGCGCGAAGTAATCCAGGAAGAAACGGCGCAGGAAATCGCCATCCGTAAGCGCAAAGCGCAGGAAGAAGCTCGCCAGCGCGAAGCAGACCGCCAGCGTCAAGAGCAAGAAGACGAAACGCGCCGCCGCGAAGAAGCAGCCGAGCAAGCGGCCCGCGAAGAGGCCGCCCGAGAACGCCGCGAGCAAGAAGCCCGCGAACAAGCCATCCGAGAAGCGAACGCAAAAGCCGAAGCCGAACGCCAAGCCCGTGAAGCCCGCGCCCAAGCTCTGCGCGACCAACTCTCCGGAGGGCTCTCCGGCAGCGGCAGCGGATCCGGTGACACCGGCACCCCGGGAACACAAGGCCGCCCCGACGGCGTCGCTGATGGCCGAGGCGTAACGGCCGGATCAGGCGGCCGCGTATCAGGCGGACTCGGTGGCCGAGGCCTCCTCTCTAGCCCACCCGTAAAGGACGCCCTCCAACGCTCAGGCACCGTCGTTTTATCCGTTTGTGTGGGGCAAGACGGGAAGATCGCTTCTGTAGATTTCACGCAGTCGGGGTCGGTAAATGCCAATACCCAACTCATCAACGCCGCAAAAGCTAACGCCCGCAAATGGAAGTTCAAGCCCGACCCTACTGCGCCCGCAACGCAGTGTGGTAAGATTACTTACAACTTCAAGGTGCAGTAAAGACGGTGCTGCTGTCTAGTGACCCTTTAATGCTCCAGCACCAACACCCGAACTTCTTTAGCCCAGAGTTCCATTTCCGCTAGCTCAACGTTTTTCACATCGCGCGTAAGGTCATATCCTTTACGGAACCCGCCCAGCATTTCTTGGTAGGTTGCAAGATCGGCCAGCGTTGCTGGTGTACTATTGCCATTGAACACTACCATAACGGTTTCGTCGGCTTGCTGCCGGAAGTAGACGTACACGCCGTCGCGCGGAACAAACTGGACCAGTTTGCCCACCGTCAGGGCGTTACTCTTGAGGCGGAACTTGGCCATGCGCTTCACGTAATCGTGGAGCTGGGCCTGTGTGGCCGTTCGGTCGGTCGCTTCAAAGAGGTTCGTTTCGTCTTCGGGGAAACCGCCGGGAAAGTCTACCCGCCCCGCTTCGCCGAAGGCACCGCCTGCGCCGGTGAAGCCAAGTTCGGTACCGTAGCTAAGCATCGGAATTCCGCGCATCGTCATCAATAATGCCAGCGCACTTCTCATCTTCATGATGTCTTCACCGAGGGCGGTGAAGAGGCGGGAAAGGTCGTGGTTGTCTAGAAATACGACGTTTTTGGTCGGGTCTTCGTAGAGGTAATCTTGGGCGAGGGTGTAGTAGATGCGGTTCACGCCCTCCGTCCAGCCGGGGTCTTTGCCGAGGGCTTCCTGAATGGCGTAATAGAGCTGGAAATCTGTTACTCCCGGCAGGTTGGTGTCAAAATCTTGGTGGATGTTTCGCCCGCCGGTAAACCAGGCTTGTACGCCGGGGCCGTGGACCCAAGTTTCACCAAAGATGCCAAGGTGCGGAATTTCTTGCAACAACCTCCGATTCCATTCGGCGGCAAAGGCGCCGTCGGCGTAGGCGTAGGTATCAATCCGGAAAGCGTCTTGGTCTGACCAGAGCGTCCACCAAATGCTGTTCTGGATGAGGTAGTTGGCTAGGTGTGGGTTTTGCTGGTTGAGGTCTGGCATGTGCTTATCAAACCAGCCATCGGTCATCAGTTTGCGGTCGTATTCGCTGGCGTTGGGATCTAGGAGGGTAGGGGCGCGGTAGGTCGTTTTGGTATACTCGGGCCACTGGTGAATCCAGTCGTAGCCGGGTAGGTCGCGCATCAGGTAGTGTTCGTCGCCGACGTGGTTGAAGATCACATCCATGATGATCTTGATGCCCTTTGCGTGGGCTTTACTGACGAGTTCTCGGTACTTTTCGTTGGTCCCGAAACGACGATCTATGTGGTAGTGGTCCGTTACAGCATAGCCGTGGTAGCTGGCGTAAGGCTGGTTGTTTTCGAGCACGGGGTTGAGCCACAGGGCCGTCACGCCGAGGTCTTCGAGATAGGCTAGTTTATCAATGATGCCTTGGAGGTCTCCGCCGTGGCGGAAGAAGAATTTTTGGCGGTTGAGGTGGGTTTCGTTCATGCTGGGCACTACGTCGTTGGTGGGGTCGCCGTTGGCGAAGCGGTCTGGCATGATGAGATAGATGAGGTCTTTGGCGCTTAGTTGTTGGCGTTTTGCCCAGTTTTTTCGGGGGTGGGGCAGCAATTCATACTCAATGTACTTCCGTATAAGTACGGGGTGATTTTTCGCCCCCCCATCAGCCTCCAAGGCCCCTGTTTTTCGGGCGCGGCCGCGGGATGCAAGGTTAAGTTGAAAAGCGCAAGGCTGAACGCCCGGCCCTACCCTGAGGCCAACGAATAAGTAGTTGGGGTTTGCCTCCCGCTTCACGTACTCCACCGTGATGCCGTCGTTGTTGGTGGTTACGTCGTTATACTGCGCGATGTTTTTCTCGTAGATCATCACTTCTAGCCTTGGGTCTTTCATCCCCGCCCACCAGTTGGGTGGGAACACGCCCGCATCCTTCGGCTCGTCTAGCCCCGTCGGTTGCCGGATGTGGTACTCAGATTCGGCCTGCCCCAAGGCTCGCTCCTGCATCGGGTCGTCGTTGTAAATGGGGTCTTGCGCAACGCAAGCTGTAGCTGCCAGCACGAAGGCCAACAGCAGGAGGGATGTTACACTACTTTTCATGGAGGGAAGATAAGGGGGCTTCTTGAATATTGAGGAGGCGTTTATGCGTATTGACTTTTGCTGCGGTTAAAACCGCAGCCTACCATACGAAGTCCTTACGGACTACAAAAGCAGCACAGCCAGCAAGGACCTCATAAACCAGACTACAGCTTCCAGCTGTAGCTGATTTTGCCCTCGCCCCAAAAACCGATTATTACCTTTGCCCTCATCCCCGACAACCTGATCGTAAAATGACCCTACCCGTCTCCGACAAATACAAAATAGAAATAGGCCCCATCACTCAGGCCAACTTCGACTGGCTGAAAGCCCAAAACTACGCCGGCTGGGTCCTCTTCGCCGACGAGAACACCGCCGAGCTGTGCTTGCCCCTAATCGAAGATTTTTTGCCGGAAGACATCCCCGTGATCGTCGTTCCGGAAGGGGAACTGAACAAGAACCTGGAAACCTGCCAAGACATGTGGGAAGACCTCTTCGCCGCAGGCGTAGGCCGCCGCTGGTGCGCCATCTGCTTGGGCGGTGGCGTGTTGGAAGACATGGCGGGCTTCGTTTCCTCTACCTACAAACGCGGCAT
>CALEDI010000238.1 GCA_937949535.1 uncultured Lewinella sp. | reverse complement strand
TTCGTCTTCCCTAAAACTCCTCCACCACCAAAACAATGGAGTCTGCCTTAAGCTCGCTTCGGAGGTATTTGTCCATCCGTTCCCGCTCCGCTTTCACAACCGAGGCGGCTGGCCGCCGCCCAGGGCGGCTACGCCTGAGCGCAACTAGCGGGACATAACGCACCGAATCGCGCAGGCTCTGCTCCGCTACATAAACGGACACTACCCCCGGAAAGGCCAATTGCAGCCGGTTGGTCAGGGCTTCAAAGCGTGCGGAATCTGTACCAATAGGACGGACCTCCTCTTGGAGCTTTTCCTGTTGGGCAATGACTAGGCCAAGCTGTTGTTCTACGGCAGTGAGCCGAGAAGTTTGGTTGTCCATGGTACTGAGTTTACTCTGGATGCCCGCCATCTGGGAGGCCGTAAAACTGGTATCGGTCACTAGTCGAGCTCCGGTGAGGTTGTAGGGTTTGCTACGCAACAGCTCGTTGTAGTAATTGATGCTGTCTCGGTCTAGCAAACGATCTTTGAGGGGGTAAATGAGCAAAGGCTGCTCTTGGTTCTCTCTGTTGAACAGGTAGGTCGACTTGCTGCTAGGGAAGTATTTTGCCGTAAACTCACGCGCAGCGCGGTCCATGCGCAAATCCCCGATCACGCCCTTAAGCACGAAGACTCCGGGCAAAATCATTAACACACTCACCAAACCAATGATGACTTGGCTGCGCCGTTTGTCTTCAGCATTGACGTATTTCCGGTACGGGAAGCGCAGCAACCGGATGATGAGGTAGGCCATCACGGCGATGAAGAAGGAATTGAGGAAGAAGAGGTAGCCCGCCCGCCAGAACACGGAAAACCCTTCGGCTGGGTCGGAAAAAGAAAGCACAATGCCGTAGCCCGCCACACACAAAGGCGGCATCAAGGCCGTCGCGATGGCTACCCCCGGAATAGCGTTGGTCTTGTCTAACCTAGTAACAGAAATGATGCCCGCAAGCCCGCCAAATACCGCGACGAGAGCGTCGAGAATGGTCGGTTCCGTTCTGGCCTGCATCTCCTCCGTGAAGATGTCGATGGGCGTGAGGGCAAAGTATACAATGCTGGTCACTAATGCGATAAGAATGGCGATGCCAAAGTTCTTCAGCGCGATCCACAGCAAATCTCGGTCGTTGGTACCGATCGCGAGGCCAACGCCAAGAATGGGGTTCATCAAAGGCGAGATCAACATCGCCCCGATGATGACAGCCCCAGAGTTGAGGTTGAGGCCAAGGCTCGCGATCATGATCGAGCAAACCAACATCCAAGCGTTGGAGCCCCGCATCAGTTTGCCATTGATGATCGAGGCTGTCGCACCCGCGCGGTCACTGCCTTCGCGGAGATCCAGGAAGTCTTCAAACCACTTCCCGATGCTCTGGCCCGGGGTTACTTCCGTCGTACCAGTTTTTTCTTCTTCTGCTACCATAGCGGAAAGATAGTAATGTCGTAAGTTAGTTGGGTAGTAATCTTGGGGCTACAATGAAACATTGCTTCCCCTACGCACCGATCGTACTTTATAGGGCCGCTTATCTTGGCTCTCATAATAGGTTCGCATCAGTACTTCAACGATGATGCCGACCGTGATGAGCTGGATGCCCGCCAAAACAAGCAGCGCACCAAGGATGAGCAACGGCCGCCCCCAAACGTCTTCCCCCATCAGCTTACAGACGAGGAGGTAAACATTGATGAGCGCACCAATGCTGAACAGGAATAAGCCCGCCTGCGCAAACAGGTGCATCGGTTTTTGCATGTATTTCTTGAAAAACAGCATCAGCATCAGGTCACTGACTACCTTGAAGGTCCGGCCTAAACCGTACTTACTCACCCCAAACTGCCGCGCATGGTGCCGCACGGGAATCTGCGTAATGCGCGCACCCTCCAAGCTGGCCAATACGGAGATGAAGCGGTGCAGCTCGCCGTAAATACCCATGTCTTTAGCAATCTCGGCGCGGAAAACCTTGAGCGCACAGCCGTAGTCGCGCAAATGAACGCCGCTGAGGTTACGGATGATCCAGTTGGCGATGCGGCTAGGGATTTTGCGCAGCAGCGCACCATCTTGGCGATTGACGCGCTCACCGACTACGAGGTCCCACTCGTCGCCCTCCACGAGTTTGAGCATTTCGGGAATGTCGAGCGGGTCGTTCTGGAGGTCGCCGTCCATGGTGGCGATGAAATCGCCCCTAGCGATGTCGATGCCTGCCATCAGGGCGAGGCTCTGTCCGTAATTCTTGCGGAACTCTACGAATACGAGGCGGGGGTCGTCGATGCTTTTCAACTCCTTCACCGTGCCGTCCGTACTACCGTCGTCTACGTACACGATCTCGTAATCGGTCATGCCCGCGCCCAGTAGGGCGCCGTTGATCCGGTCGATGAGCGGACGGATGTTTTCCAGCTCGTTGTATACGCTTACTACTACGGATAGCTTCATGGGGGGCAAAGGTAATATGAGGAAGTTAGACCTCGAAGCGAAGCGTACGGGCCTTCGAGATTTGGTAAAGGCTAAAATTTTAGCAATCAGCGTTCAGCATTCAGGAACCAGACGGCCGAATGTAACAGCGGTAGCCTGAAACCTGAACGCTTAAATCCTGAATCCTGATTGAAAAAGGCAAAAAAGAGATAAGCCAGTAACCTGTTTACGCGCACAACGTTACTCCAGCAGCGCAGAAATTTCAGTAATCGGCGCGTTAACAGCAACGACCACCCCGTCTGGGCCAATCAGGAAGTTAGTTGGCACTTGCTTGACACCGTAAACGGCCGCAACGTTGCCGTCCAGAAATTTAAAGCTGTCGGTTTGGTCCATCACTTGGTAGGGCCAGTTGCGGTTGTCTTGGGCGCGGGCGCGTTGCCAGGCGGCGCTGTCTCGCTCAATAGCGATGCTCACGATGGTGAGGCGGTCTTTGGTGGCGGCGTTGAGCCGGGCCAGCTCGGGGCTTTCTCGGCGGCAGGGCCCGCACCAGCTTCCCCAGAAATCTAGCAGTACGTAGCCGCCGCGCAGGTCTTGGAGGGTAAAGGGCGTGCCGTCGGCACGCACGGCGGCGAAGTCTGCTGCGGTTTCTTCCGTGCTTACGTTGGGCGCGAAGTACCACGCCCTACCCCCAAACCAAAGGGCAAGAATAACGAGGGGAATGAAAAATTTTCTACCAGGCATCTTCATCGTCGAGGGCTTGGGTTTTGATGGTTTGTTTGGTGTGTAGGCGTTGGATCTGGCGGGCGTAGAGCAAGCGGGCAAGGCCGACGTTGGCGGGCTCGGGGGCGTTGGGGTGGAAGGCTTCTGCAACGGCTGCTTCGCTCACGTCTAGCGTGTAGCAGAGGCTCATGAGTTGTTCCATGCGGTGCTGCATCCAGTAATCTACTACGTCGGCGAGCTGGCGCAGGAAGGTCGCTTCGTCCGTGCCTGCGGCCGGAGCGGAAAAGTCTAGCGATTCGGAAAGTATTTGTGCTGGCTTGATGACGACAGAGTGTTTTTTTTAGGTTAACCCGTTTGGTAGGGTAGGGGTTGAGCTTTTAGCCATCAGGATTCAGCGACCAGCGATCAGGCGGCCGACAGGTAAGGTGACAGCGGTAGCCTTAATCCTGAATGCTGTAAGCTGAACGCTGAGTCCTCATATCTCCCCCATTGTCCGCTCCCGACACTAAGCCCGCCCAACTAACCGTATCTTTGCGCACTCAACAAAACCAACCTGCTTGCCGTCTACGGTCCCCATCATTGATGTCATCATTCCTGCGTACAACGAGGAGGCCAGCATCGCGCTCGTCGTGAAGGAGCTGCCCCGTGATTTGGTGCGAGACATTATCGTGTGCAACAACAACAGTAAGGACGATACGGCCAATGTGGCGCGCAACGCAGGTGCAGTGGTAGTTGATGAAACAAGGGCCGGTTACGGAAGTGCTTGCCTCCGGGGGATGGCCTACATCGCTGCCCGCCCCAAAGCCGAACAACCCGACATCGTGGTCTTCATCGATGGAGACCACAGCGACTACCCCGAACAACTGCCCGAACTGACGGCCCCCATCCTGAACGACGACGTAGACCTCGTCATCGGTTCCCGCGCCCTCGGAGACCTAGAGCCCGGCAGCATGCAACCGCAGCAGATTTTCGGCAACTGGCTCGCTACTACGCTCATCAAACTCATCTACGGCATCTCGTTTACCGACCTTGGCCCATTCCGAGCCATCCGCTACGACAAACTCAAGGCCCTCGGCATGAACGACCCAGACTTCGGCTGGACCGTCGAAATGCAGGTCCGGGCCGCAAAGGCCGGCTTGAAATGTGTGGAGGTACCCGTTCGGTACCGCAACCGCATCGGTGTTTCAAAAATATCGGGAACGCTGCGGGGAACCATCCTCGCGGGCCACAAGATTCTCTGGACTATTTTTAAACTGATCTGATCTCTCTTTATGACCGGACTCGCACTTTTCGTTCTTGCCGTCTACACGGCTTCCCTGCTCTACATCACGGTGTACTGCGTTCTTCAGTTTAACTTGCTCTACCACTATAAACAGAGCAATAACCCAACGGACCACCCCGTGTCCTTCGCTGATATGGTGCCAACGGAAGCCTCCGCCCCTGAGCCGATGCTGGTAGGAGCGGGCACTGGCCCTGAAAACACTTCCTTTGCACCTGCGGCCGCGCCCCCTTCCTCCCTTTCTCCATTATCCCCTTCCCCCCTTCCTCCCTTCCCCCCTTCCCCCCTTACTCCTTTACCCCCTTACTACCCCTTCGTCACGATCCAACTGCCCATCTTCAACGAGCTGTACGTAATTGCCCGCTTGATTGATGCCTGCGCTAAGTTCGACTACCCCAAAGACCGCTTCGAGATCCACATCCTTGATGATAGCACAGACGAAACCGTAGCCATCGTTGCCGAAAAAGTACGCGAGTATAAAGCCAAGGGCTTCAACATCGAACAGATCATCCGCAAGGAGCGCCAAGGCTTCAAGGCCGGCGCAATGCGCGACGCGATGCACCTCGTCAACGGCGAATTTGTCGCTATTTTCGACGCCGACTTCGTCCCCGACCCCTCCTTCCTACAACGGACCATTCCCCACTTCGCCGACCCCGAAGTCGGCGTTGTCCAGACCCGCTGGGAGCACATCAACGAAGACTACAACATCATCACTCGCCTGCAAGCTCTCCAGCTAAACGTCCACTTCACCGTAGAGCAGACCGGCCGGATGAACGGCGATCACCTGCTGCAGTTCAACGGCACGGCCGGTGTCTGGCGCGTGAAAACCATCGAGGCCGGTGGCGGCTGGCAGCCCGATACCCTCACCGAAGACCTGGACCTCAGCATCCGTAGCCAACTGGCGGGTTATAAAATCCATTTCCTCGAAGACGTAGGCAGCCCCGCCGAGTTGCCCGTAGAAATGAACAGCTTCAAAAGCCAGCAACACCGCTGGATGAAGGGCGGCGCCGAAACCGCCAAAAAGATGCTGCCAGATGTCTGGCGCTCAGACTTGGCCTTCGGCCATAAAGTACAAGCAACGGCCCACCTACTAGGCAGTACCATCTTCCTATTCGTCTTCCTATGCGGCGTTTTCTCCGTGCCGCTGCTGTTCCTGATGGGCGAACTCTCCGTCTTCGGCATCAATAAAAATATCTTCGCCATTTTCCTGACGGGCCTGCTTTCCGTGATCGGTATTTACTACACCGCCAACGTGAACAGCCCCGCCGTAGAAGGGCAGGGCTTTACGAAGAAAGTGCTGAAATTCGTTGTGCTCTTCCCGCTGTTTTTGGCACTAAGTATGGGCCTCTCGTTGCACAATACAGTGGCCGTTTTGCAGGGCTACCGGGGCAAGAAGAGCCCCTTCGTCCGCACACCGAAGTTCAACATCAATACGGTGAAGGACAAACTATCGGTTAGTAAATACATGAAGGGCAAGCTCAACTGGATCACCATCGGCGAGGGGCTGTTGTGCCTGTACTTCTTGGTCGCCCTCGGCGGCGCATTTTACCTGCAAAACACCACCTTCGTTTTCTTCCACGGCCTATTGGCTTTGGGGTACGGAGCGATCTTCTTTTACAGTGTTAAGCACTTGAAGTTTGTAGGGTAGGGGAGAGGAGAGCAATCAGGGTTCAGCAATCAGGATTCAGGCTGCCGCTGTACGCTCTGCTGCCTGAACCCTAGTGAACCCTAATTTACTGAACGCTAAACTTAAAGCCCAACCAACTCCCGCACCAGCCGCAACTGATTCCGCCCCCGCACCAAGTTATGGTTGGGGTAAGCGATTTTGTAGTACTTGTCCCCCATCAGGTAGTCGGTCAAGAACCGGACGGCCATGAGGTAGGCCAGTAGTTCGCCCGAGCGGGGCAATAGTTGCCGCTCCTCCGGCGTCAGGAAATCGTGCGTAATGGAGAGGTAGCCTTCGGTGATGGCGCGTACTTTCTCGCGGTCTACGCCGACGATTTGGAGGTCGGCCTCGTCCTCATTGGCCGTAGCTGCGCCGGTCCGGATGGCATCGCCGAAATCAAAATGGACGACGCCGCGCATGACGGTGTCTAGGTCAACCACGCAGCGCCCCCGGCCCTCGGCGTCGAACATCACGTTGTTGAACTTGGTGTCGTTGTGGGTGATGCGAGTGCGGAGCTTGCCCGCCTGCCAAGCGCGTTGAATTACGGTCATCCGGTCGGCCAGCGAGCGGACGTAGGCGATGTCTTTCTTGCATCCCCGCGCCCTACCTACCGCGTCGGCCCCAACGGCCAACTCGAAGGCCTTAAGCCTAGAGATGATGTTGTGGAAGTTGGGAATAACGTCGGTGATCTGTTCGGCGGGGAGGTCGTCTAGGAAGCGGAGGAAGTAACCGTAGGATCGGGCTCCGGCGTAGGCTTGTTCTGGGGTTTCTAGCAGGTCGTGGGAGCGTAGGCCGGTGAGGTACTCGTAGGTGCGCCAGTAGTTGCCGTCTTCGCTTTGGGCGAAGAGGCTTCCGGTTTTGGTCGGGATAATCGTGAGTGTTTGTTGGGTGGCCGCTTCGCCTTCGGCGGTGGCAATTTTGCTGCGGATGTGCCCCGTCACCAGGTCGATGTTCCGCATCAGCCCGCCCACGTTGGGGAACACGTTGTGGTTGATGCGTTGCAACAAATAACCCTCCCCTACGCGGTAAGAATCATTGATGTGGCCCGAACCAAGCGGGACGGCGGAGCCTGAAATGCTGAACTGTTGGAGGATGTCTTGCACGGAGGCAAATGTAGGGCGTTTTTGGGGCTGAGTGCCTCCGGCACGATGCTTACAGCTGAGGCTGTAAGCTGGTTTACGAAGTCCTTGTGGATTACCGGCTTCCATTAGGGCTGAGTGCCTCCGGCACGATGCTCCGCTTATTCCGGAAAGACAATGTTGTCGTAAATCACCGCCAACGGCAGCTTGAGGTCTAAGGTCCGCACGTGTACCTCGTGGTCTGGCTCGAAGTAAGAACCAATGTGCCAGTATTGGTTCGTTTCTCGGTAAAAGGTATCTACCCTCATCCGGCGGCTATCAATTAGGATGTATTCCTTGAAGCTCTCTAGCTGGCGGTAGGCGGCAAATTTATCACTGCGGTCGTACTCGGCGGTGCTTTCGGAGAGGACTTCTACTATTAGTTGGGGGTTGGTAATCCGTGCAATACCGCCTTCTTTGAACTCGGTTTTGTGGTAGTTTGCCGTTAGATCAGGGAAGAAGTAGGTATTAAGGTGGTCTATTGCGACAGCGTTTTCACTGTTGTTGACTTCGCAACCTCCTCTTTGCGACCATAAAGTACCAAATACATTACCTATTATCCTGTTATGCGCAATACTCCCACCCGACATCATCCTGATGGCTCCGTTGAGGTATTCCAGCTTGTGCGCAGACTTTTCCAGCAAAGCAAAGTATTCCTCCTTTGAGTAACTACGTGGTTCGAGTTGTAAAGCTTCCATGGTTGTGAAACGGTTGGGTTGGTGGTAAAATTACGGGCTTAACTTGAGACATGAAAAGCAAGGCCACCCTCAACCATTCATTGCACCTGCGGCCGCGCCCCGATGCTCGTTTGTCGGACTCCTTTCATCACTCGCCCTGTAAGCTCTTTAATCTTTTATTGGAAAAACCACGTCATCATAAATTACGCTAAGTGGTAGTTTTAACCCCAGCGTCCTGACGTCAACCTCATGATCGGGGTTGAAGTAAGAACCGATGTGCCAGTATTGGTGGCTTTCACGGTAATAAGTGTCTACCCTCATCCGACGACTGTCGATCAGGATATATTCCTTGAAGCTGTCTAATTGGCGGTAAGCGGAAAATTTGTCTCTTAAATCGTAGTCGGCGGTACTTTCAGAAAGCACTTCAATGATTAGTTCTGGGTTGGTTAGTTTCGCTATACCTCCCTTTTCATAAGTAGGCTTATTACAAGTAACGGTTAGGTCTGGGAAGAAATAACTCTTGACATTGTCTATGTAAACTGCATTTTCACTGTTCTTTACTTTACATTTTCCCTTCTGAGTAGCCAAGGCTAAAAACGTATTGTCAATGATATCATTATGCGCAATACTACCCCCAGACATCATCCGAATATCCCCATTGACGTATTCCAGCTTGTGCTGATACTTTTCCAGCAAAGCAAAGTATTCCTCCTTTGAGTAACTACGCGGTTCGAGTTGTAAAGCTTCCATGGTTGTGAAACGGTTGGGTGGGTGGTAAAGTTACGGCTATTAATATTTTGGCTTCCAGCTATGAGGGCATTTAAGACTCCTTACCGCCGTCATTTGGTACGGCTTTAACGGATTCTCGTAATTAGGTAGTTCAAGGTGAAGCGTATTACCATCAGGGCGATAACTTATGTTTAGGCTAAGGCAACTCGGCCCAATATCCATTGTCCTGAAAAGACGGTTCACGGTCCCGGATGCTGGAGAAGGGTTCTCCGGATCATAATTAAGGTATGCGATATTATCACCGGTAATGTCAAGGGCATAGATCCAATCGTGCGCGGAGTAGTGATCGTCTAGTTGCCCCTCCACAATGTCCCAATGCCCCGTCAGATTCGGTTGCCACATTCGCCAGATTAGATGACTACCTAAAGCAATGGCAATACTCATAAGAATTACGCTGATGTCATGTTTCATGTTCAATAGATGCGTAAAAGGTGCTGCTTGTTGGGCACAGCACATCAAAAAAAGGTCAGAACGATCAATATTTGAAAAGCCAGACAGCGTAAACGCCTCCAAGTTCTCCAAATGTTGATCGTCCTGACCTTTTACCCCCTTCTCCCTTTACTATCCCTCAACCCCATACTTAACCGGGCTCTTCGTCTCATAAAAGAAGAAGCTCCAAATATCAGCCTGCTCCTCAATCGTCTTCGAGATCGGCTTGCCGGCCCCGTGGCCGGCGTCTACTGCAACACGGATCAAGACGGGGTTCTCGCCCGCATGCGCCTCTTGGAGGCGCGCAGCGTACTTGAACGAGTGGGCCGGTACTACCCGGTCGTCGTGATCGGCCGTAGTGACCATCGTAGACGGGTACTCCGTACCGTCTTTCAGGTTGTGGAGCGGAGAATAGGCCTTCAGGATGGGGAACATCTTGGGGTCTTCGCTGCTGCCGTACTCAGGTATCCAGCCCTTACCGACGGTAAATTTGTGGTAGCGCAGCATATCCATCACCCCTACGGCGGGGAAGGCGACAGCGAAGAGGTCTGGCCGCTGCGTCATGGCCGCCCCTACGAGCAAACCGCCGTTGGAACCACCGGCAATACCGAGCTTTTCCTTATTCGTGTAGCCCTCGGAAATGAGCCACTCTCCGGCGGCAATGAAGTCATCGAAGACGTTCTGCTTGTTCTCCAACATTCCGGCTTTATGCCATTCTTCGCCGTACTCGCCGCCGCCACGGAGGTTGGCCATGGCGTAGACCGCGCCGTTCTCCAGCATCGGGATGCGGAAGGCACTAAAACTTGGGCTGAGGCTGATGTTGAAGCCGCCGTAGCCGTATAGGTAGGTCGGGTTATTGCCGTCTAGCTTGAGGCCTTTCTTGTGGACCAAAAACATCGTTACCGGCGTACCGTCTTTGCTGGTGTAGGTGACTTGGCTTTCCTCGAAGTCGGTAGGATCAAACTTGAGGTCGGGCTGGAAGAAAGGGCGGCTCTCGCCCGTCGTTACGTCGTACTCAAAGATGGTATAGGGGTAGGTGAAGGAGGTGAAGCCGTAGTACAGTTTCGTTTCGTCCTTCTCTCCGCCGAAGCCTCCGGCGTTGCCGAGGCCGGGGAGCTGAATTTCTTTCTTGTCTTTACCGTCAAAACCCATCTGGTACCAGCGGTCGGTCGCTTTTTCCAGATAGTTGGCGAAGAGGTAGCCGCCGCCGGTGTTTACGCCCGCCAAGAGGTTCTCGCCTTCGGGGATGATTTCCGTCCAGTCGGCTTTGCCCGGTTTGTCGAGGTTGATCTTTACAAGGCGGTAGTTGGGGGCGTCTACGTCGGTCATGATCCAGAAGTCGTTGCCTTCGTTGTGGACCATGCTGCTCTTCTGCGTCGTTTCGGGGAAGAGCCCGATGGGCTTTTGGTTGGGTAGGTTTTTGCCGTCTAGCGGCAGGTAGTACATCGCGTAGCCGTCAGTGCCTGGGGCGGCGTACATGATGAAGTAGTCTTCGTCTTCGGTCGTTCCGCCGTAGTGGTAGAAGGTTGGGTTGGCTTTGTCTTCGTAAATCAGTTGGTCTTCGCTTTGCGGCGTACCGAGTTTGTGGTAGTAGACGCTGTGCATGAGGTTGTTGCCCTTCAGCGCTTCGCCTTCCTTCGGGGCGGGGTAGCGGCTGTAGAAAAAGCCGTCGTTGTACCAGCCTGCGCCGCCGAATTTGACCCACTCCAGCTCGTCTTCGAGGTCGGTGTTGGTCTCCATATCGCGGACGTAAATTTTGCCCCAGTCAGACCCCGCCTCGCTGCGGCGGTAGGCCATGTAGCGGTCGTTTTTGTCTGATCCTAGCAAGCCGATGGCGGTGGTGCCTTCTTCGTTCATGGTGTTGGGGTCCATGAAGACTTTCTCTTCGCCGTCTTCGCCTTTTTTGTAGTAGTAGACGGACTGGTTCTGGAGACCGTCGTTTTTGCTCCAGATGTAGTACTCACCGACTTTGTTGGGCGCACCGATGCGGGGGTAGTTGACCAGTTCGGTCATCCGGTCTTCGAAGGCCTTGCGGAAGGGGATTTTTTCGAGGTAGCCGAAGGTGGTTTCGTTTTGGGCGGTTACCCAGCTTTTGGTGTCTTCGGCGTTGTCGTCTTCTAGCCAGTGGTAGTCGTCGCGCACCTCAACGTCGCCGTAGGTGTCGGTATGTTCCATCTTTTTCGTCTCAGTGTAGGAGACGGGAATGGTGGGGTAATCGGCGGTTTTTGAGGTCATATCTTCTTTGGAGGTGTCGGTGGCACAACTTGCCAGCAGGCATAACAGCGCGAAGAGGGAGAAGTTTTTCATGGTGGTTTTTTGCTTGGTTAGTGAGGCTAAGATAAGGGAGGAAAGGGGAAAGGGAGTAAGGGGAGTAAGGGAGTAAAGGGGGGAATAGATCACTTTTTGTGGTTACGGCCTTTTTTAGTCGCGGTCGCAGGATGCAGAGATGGTTTTTACCACCACGTCCTCCGCCCCAAAAAAGAGCCCCGAAGGTCCAAAGGACCAACGGGGCTGCAAAAAGAGTTCGTGGGATTCGAGGGGGTTAACCCTTATTTCTTCACACTGTTCACTACGGCGGTGAATGCTTCCGGGTGGTTCATGGCCAAATCGGCAAGAACTTTGCGGTTAAGGCCAACACCTGCGGTGCTGAGGCCGTGCATGAGGCGGCTGTAAGTGGTGCCGTTTTGGCGCGCAGCGGCGTTGATACGGGCGATCCAGAGGCGGCGGAACGCGCGCTTCTTGTTGCGGCGGTCGCGGTAGGCGTAGCCCCAACCTTTTTCTACTGCGTTCTTGGCTACGGTGTAGACTTTAGAACGTGCGCCGAAGTATCCTTTGGCGGCTTTGAGGTAGCGCTTGCGGCGCGCGCGGCTTGCAACCGCATTTACTGAACGTGGCATATAGCTCTGTTTTTGTGCAGTACGGAGACCGATTGGTTCTTTAGTGGCCCGTACTCTCGTGGAAAATAGAGAATGATTCCTAATTCGCTGGAATCATCTGTTCCCCCTTTTGGGGGCTAGGGAAATTCCTTACTTACAAAGAAGGCGCTTGATCCGCTTCTCGTCAGCAACAGAAACCATCGCACCGTCACGGAGACGAAGCTTAGCTTTGTTGGACTTGTTGCGCATCATGTGCGACGTGTAAGCCTGGAAACGCTTCACTTTACCGGTACCGGTAATCTTAAAACGCTTTTTTGCACTGCTGTGCGTTTTCATCTTGGGCATGGCACAAGTTTTTTATTAAGGGAGCGCAAAGGTAACTCGCCCATAGTTGTTTACCAAACTTGATGAAGAGAGTATGCATAACAAATTGAGGTTGGCCGTTTTTTCGCGTTTCTACGGCATATTCTAGCCTTCGGAGAAGCAGGACTCAGCGTTCAGCATGCAACAGCGGTAGCCTGAACCCTGAACGCTAAATCCTGATCCCTAAACCCTATTCAAACCCCCACCGCAAGCCGCTCCAACAACCCCATATAAACCGCATGCTTCCCGGCTTCTGGGTTTCCGTCTACGCCCATCCGGACAATCACCATGTCCCATTCGGGTACTACGAGGCATACATTATGGTTCAGTCCGCTGGTATAATAGGCTTTTACTGGTGCATTGATGACCCACCAGTTGAAGCCGTAGATGCCGCGCCCGTCGGTGCTTTTGCGGCCGGTGTTGGCTAGGCCGAGGGTTTTAGGTACTTGGTTGGTGGTGGCTTGGGCTACCCAGCCTTCGGGCAAGACGCGCTTGCCGTCCCAGACGCCATCGTTGAGGAATAGGTGGCCGAAGCGAGCTTGGTCTGCGGCGCACATCTTGATGCCCGTGCCACCGAAGTTGACCGGCGTGCCGTCTTTAAGGGCTTCCTCGCTCCACCAGGCCCAGTTCTTGATGCCGATGGGGTACATCAGTGTTTCGGCGAGGTAGTTCTCCAACGAAGTCTCCGCGGCTTGCGTAGCGGCGCGGCCGAGCATGATCATCGCTTCGTCCCAGTAGGTGAAGGCGGTTCCGGGCGCAAAGATGGGCGGTCCGGGCCGGAAGGGCGTCGAAGACCAGTCTTGACTTTCCTCGCCCCAGCGGTTTTTTCCGGTGGCGTCGTAGCCGCTCGTCATCGTCAGGAAGTGGCGGTAAGTGGCCTTGGGGTACAGCTCGTTTAGTAGCGGTTCGTGGTCGGCTACGGGCTGGTCTAGTGCAAGTTTTCCTTCGGCGGCGAGGAGGCCAACGGCGGTGCTGGTAAACGACTTCGTGCAGCTCCAGATATCGTGTACTTTACGGATGCTGTCTCCGGCCCAGATCAATCTGCCGTGCCGAATCACCATCGTTTCCGACAGGCCGCCTTCTTTGCAATGGCTGCCCAAGTAGCGGAGCGCATCGGCCAACACCACCGAGTCAACGCCAACTTCTTGGGCGCGGCCGCGGGTCCAGTGTGTGGTTGGGAAGAGCAGGGGAGGGGCGATGTAAGTCGCTTTGGCGGAGGCCCCCGTTTCCGCAACCGTCGGGGTTGCCGACGGCCCGCAGGCAAAGAACAAAAACGGCAGTAAAATCAGCAAACGAATCATTGGGTAAAGTTAAGGTTTTAGCCCCAGAGGCCTACGGAATATACATAAGTTTACGAAGGTTCGTTGAGTGCCAAAACCCCCTCCCTAAATCCCTCCCCACGGGGGAGGGACTTGTGAAAACGCAATGCGTTTTTGAGGCAAAGTTGGTCGTAACTACCCAAGTTCGT
>CALEDI010000237.1 GCA_937949535.1 uncultured Lewinella sp. | reverse complement strand
CATGGCGACCATGCCTTCCTCGGCACGGAGGCGCTCGATGGCGGCGACCTTGTCTTCGGGCAGGAGGCCACCGAGGGGATCGGTGATACCAATGTCGGCGGCTACGGCGTTGGCGACTTTCTGGTGATCGCCGGTGAGCATGACCATCTTTTTGATGCCAATTTCTTTGAGCGCGGCCAGGGTTGCTTTTGCTTCGGGGCGGGCAACGTCCATGACGGCAATGATACCGAGGTAGCGATCGTCCTGGTGTACAATCATGGCGGTATTACCGGTGTCTTCCAGCTTAGCCATCTGCTGATCGATATCGTTGGGGATTTCCTTACCGGTGAGTTCGCGGAATAGCCGACGGTTGCCGATATGGACCGTTTTTCCGGCAACGATTGCTTTGACGCCGCGGGCGGTCAGGGCTTCCAGGTTCTCAGCGGCGGGGATGGAGGCACCGGAACCCAGACGTTCCTTGCCACCAGTGACGATGGCGGCGGCCAGTGGGTGATCGCTCAGTTCCTCAACGGCAATGGCTACGGTCAGCAGTTCGGACTCGGTGGCTTCTCCGGAGGCGATTACTTCGGTCAGGCGGGGTTTACCTTCGGTGAGGGTTCCGGTTTTATCGAAAGCCAGGGCGGTGATGCCACCGAGATCTTCGAGCGGACGACCGCCCTTAATCAGTACACCCTGGCGGGCGGCGCGGGCCACTCCGGCCAGGACGGCAGAAGGGGTAGAGAGGGCGAGGGCGCAGGGAGAGGCGGCGACCAGGACGGCCATGGCGCGGTAGAAGCTTTTGGAGAACGGCTCGTCGATGACGAGGAAGGCGAAGAGTAGTAAGAAGACCAGGCCGATAACGGCGGGCACGAAGTAGCGCTCAAACTTATCGGTCAGTTGCTGGGTAGGCGACTGCTGGGTTTCCGCTTCCTTCACGAGGGTGACGAGGCGGGAAAGGGTGCTGTCGCCCGCGAGCTTAAGCACGCGAATTTCGAGCGGGGAACTGCCGTTGATGGTACCGGCAAAGGCGCGGTGTTCTGCAGGTAGGGTATCGAGGTCGACCTCAGCTTTAGGATCGGAGACGGGCAGCTTATCCACTGGGACACTTTCCCCGGTGATGGGGGCTTGGTCGACGGCTGAAGTGCCACTGACGATAACGCCGTCGGCGGCGATCTTAGAATTTGGGCGGACGACGATGATGTCACCGACCACCAGCTCGGCTACGCCTACCTCAGAGGTGGAGCCATTGCGTTTGACCAGGGCGGTGGGGGGAGCCAGGTCCGATAGGGCTGCGATGGATTTGCGAGCGCGGCCCATGGCGTAGTTCTCCAGGGCGTGGCCAATGCTGAAGAGGAAAAGTAAAAGGGCTGCCTCCTGGAATTCCCCGAGGGCGCAGGCACCGGCGGCGGCTACCAACATCAGAAAGTCGATCTCGAACTTACCCTGACGAATGGTCTGGAAAGCCTCGATAAGGATGAAATACCCACCCAGGAGAATAGCTATGCCGTACAGGACCGTAGAGACGAGTTCGGGCACGCCACCGATAAAACTGAGGATAAGCCCGACGAGCCAAAATACACCACTACCGATAGCGAAGTAGAGTTCGGTATTCTCGCCAAAGATGCCGCCGTGATCGTGGTTATGGCCGTGTCCACCACCGTGCGTTTTGTGATCGTGTTCGCCGGGGCCGTGATCATGACCGGAGTGTTCGTCGTGGTCAGCATGTGGAGTTGCGGTGGCATCTCCCATAATTTGAATGTCCGTCTTGCGGACGGCGGCTAGTACGGCGCTCTCGTCGGTCAGGTTAGTATCGTATTCGACGCGGGCTACACCAGCTCCGGAGACAACAGCTTCGGTAATTCCGCTGGCTTTCACAATCTGTGCACCTACCTGGCGGGCGTGCCGCTGGTGGCGAATGCCGGTGACGTCCAGTAGAAGATGCCGATACCGTTCGGTGATCTCTGCTCCGGCGCGGCGAGCGATGGCCTTCACTTTTTCCAATGCGACCTGGTCGGGATCGTAGTGGATACACACCTGCGGTGGTGTACCGTCCTTCAGATGGGCTTTTTCGATGCCGCCTTCGGCGTTAAGGGCGGACAGCAGGCGGGTGACACACAGATCGCGTTCGCCGGGCACTTCGGGGAGGAGGACGGGGAGGTCCAGTTCTAGCTTTCTCATAATTAGGTGGTGATATGGATTATTTAGATAGTTTGAGGATGCGGAAAGCACCCCGCAGCACGATGGCGAAGACGATGCTTCCGACAATAAGGTCGGGCCAACGGGTAGCAGTGAGGTAGACAAGCACCCCGGAGATGATTACTCCGAAATTGATGATGATGTCGTTGGAGGTGAAGATGTAACTGGCTTCCATATGGGCTTCACCGCGTTTGGTTTGCTGGATGAGCCAGAGGCAGACGGCGTTACCGATCAGCGCCAAAGCCGCTACTACAATCATAACCTTGAAGTCAGGCATCTCACCGTAGCCAAAAAAGCGGCGGATGACTTCGGCAAAGCCCATCACGGCCAGCCCCAACTGGAGGTAGCCGCTATAGCCGGCGATCTGCTTTTTGCGGGCAACGGCGGCACCTACGACCAGGAGGCTGAGCGCGTATACGAGCGCATCGGCGAGCATATCGAGGGAGTCGGCGACGAGGCCCATGGATCCGGAGATCAGTCCGAAAGCCATCTCCACAACGAAAAAGGCGGCGTTGATGCCGAGCACCCACCAGAGGATGCGTTTTTGCTGCGCGTCATCTTCATTATTGAGGAGGGGTAGATCGGCAGCTTCCGTACTAAGGAGACTTTCTCCCAGCCCCAGTTCGCCGAGTGACTTTGCGATTGAGGCGGCTTCGTTGCGGTGATATACCACGAGCTTGCGTGCGGGCAGGTCGAAATCGAGTCGCTCTACCTGGGAGAGCGGCTCTAACTTCATACGTATCATTTGCTCCTCGGCGGAGCAATCCATGGCGGTAACTTTGAAAGTGGATTTATTCATGGCGGTCTAGTGTTCGTGTTCGAGCTCTCCCGCCTGACTTTGGGCATAGACGTAATAAGCGCCTTCCGTGACGATTTGCATTCCTTTGGGTAGGGGGTTGAGTAATTCGACGGCGGTGTACCCATCGTCGGTCGCGCCAGGCTTAACCAGTAGCTTTTCAAACTCCACTTCATCGCCGGAGCGCTGGGTGGGAGCGATGAATACATAGGAGCTTTCTCCATCGCGTAAGACGGCCGCTTCGGGGAGTGCCTGGACGGTTTGGTCGGTCAGCCAGATACGGGCCTCGGCGAAGAGGTCACGGATGAACTTCGGCTGATCGCCCTTAAGGTGAGCGTGAACGCGAACGGTTTTGTTCTCCGCGTCGAATTCCTTGCCGATTACGTGAACTTCTGCTTCATACCGCTGACTACCCAGGGCGGGAATCTGGTAAGTGACGCGCTGGCCTTTTTCTAATTTGGCGACGTCGCGTTCGAATACGTCGAGTTCGAGGTGAAGGTGATCTTCATCGATGATTTCCATTAACTCGGTACTGGGCTCTACATAAAGGCCATCGTGGAGGCTGATCGAGGTGATGTAGCCGGAGCGGGGGGCAAAGAGCGTGATGCGCTGGGTGATGTTATCGGGTGTGAGTTCATCGGTCTTGATACCAAGGTATTGTAAGCGCTGTTGGATGCCTTTGACGTTAGCGGTTTTAGCGGCGACCTGACTGCGCAGCCGCTGCACTTCCCGGAGGATGCCGGCATTGGCATTGATGAGTGTTTCCTGGCGGTCGAGTTCCTGCTTCAGGAATACGAGTTCAGCGGATGTTTCGAGGTACTGGCGCTGGTGCTCGATGAACTCGGGGTTTTCGAGAATGGCGATGACGGCCCCGCGTTTGACGTAGTCACCCTCGACGTAGTTGCGGGCGTTGCGGATGAAGCCGGCGGCGCGGGCGCTGACGGCGGCGTAGGCGTTGGGGGGCAGGCCGAGGGTAGCGGTAGCGCTCAGGTAACCGTTGATTTTCATTTGGGAGAAGTCGCCGAACCTGATGTCCATGGTTTCGATCTGTTCGGTGGTGAGGTGGATGCCCTCGTCGCCGTGATCGTCGTGGCCACCTTCAGCGCCGTGGTCATCATGATTTTCGTCGTGATCGTCGCCTTCTGCATGGTCGTGATCGTCAGCGGCCATTTCTTTTTTAGGTAGGTCGTGATCGTGGCCATCGCCTTCCTGGTGTTCGTGGGCGCGGTCGCAGGTGCTGAGGAAGGTTAAGAGGAGCAGGGCGAGGGTAGTGAAAAGAAAATTTTTCATCTTGAATTATATTTTACGCGGGCCTCCCACGGGGAGAGGGTAGCGGGATAGTTTATTGGTTGAGGAGGTACTGAAGGCGAGCAACAGCGAGGTTGTGGTCGCGCACGGCGTTGAGGTATTCGCGGCTGTTTGTTCCGAGGAGTTTTAATGCATTGAGCAACTCCAGGTAGGATATTTCTCCAGCTTGGTAATTGAGTCGGGAGATGCGGATGATCTCCGGATTGACAACGGCTAACTGCTGCTGGTAATAGTCTGCCGCCGCCGCGTTACGGGCAATCTCGGACCGGGTCGCAAGTTGCTCCCGTTCAAAGCGTAGTCGTTCGGCTTGCAACTGGGTTTCGGCGACGGTGACCCCGAGCCGCTGGGTTTCGACGCGGCGTTTGGTGGCCTTATTGAACAGCGGAATCGTTACACCCGCTTCGAGCCCGGTCAGGTAACCCCCTTCAAAAAACTGCTGAGCGGAATACCCCAGACGGAAGCCTGGTTTCAGTTGTGCTTGCAAACTGGCAATGCCTGCCCTTGCATTAGCTATGTCGGTTTCCGCAAGCCGGACGAATAAGCCAGCAGTGGTAGAATCGAGTAGCAGGGGAGATGGGGCCAGCGAAAGGGTATCGGCGGCGGTAACCGGTTGGTTGGTGGCCAGTAGGCTACCGAGCTGTCGTTGCAGGGAAGTGATCTCCAGCTGCGTGCGTTCCGCCAGCGATTCGTATTCGCTCAGAGACGCTTGTAAGTTGAGTGCTTCGAGGCGGTTGCCGGCTCCGGATTCGGCCCGGACGTTAGCAATGCGCAGGTACTCGGAATAAGTGTCGGTGAGCTGCTGGTAGAGCCGTAGCAGGGCTTCGCGTTGCTGAAGGTCGACGTAGGTTTGTCGGACCTGATAAGTCAGCTCAGCGCGGGTCAGCAGACTTCGGACCAGGTTGCCAGCGACGACGACATCCTGTACGGCGTTTGCTGCCCGGATGGTGGCGGGGTTGGGAAACTCCTGGACGATGGTGAGCATATTGACCCGCTGACCGTTCTCCCGGAAGAGGCCTTCGCCCTGGTAGCTGATGTCGGTCAGTCCGGGTTGATATTTCAAGTTCTGGAGGGAACGACTTTGGTCGGTCCGCTGATCCGCCGCCAGGACGGCGGGGTTATTGCTTACGGCGACTTGCACTGCTTCTTCCAAACCTAAACTTTGCACCTGCGCCCGCGCCCCAAATGAGTAAAGGAAGAAGGGGAGAAGGAGTAAAGGCGCGGCGATGCTAGGTGGCGTTTTGCGGTCCTGCCATTTCTCTAACCAGCTGTAAAGGATGGGCAACACGATGAGCGTGAGGAAGGTGGCCGTGACCAAACCACCGATGACAACGGTGGCCAATGGCCGCTGTACTTCCGCGCCGCCGGAGTTAGAAAGCGCCATGGGGAGGAAGCCGAGAGACGCCACGGCGGCCGTCATGATGACGGGGCGGAGACGTACTTTGGTTCCTTCCAGGATGCGGGCACGGACGTCGTCCCAACCTTCTGCTTTGAGTTGGTTCAGGTAACCGATGAGTACGATTCCGTTAAGCACCGCCACACCGAAGAGGGCGATGAACCCGATACCGGCAGAGATGCTGAAGGGCATGCCGCGCAGCTCCAAAGCCAGGATGCCGCCAATTGCCGAAAAGGGAATGGCAATGAAGATAAGTGCCGCCTGGGAGAAGCTGCCGAAGGTGAAAATGAGGAGCAGGAAGATGAGCGCGAGGGCTACAGGGACGGCCACGGCGAGGCGGGCGGATGCCGCCTGAAGGTTTTCGAACTGGCCACCGTAGGTGAAGTAATAGCCCGGAGGCAGTTTCACGTTAGCATCCAGGGCTTCCTGAATGTCGCTGACCAGCGTTTCCACGTCGGTATCCCCAACATTGACGCCGATGACGATGCGGCGGTTGGTGTTTTCCCGGCTGATCTGCATAGGGGCATCCACCAATTCTACCATAGCGACTTCGCGCAAAGGAACCTGAGTGCCGTTCATGAGGGGGATGTAGAGGTCCGCTACGTCATCAATGCCCGCGCGGTATTTTTCCTG
>CALEDI010000236.1 GCA_937949535.1 uncultured Lewinella sp. | reverse complement strand
TAATTGGTTGACCAAAGATACGTCCTGATTCGAATATTCCAAATTCTAGCAAAAAAAATATCTCCTTGTAAGCCAATTATCTTAGTAGATTTCTAAAGCGAAAATCTTTTTTATCTTGTCTTAATTGGCTGATTAATAATTTTTTACAACCTAAATGCCTTAAAAGGGCGCTTTGTTAGCGCTGGGCTAACTTAAAAGACGAATTAAAAAAATGGTTGATCGAAAATTTGGTCAACCAATTTGGAGGTGTATCTTTGAGCGGACCATAATAGGCTTTGGTAATCCACAAAAATCATGCTGCACAATTTCAATCAAGTGTAAAGTGGGCAACTCCGGCGGATACGAACATCAAGCAGGTATATGCGGCGATCACCTCGGAGTAGTTGGTGCCGGGAGACCGTTTGCCTGCCGAGTGTGCACCAGCTGAGCTGCTTGGCGTGACCACCCATACTATCTTCCTTTGCTCCTAAACATTCATCATGCACCCGCGTTCGCGCCCCAAAAACGCTAAGCCATTTATTGTTTTTAGCGGTTTCGGAAAGCCTAAAGTTTTGGCTGCCAAGAAGGCCACAAAAATACTTTTGCAGACGGTACGCCCATTGGTACTGATCTAGAAGCATAAATCATGCAAAAAACACTATTACTTCTTTGCTTGCTGGTGTTGCTAGGTTGCCAGCCTAAGCAACATGCCGAAACGTATCCTCCGCTTTTTGCGGCAACTTTGGCGCGCACGCAGGTGCAAGTGGAGGGGATGATGGAGCAAGGTTTTGAAGTGCCCGTTCCGAAGGACATGGCCGGAGGGCATACGCACGAAGTACACAAACGAAACTGGAAAACCCTGCGCGACGCGGGCGCACTCTTTAAACTAACCGGCGACGAGCGGTACGCCGAATTCGTCCGTGACGGATTGCTGCAATACGCCGACAAGTACAAGACCTGGCCCAAGCACCCCACCAACCGCTCCTACGCCACAGGGCGCATATTCTGGCAATGCCTCAACGACGCCAACTGGCTGGTCTACGTCAGCCAAGCCTACGATGATGTTTACGACTGGGTCGGCCCAGATGTCCAAAAACAACTGAATACCGAGCTGTTTCGCCCTGCTGCCGACTTTCTCTCCGTCGAGAACCCCCAGTTCTTCAACCGAATCCATAACCACAGTACTTGGGCCAACGCCGCCGTAGGCATGATTGGCCTAGTGATGGACGACGAAGAGCTGGTACAACGCGCCCTCTACGGCATCCCTAACGATCAACTGCCTGCTGAAATGCGCGACGACGATTCAGGGAAGATCCTCTCCAAAACCGGTAGGGCTGGCTTTTTGGCACAATTGGACCTCTCTTTTGCGCCAGACGGTTACTTTACCGAAGGGCCTTATTACCTCCGCTACGCGCTCTCTCCCTTCTTGCTGTTTGGGCGTGCACTAGCAGAAAAACGCCCAGACCTTGAGGTGCTGGAACACCGCGACGGCATCCTTGGTAAGGCCATTTACGCCCTGCTGCTAGAAGCAGACCCGAAGGGAGACTTCTTCCCGGTAAATGATTCCCAAAAGGGAATGTCACTCTATTCTCCCGAGGTCGTAAAATCCGTCGATTATGGTTATTACCTCTATGGTAGGGATGCCTCCTTACTGTCCATTGCAGCGGAACAAAAGGCTGTTACCCTCGACGAAGCGGGCTTGGCGGTAGCTACCGATCTGGAGGCAGGGAAAGCTACGCCCTTCCGCCCGAAATCTATGGCATACACCGACGGCCCAAACGGCGATGAGGGCGGGTTGGGCATTCTGCGTGCCTACTCCGAAGGCGGCGAAGCACAAACAGCCCTAGTGATGAAGTACTCCGCCCAAGGAATGGGGCACGGCCACTTCGACAAGCTGTCTTACTCCCTCTACGACGGGAAGGGCGAGATCATCCAAGACTACGGCGCGGCCCGCTGGGTAAATATAGACCAGAAAGGCGGCGGGCGTTACCTGCCCGAAAACCGGACCTTCGCCAAAGAGTCTGTAGCGCACAACACCTTAGTTGTTGGCCAAAAATCGCACTACAACGGCGATATACGGATAGGCGAAAAATACCACCCAGAGCCCTACGCTTTCGTAGGGGAGGGCAATGATTTACAATTGGTTAGTGCAACCTCCGACAACGCTTACCCCGGCCGTAAACTACAGCGCGCGCAGTGGTTGTTGAACGCTCCCGAGTTTGACCGGCCGCTGGTCATTGATCTCTTCCGAGCAAGGGGAACGGTCGCCGCCGACCACGAACTACCGACTTGGTATATGGGGCAACTACTCATGACCAACTTCGACTACGCAACGGAACCAACCCTGCGTCCTCTAGGGGAAGACAACGGCTACGAACACCTGCACCTAGAAGCAGCGGGTAAGCCAACGGGCCAAACGGCCGAAATAGGCTGGTTCAATAACGGCCGGTTCTACACCCAAACGATGGCTGTACGGCCGGGAGACGAAGTACGCTTTGTACGCCCCGGTGCGGCCGACCCCAATTTTAACCTGCGTAGAGACCCCGGTTTTATTTTGCGCCGGCCAAACGTAAAATCTACTACCTTCGCCTCAGTGCTAGAAGGGCACGGAAGCTACAGCCCACGAGATGAAGTACCTCTCCGCCCCTACGGCAGCATCACTGATGTAAAGATACTGGTGGACGATGAAAAGTACACCGCACTACAATTTGACAATAAGAACGGTAACCGCTGGCGGTTACTGTTTTCCGCCGCCGACAACGACTTGGCGCGCGATCATTCTCTCACCATTGATGGGCAGACCTACCGCTGGTCGGGTGTCCATCACTTAATCAAGATTAATGCAAGCAAGTAAAGAATTTTTGTTCGGCAATGAAATCCCTTGGGAAGAAGTTGGCCCAGGCCTCAAGCGCCAAATCCACGGCTGCGACGACAAGATCATGCTCGTTAAGGTTCACTTCGAGCCCGGAGCCGTTGGCCAACTACACGAGCACTACCATAGCCAAGTCACCTATGTGGAGAGCGGCGAATTTGAAATGACCATCGGGGACGAAGTGAAGACCATCAAGGGAGGAGACTCCTACTACATTCCTCCTCACGTAATGCACGGCTGCGTATGTACTAAAGCCGGTGTACTCATTGACGTGTTCAGCCCACACCGGGAAGATTTCGTCGATTCAATTAAGCACTCATGAAGATGAAAAACTTAAGGTGGTGGGTTGTTGGCCTTATTGCCCTCGCCACCGTCATCAACTACATCGACCGCCAATCACTCAGCGTACTTTGGCCTTCGATTGCCGAAGACCTCTACCCAGAGTACACCGCAGACGAGCGCAAGGAGGTTTACGCCTTCATTTCGGTTGTTTTTATTTTCTCCTATGCTTTTGGCCAAGCGATTTTTGGCCGAATTTTTGATTGGATTGGAACCCGAATGGGCTTCGTACTTTCCATCGGAGTATGGTCTTTAGCAACAGCCGCGCACGCGCTAGCAACGGGCTTGGCAAGTTTTGCTTTTTTCCGGGCCGTCCTCGGTATTTCCGAGGCTGGTAACTGGCCGGGTGCGGCTAAAGGCAACGCTGAATGGTTCCCGACCAAAGAGCGTGCTTTCGCCCAGGGCCTTTTTAACTCCGGAGCTGCCATCGGTGGTATCGTTGCTATCCCAGTAATTTCTTACTTGGCGGCTTTCTATACTTGGCAGACGATTTTCATCCTGGTTGGTCTTGCGGGTTTGCTGTGGCTCATCCCGTGGATGGTGCTGGTTAAAGCACCACCGAAAGATCACCCCTGGATCACGGACGAAGAGCGGGAGTACATCCTCACGGGTCAGCTTAACCAAGACCTAGACAGTGACGGCGAATTCGACGAGGGCTACAATCCATCTACGGGCAAATTACTTGCGCACAAAGAAAGTTGGGGCGTAATCATTGCTTCGGCTGTAATTGACCCGATTTGGTGGTTGTTCGTCGTCTGGATTCCGATTTACCTGTTTGAAGTTTACGGCGTTAGTACCCAAGAAATTAAGAGCTTCGGTTGGATTCCTTACGTAGGAGCAATGGTTGGTGCTTGGTTTGGTGGCTTACTGGCGCAAAACCGTATAAAAGCAGGTAAGTCCGTTACACATACACGTAAGCTAGTGATTACGCTTGGTTGTCTGATTATGCTGCCTAGCCTACTGAGTCTTTCTAACCCTAACGCTGCGCTGCAACCTTGGAATAGTTTTGTAGAAATGCTCGGCTTACAATCCATGTCTATCCCTAGTGGGCCGTTAGCCGCTTCACTAATTATGGCTGTTGTGCTGTTTGGTTTTCAAACAGCGATTGGAAACGTGCAAACCCTACCGAGCGACCTATTCGGTGGTAAAACCGTAGGTACCCTCTCTGGTATTGCCGGAACGGCCGCGAAACTGACAGGGGCTGGACTTACCTATTTAGTTCCTTGGCTCACGTTTGGTGGCAACTACTCTCCCGTATTCATTCTGGGAGCGGTTATGGCCTTTATCGCTATCGCTAGTATCTGGTTCCTTTGCCCGTCGATGGAGCCCGTAAAGCCTGCCAAAGGCTAGAAACCTTTGGTTCGTAAGTGTGCCTTGACAGGAGTCATCTCGAACTCTCGTAGCGGGAAATTCGGGATGACTCTTAGTGGGCTGGCTACACTTTTTATTTGACTTTCACACATCACCCCAAAAAAACATACTATGCCTCGCATTGTAACCTTTGGAGAAATCATGCTCCGCCTTTCGCCTCCCGGCTGGAAACGTTTTTCACAAGCTAGCTCTTTTGAAGTCATTTATGGCGGCGGCGAGAGCAACGTCGCGGTAACCTTGGCCAACTACGGCCTTGATGCGCGTTTTGTTACCCGCCTGCCCAAGAACGACATTGGAGACTGCGCACTGATGGCCTTACGCGGCCGTAATGTAGACACCAGCCACGTCGTTCGAGGTGGTGAACGCCTAGGGATCTACTTCTTGGAAACCGGTGCTATGCAGCGAGGCTCCAAGGTAGTTTACGACCGGGCCCACTCCGGTATGGCTACGATAGAACCCGGCGAAATTGATTGGGACAGCGTCTTCGAGGGCGTTGACTGGTTTCACTGGACCGGAATTACCCCCGCGCTGAGCCAAACAGCAGCCGACGCTTGCCTAGAAGCTTGCAAAGTTGCATCGGCTAAGGGAATCACGATTTCCACTGACCTAAACTACCGCAAAAAACTCTGGAACTACGGTAAGTCTCCTCAGGAGATCATGCCCGCTTTGGTTGAACACTGCGACATCATCCTTGGCAACGAGGAGGACGCTGAAAAGCACTTCGATATCCACCCCGAATCGGTAGACGTCACGAAAGGGGACACGATGGACCCCGAAGCCTACCTCCCGGTCTGTAAAGCGCTGATGAAGCGTTTCCCGAAAGCTAAAAAGGTCATCACAACGCTTCGTGGTTCTATCTCTGCCAGCCACAATACGTGGTCTGGTGTGATGTGGGACGGAGAAACAATGTACACCGCTCCTACCTACCAACTCTCGCACATCGTTGACCGTGTTGGTGGGGGAGACAGCTTCATGGGGGGCTTGATTTACGCACTGCTGAACTGGCCAGACGACGACGCGACCGCATTGCGCTTTGCCGTTGCTGCTTCGGCCCTAAAGCATTCCATCTTTGGCGACGCTAACCTGGCAACGCCAGAAGAAGTGATGGCGCTGATGGACGGCGATGGTTCGGGAAGGGTTAGCCGGTAGTGCTAACACACAATTTGGTTTACGCCTCACTATTAATTAATTAACAACATGAGTCATCCCGAAAACTCGGGATGACTCATCTGTATCAGAAATATTATGAACCGTTTACAAGTTTACCAAACGCTGCTGGAGCAGGCTGTTGTGCCGCTGGCTTACATCGACGATCCGGCCAAAGCGATTGGCGTGATAGATGCCCTTCATGCTGGCGGTATCCGTAGTTTTGAGTTTACGAACCGAGGGGCTGCGGCTCATTTGGTATTTGCTGAGTTGGCGTCGCATTGCCGGCAGCATTACCCCGATCTGGCCTTGGGCGTAGGGTCGGTGGTGGATGCTCCCACGGCGGCACTCTACATCCAGTTGGGGGCCGACTTTATCGTCAGTCCGATGCTGGTAGAAGAGATTGCGCCGGTTTGTAACCGCCGCAAGATCGCTTGGATGCCAGGCTGCTTTACACCCTCGGAAATCACACGAGCGATGGCCCTCGGGGCGGAGATCGTGAAGCTGTTCCCTGGCAACGCGGTGGCTCCGGGGTTCATCAAATCTGTTTTGGCACCTGCACCCTGGACAACCATCATGGTGACCGGTGGGGTAAAGCTGGAAACGGAGAACCTGAAACGTTGGTTTGGCGAAGGAGCCGCTGCTGTAGGCATGGGGTCTGGCCTGCTGCGTAAGGACCTATTGGCAGCCGGAGATTACGGCAAGATTACCACACTGGCGCAGGAAGCACTGGCGCTTGTGGCAGAGGTGCGCAAGGGCTTGTAAATGTGGTGGAAGGCTGAACCCTGAACGCTGATGGCTAAACGCTGTGTGTGCATCTCGTTATACACACAAACGCATCCTCTTAATGCGGTGTGAAGGACTATGCCTATCTTACCCACCCACAAACCAACCCACCGAGATGCGTCCGTACCTTTTCACCTTGCTCCTTTTTACCCTTGCTTGCACCTGCGCCCGCGCCCAGCAACTGGAACTCTTCGAGAGCTTCACCAACCACGCCGTCTTGCAGCGCAATGTTGACCACCCGATGTGGGGATGGGCCAAGCCGGGCAAGGTCGTTCGGGTGCTCTTCGGAGACCATAAGCTGAGCGTGAAAGCCGATAAAACCGGCCGCTGGGAAGTGAGTTTGCCGCCCATGGGCGCGGGCGGCCCCTACAAAATATCCGTTCAGGCAAAGCCCGAAGCCATCTTGCTCGAAGACATCTACTTCGGCGATGTCTACCTGCTCTCTGGCCAGTCTAACATGGAGTGGCGGCTAACCCAATCGGACCCCGACGGCACCCGCGCCAAAGCCATCGCCGACCCGCTCATCCGGGAGTTGAAGGTGAAAAAAGCCTACGCCGGTAAGCCCCGAACCCGCCTAGACATCGACGAGAACTTCAGCGAAAACTGGATCGTCGGCTCCGCCGACGGTATCAAGGACTTTAGCGCGGTAGGCAGCTACTTCGCCCACTACCTCCGGGAAGAGGTAGACGTCCCCATCGGCCTCCTGCACAGCAGTTGGGGCGGCAGCCGCATCGAACCTTGGATGCGCCCCACCGCTGATGGCATGAACCCCGACCTCGACGAAGTAGAAGATATGCTCGCCCAGGCAGGCATCCCCGGCCGCAAACGCTTCGCCGAAGACTTCCCCGGCCGCAACGTACCTACCGAAGATGAAGGCCAAGCCAAAGGCTGGCTCAATGATAAGTTCGACGATGCCAGCTGGCCCACCATGGCCCTGCCCGGCTTCTGGGAAGCCGCTGGCTACCCGAACGTAGACGGCGTTTTCTACTTCCGCCATACCTTCTCCCTCACCGAAGCCCAAGCAAAGGGCAAAGCCACCCTTCGCCTCGGTAAGATCGACGATGGAGATGTTACGCACGTCAATGGCCAACGCATTGGCTCAATGCCCAATTCGTATTCCCAAGACCGCGTTTACAGCCTACCCGCCGGCACCCTCCGCGCTGGGGAAAACACCATCGCCGTGCAAGTAACCGACGGCGGTGGTGGCGGCGGGTTTTACTCCGACGCCAAAACCCTCAAGCTGGAAACCAGCGCGGGAAACATCGCCCTCGCCGGAGACTGGAAGTTCAACATCGGGCGGTATGCGGTAGGGGGGAACTTCAACCAAATGCCCGTCATCCTCTACAACGCCATGATCGCGCCGCTGGCCGAGTACCCCCTCACCGGCGTGCTTTGGTACCAAGGCGAAAGCAACGCCGGACCGGGCGACAATGTGCAGTACGCCCAACTAATGAAGGGCCTCATCAAAGACTGGCGCGACTTCTTCGGCCAGCCCGACTTACCTTTCTACTGGGTACAACTCGCCAACTTTACCGCACCGCCCAAATCAGCCAACGAGCCCGGCTGGGCCGTGTTGCGACAGAGCCAAACCGCCGCGCTGGAACTGCCCCGCACCGGCCAGGCCGTAATCACGGACATCGGCGAAGCCGATGATATTCACCCCCGCAATAAATGGGAGGTAGGCCGCAGGCTTTCCCTCCATGCGCTCAAAGACCTGTATAATAAGGACGTAGTGGCGGCAAGCCCGCAGGTCAGCTTGGCCCGGTCCATCAATGGCCGCGTAATCGTCAATTTTTCCGGTATCGGCGGCGGGTTGGAAGTACGGCCCAACGCGGCCAACGACAAGCGCTACCCCTACCTCGCCGAAGGCTTTACGGTAGAAGACGCTCAGGGGAAATGGCACTTTGCCTCCGGTTTGGTGGACGAAGACGACAACGGCGTTGTGCTGGTGGTGCCGCCGGGGATTACGATCAAAAAGGTGCGTTATGCTTGGGCTAGTAATCCGGAACGGGCTAATTTGTTTAGTAAGGAGGGTTTGCCGGTTACGCCGTTTGAGGTGGGGGTGGAATGAAACTTTATCCGACGCAGATTGGTATAGTTGATGCTAATTTAATCAAAACACACCGTAGAACATCCATTTACGACTTTAACCACAACGGATATCTAAGTATTTACAATAGGATGAAAGCCATAACCATAAAGACCCCAGGAGACGCCAACCAACTTCAGATTACCGAAGTAGCAGACCCCAAAGCTGGCCCCGGTCAGGTGTTGGTGTACGTTGCCGCTACGGCATTGAACCGTGCGGATATTTTGCAGCGCGAAGGGAAATACCCGCCGCCCGCTGGCGTGACCGACATTTTGGGCCTCGAAATGGCGGGAACGGTGATTGAGACCGGCGAAGGCGTCACGGATTTTGAGGTGGGCGACAACGTTTGTGCGCTCCTCAGTGGCGGTGGCTACGCCCAGCTCATTGCCGTCGATGCAGATATGTTGTTGAAGCTGCCCGAGCGCATGAGCTTCACGAAGGCGGCGGCTATTCCCGAAGCCTTCATCACGGCTTTTCAGGCGCTTCACCACATCGCTAAATTGCAAAAAGACGAGACCGTAC
Source organism: uncultured Lewinella sp. (assembly GCA_937949535.1). Classification (GTDB taxonomy): domain Bacteria; phylum Bacteroidota; class Bacteroidia; order Chitinophagales; family Saprospiraceae; genus Neolewinella. The sequence continues at coordinate 2,779 of CALEDI010000236.1, read as the reverse complement.
TGATTCATGCGGGGGCAAGTGGGGTAGGGACGGCAGCTATTCAGGTGGCGCTACACGCAGGTGCAAAGGTGGTGGTTACGGCTAGTGGTAGGAAACACCAGTTCCTACAAGACCTAGGCGCCGCTCGCTGCATCGACTACCGAACCAAAGACTTCGCCGAAGCCGTTTTGGACGAAACGAATGGCTTGGGGGCCAACGTCATCCTCGACTTTGTTGGGGGCGGATACTTCGGGCAGAACCTCAAGGCTGCTGCGCTGGATGGGCGGATAGTTAGCCTTGCCGCCCTAGGCGGCGCGCGGGTGGAAAAAGTGAGCCTAGCCCCCATCCTCCTCAAACGGCTACAACTCACCGGTACCACCCTTCGCTCCCGCTCCAAAGCCTACAAAAAACAGCTCGTAGCTGACTTCCGAGACCAAATTTGGCCGCACTTTGCCGACCGATCGCTGAGAGCCGTAGTAGACACCATCTACGACTGGGAAAGTGTAGCCGATGCACACAAATACATGGAGGCTAATGCTAACGTAGGGAAGATTGTGTTAACGATTGGGGAGTAGGGGTTTATACGTGTTTTTTGCGATTTAGGCTGTTTTTTGTAGTAAGCCGAATGAAAAACAAGCCTTTTTACAAGCAGTTAGGTATCTTGTGTTTATCATTTTATGCTGGATTTTTCCAAGCTGCCTTATAATCTCTACATTAAACGACCAATTTTATGCGTACATTTTATCACCTTTCAGGCCGGATTGGTCTGTTGTGTCTACTGCTTTGCAGTGGATTCTCTCTATTCGCCCAACCAGCCAATGATGACTGCGCGGATGCCCTCCCTGTCGCGCTAGGAGAAATGATCAGTGCCGACATTTTTGATGCGACAGCCGAAGATGTTACTTATGCTGGCACTGATTGTAGTTCTCCCTCGCCGAATAGTTCTGATGATATGGGCGTTTGGTACACCTTTGTTGCTCCTGCGGAGCCCGTTAACATAATACTGAATGGCGATTTTGACACAGAAGTAGCGGTTTTGTCCGGTACTTGTGATGCGCTTACGTGCATTGAAGCCAACGACGATGGAGGTCCTGGGCTAAACTCTAGAATCAGCGATCTTCAACTCACTGAGGGGGAAACTTACTTGGTGTATGTTGAAGGCTTTGCTGGAGCAATGGGAATGTTCATGGTAGAAGCCTGCCTTAATGGGCTGACTTGTAATGACCTTACCGTTTCGCTTGACGAAAACGGTATGGCATCGACCACGGCTTCAATGCTGTCTATGTTAAGTTGCGATGATGCAAATGTCACTGCCAGCCAGACGGACTTTGATTGTTCCGACGTTGGTACGGTTGATGTGACCCTTTCTCAACCCGATGGTCTTGGTGGCATGACTACTTGTACCTCAGTTGTAACGGTAGAGGACACCATTGCTCCAGTTGTCAGCCAAACAAGTTTCATCAACTTAATCCTCAACAGCAGCCTTCACCCTGCTTGTCCTTGCCCTGGTAGCACCTTCATTGAAGACAATGCGCTGGGCCAAGACCTAAGGGTTAGCGACATCGTCGACTTTGGTAACCAATACTTTCCTGGTCTCGCGCCTTTCTTCCTCGGTGTGTTTGAAGACAATTGTACCGCTGACGAAGACATCATTGTTCGGGTAACCAATGTTGAGCACTTCCCGCTTTCTGGTGGCCGAGACAGTATCTCTGTTTACGGTGTACTGGTTGACGAAGCTGGCAATGTAAGTATTCAGGATACGGCTGCTATCGTTCTTGTGGATGATATCGCTCCTGAGGTGGTTTGTCAAGATGCTACCATATACCTAGACGAAAATGGGGAGGCATCTGCTGACGTTGATTTTGCAATCGAGAGTGTGTTGGTTTCCTTCACGGACAACTGTTCCGCCTCCCCTGTCTCCGTTGGTGGCCCAGTGGGAGAATTAACTTGTGATGATATTGGTACCCGCCCGTTCTTTTTTGGCTTTTTCGATGAGAGTGGCAATGAAGATATTTGTAATTTTACGCTAACTGTTGCTGATACGATCAGGCCGACCATTACATGTGAAGCGATAGCTCCGGAAGTTTTTGTTGGAGATGATTGTCTTTTTCAGGATGCCCCCGGTACTTTCTTAACCGATGACAATTGTGGAGACCCGATCACTTTCCGTGAGCGTTACACGGATGAGGATGGTAACGTCATTGATGATTTTACCTTTGACTTTGTTTTAGGAAGTTTCATTATTGGCACGAATAGAAACCTTCCACTTGGAACCAATACAATAGAATTGTTCATCACTGACCGCAATGGTCAAGAGAATTCTTGTTCCTTCACTTTATTGGTCTCTGACAATACCTCTCCGGAGGTTACGACTACTGACCAGATGATCACGCTCAACGACGGCAACACCAGCCAGACGCTAGAGGCTGAGGATTTGGTAACAGCTACAGACAATTGCGGCGACGGAGAAGTTACCTTCGAGTTTGACCGTGACCTGACCTTTGATGGTGACGACATCGGAACGATTACGATAACTGGTACGGCAACGGATGCCAACGGCAACCAAACGCCCTTCACCGTAACGGTAGTAGTTGGTTTCGACCAGCCGAACCTCGCCTGTCTTGGTGACATCAACCTTACGCTCAACGACGAGTGCCAAGGCTTGGTAATCCCTTCAATGGTACTGACCGGTAACACTGGTCTACTAGACGCTTTCCCTTTCTCTATCGTAGTACAAGATAGCGACCCTTCTAACGGCCCAATCATCGACGGTTGTGGTGAGTTCAACTACATGGTTGTT
>CALEDI010000235.1 GCA_937949535.1 uncultured Lewinella sp. | reverse complement strand
AGGATAAATAATAAGGTAAGGAACACGAGGGTCAGGGATGGATAAGACTAGTGAGTCGAGAATATGCTTCATCCGCCCATAATACGCCAAGTGTTCGTACGGTGAAAACATATTAGATTTAATTAGTGTGCGTTAGCCCTGGGGGTTTGGGGAGGGGGTTTGCGCGCGGAGACAATACACTACAGATTACACACCCTAGCCCTACACGTTACTCCTTGGGCCGAGACATCGGAATCCGACCATCAACCTGCAATACCTTGGCGTTTTTAAAACCTTGGTCTGCTTCTAGCCCGTAGCCGGTGATGATGTAGTCGGGTTGCCGGAGGACTACAAATTTATTGGTATAGATGCGGCCAGTTTTTTCGTCCCAGTTCAATTCTTCGGTGTCCAGTTTTTGGAGGTCGACGGATTCCCAGACTACGCTGTCGCGTAGGGTCACGTTTCGGTCGCGCTCTCGGTATACGCCCCAATTGGCGATCAGGGTACTGGTGGGCGCGTTGAAGTTGTCGTAGAAGGTAACGAGGAGGCCGTTGGGGAATTCCTTCCGCTGGTCTGCTTTGTCGAGGTGATTGATCATCAATGGTGCTTCGATGATGGCGCGCACCATACCAGAGTCGCTGTAAACGGTGCGGATGCTGTCGCCAATTTCTACTCTGTCGCTCAGCTTTTCGCGCAGGGCTGCTACTTCTGCTGGGTCGTTGACGCAGGCAGAGAGCAGAAAAACTGCTAGTAGCGTACTAGCGACGGTGAGGGCAAAGGAATGAGACAGGGTATGGTTGCGCATTTACAAGCTTTTAGGCCAGTAGTGCGCGGCCTGCAACTTGAATGGTATTGCTCCACTTTTCCGGGTTCTCCGGCACGAAGTTTTGGTTGTACTTGTATAGGTACACCACTAGAACGATGAACAGGAAGATAGCAATAACACCGCCTAGGAAGGCATATCCTTTAATTCCTGCTGATTTGATCTCGGACATATTGGGCTTGTTTTTTTTGAAGCACAAAGTTACGACGGAGAACGGCTATTGTTGATTTTCGGAGGGGTTTTATTGGATTCTTTGGCGGGTGGTGGAGATGATAAAGAACACAGAGGGCACAGAGATCACAGAGGACACAGAAGATCACAGAGAACACAAAGAACACAGAAGATCACAAAGAACACATAGATCACAGAGAACACAGAAGATCACAGAAGAACACAAAGGACACAACCAAGATCAGCAGGTAGTGAGTAATAACAAACATGAGGTCATCCCAGAGTTCGAACCATACCTCTAGCGTTTTCTCCTATGTCTCCGATATAGCTGGCATAAAAAAGCGATCAGCGGGCAGCATTCAGAGCCGTTTTGCCTGAATGCTGTCCGCTGATCGCTAAAAATTTTGTCAAATACTGCCAAACATGGTCATCTTGATCAAAAATTAAGGATGACTCATGTTGAAAGCCTAATGGGTAGGGCTTACTGGCAATCGCCAGCTGCGCGCTCGTCGGTTACTTCGGCGCCGGCGCGAAGCGCAGGCAGGAGGACGTTGCCGTTTTGGGCACGGACCGTAGTGTTGATCTGCGAACGAGCAGCAGGCAGGTTACCGCTGGTACCCGTAGAAGCATCGTTGAGGGGCTTAACGAAGAATACACCCGTACGGCCAACGATTGGCGCGCTTGTGCTACCGGTCGCTACCGCAGCAGCCGCCGCGATGACCTTTGGCTCTTGCCCGATGCGGGGAAGACTTTGTAGGGTTGGGTTGCTGTTGACGGAGTCAACGTTTGCTTCGTACCGGGCTGCAACGGTTGCTAGGTCTTGGCCCGTAAGCATTTCCGCGAGTTTTTGGCCCTTTACGCGGTTACGGACCTGGTCTTGGAGAGCGTCCTTTACGGAAGCAGCAGATGGTACACCTTTGGGGAGTACGTCGGCAAGCCCGATCACAACGTGGTTGTTCTGGTAGAACAACTGCTGGTCGGTGAAGGAGTAAACCACAGGGCTTACATCTCCTTTGCTAGCGCTAAACGCCCAACACATCATGTCTTTAACGTCTTGGCCAGAGCCGAGGTCTTGGAGGGTGTAGTTGGAGACGGGTAGGGGGGCAGAGTTCTTCACTACCATGCCCATTTCCTCCGCACCGCTCTTGAGTTCAGCGAGGGAGTTCTTGCCGTTCAGGAAGCTCTGTGCCTTTGAAAGTACAGCGTCTTCGGTGGCGGAAGAAGGAATGATGGGCTCAACTACGTAAGCTACCTTGGCGCGGGTTTGGGTGCTGCGGCTGCGGCTCATTACGTCGACCAAGTGAACACCGTACTGGGTGCGTACTTTGTAGAGTCTCCCAACAGTTCCGGTGCGGAAGAGGACATCGTCAAATGGCTTCACGAACTGGCCGGGGGTTACTTTTTCGTATACGCCGCCGTTAGAAGCAGAGCCGGGGTCTTGGCTAAATTCTTCGGCGAGGTCAGCGAACTTGCTGCGGCTGCGCTGCACAACGGTCATGAGGCTATCAATTACGCGGTTGGCTTCGTCGAACTGTGCGGGGGTAGAAGCATTGCGCAGGATGTGGCGCGTTTTGGCGCTGTCAGACATTGTTGCGCGGTCAATGACCTTCATCAATTTCATGGCGTTGCCTTCGATGTAAGGGCCGTAGACGCTACCAACTGCGGCCTGGTTGATGGCAGCATCGGCGATGATTGGGCTCAGGCGGTCAGCGGTTTGGTAAGCGCCTTGGTAGGTGCCGTTGTTGCTGAGGGCGAAGAGGCTGTCGGCGGTTTCGCCTTCCTGCTTGCGCCAGTCGTCGGCAATGGTGCTCAGGGTAGAACGGATTTCGGTGGAGTCTTCCGAGGTAGGCACTACCTCGAAACTGAGGTAACTGAGTTGGCGGGTTTCTTCGGGGTTGTCGAAGATGCTGCGGTTTTCATCAATGAAGGCCTGCACGTCGGCGTCGCTTACTTCAACGTCTGTATCGTCGATTTCCTCGAAGGGGACCTTCACGATGGCGACTTGGCGGCTACCGAACTGTTCGTTGGCGTAGGTTTGTGCTTGCCAGTTGGGGGCGTACATGGCCTTGGTTATCAGGGCGGTCATCTTTTCCTGGAGGCGAGTAGCTTCTATCTCCCGGCGCTGGTAGCGCCAGATGGACTTGAAGTTGGGGTTGAGGCGGCCTTCTTCGATGGCGGCGTCGATGCTGTTGTTCTCAACATCTTCCCGAATTTGAGCGAGCAGCTCCGTGTTGATCAGGCCGGTGCTGGGGTCCGTCATGTTCCGGCGCACGATGGGGCTAGGGACGTCACCATACTGAAGCTCGTACATTTCTTCCTGGCTTACGCTCAGGCCGAGTTCTTCGGCTTCGTTCTTTACTACAGCTTCGTTTACGTAGAAGTTCCAGAGCTGGTCGCGGTTCTGGAAGGCGTCTCCGCCAGAGAAGGCGGCGCTGGCCGTGCGCTCGAAGTCGTTGCGGTCAATTTCCCGATCACCTACCGCACCCATGCTGCTCATTACGGGGCCGAGGGCTCCGGCAGAGCCGCTTTGTATCTCTGAAAGGATGAAAAGGGCAATACCGCCTCCGATGAAAAGGAGGACGATGACCGTGTTCTGTCTGATCTTACCAATTAGTGCCATACTGCATTTCGCTTTACGTTGCCCAGTAGAATGGGCGAATATTTCGTAGTATTTTAATAGTTCCTTGACGCACAAACGGCCGGACCAATGCTTCAAAAGGTCCCGGCCGGTGTCTCGTTGGGTGCGCGAAGATACGACAAATTGAAAAATGAAAGGAGTTTATTGTCAGCAGGGTATCTGTAACCTTTAGACCAAACAAAGTTGGCCCGACGATTTTAGAAGGGCGTGGGCGCGGCCGCAGGTGCAAAGAAAGGTTTTAAGGCACGCATTGAACCTTAAACCATGCTTGTCGCTTAAAGCTCTAATGGTCCAATCGTCTGACCAATCCTTTTGGCCTGACGAAGTCGGTCAGAAGTTGGTCCGACGATTTCAGGACATCGATCTTCAGGGCCGAAGTTGTAAGGAATGAAGTCCGCATCGCCCCTATAAACCCCAGTTATATGCTCTCCAACCAAGCCCGCCTCGCCCTGCGCCCCCAACTCAACCTCGCACCTGCGGCCTCGCCCTCAGAAACGTTCCAGAACGACACCCTGCGCCCCATCATGAAACTCCAACATGAACTCATCGTGGCGGTGTTCGCGCAGTTCCTCACCAAGCGCAAGGTGAAGCCCGACCAACTGCCCGCCAGCCAACGGCTGGCCAAAATCAAAGAACTCGTCACCCGAGATAATCGCCTGCGCGGCCTCCTCTTCGGCATCGCCATCGGCCAATTTACCACCGAAGAAATGACCCACTACCTCGAAAACGAAGGCGATACCAACCGCCGGATGACCAATTTACTTACCGAACGGTTGCTTTCGGTTTATGGGTGATGGTGGGGTTCAGGAGGAGGCGTGTAACCTGCTTGTAAATTAACCCGACGATTATCATCAAAACGCGCAGCGTTTTTATAAGCCCCTCCCCCCGTGGGGAGGGGTTTGGGGAGGGGGTTATGCGTGAAGACAATACATTGTAGATTATACACCCTACCCTCCGGGGCCAGGCAGCCAACCATAAACCACCCTCCGCTATACCACGTTAATACCTTCATGAACCGCCTGCTGCTACTCCTCTTATTCCTTTCAACCTTTCTACCCTTACTCCCCGCGCAGTTGCCCCTGACGCCGGAGTTTGAAACCCTGCTCGACAGCCTCGACGTCCGCGTAAACCATCCCTTCGACGACGGTTTCATGCTACTCGACAATCCCGAAAACGATTACCTCCAAGACCAACTCACCGTCTACTCCAAAGCCGAAAAGCTGGAGATGCGCTTCCACCTCCGCCCCGAAGACGAGCGCGACCTCTACTACCAACGCCCACATATGCGCGCCGCCATGTTGGTGATGAACCTCGGCAGCAACGACGACGACGCCGTAACCTCCGTCCACTCCTTCGGCGAAGAAGAACTCGCCGTCATGAACGCCGACTGGGCCCGAATGTGGACCTTCCACCCCAAACGAAGCTACAGCCAACAACCAACCGCCCAACTGATCGCGGCCTACAAACAAGACCGAGGCCTTATATATACGGTCTTGCTCTTCGATAAAGCACCCCCCACGCTGGAAGGCCGGCAACTGATGTTGAGGTTTAGGTAAGGTTGCAGGTTGCAAGTTGCAAGTTGGCCGTGTAACTTGCAACCTGAACCCTGAACCCTGCAACCTGCAACTTGCAACCTGAACCCTGCAACCTGCAACTTGAATCCCCCCATGCCAACTTTTCCCGACATCGACCTCATCGGCCAGCCCAACTACGCAGACGCCCTGCGCGAACTCTCCCCCAACGCCGTAGAAGGCGTAGATATGCTCGTCGTCTACGATTCTGACCTAGATTTCCTGACCAAAGTGCTCGCCGCCGCTGGTTACGACGACCCCCAACTCCAACTCCATCTACTGGAATGGACGCCCACCTCCGGGCCGCTAGACCTCATCGGCTTAGTCCGTCACCTCAACATCAAACGGGTACTCCTTTTTGGGCAAAACCCGAAGGCCCTCGGCCTCCACTTCGAGGTGGCCGACTACTTCCCCGTCCAAGTTGCAGGGGTTACGTACATGAGGAACCCCTCCGCAGGGGAAATCGCCTCGGCGAAGGCCAATGGGAATAATGGTCCGGCGGGCGCGCTTTGGCGCGGCGTGAAAGGGCGGTTTTTGCGGGAGGGAGGAGCTTAGGCTACCGCAAAATCAGTATAAGGCCGCACGGAAGGGTGCTTTAGCCCGAGTACGATTTCAGAGTTGGGGATGTCTAGCTGGTTCAACTCTGCGGCTATCAGCAGGTCGGTGCCGTTGTATTGAATCCAAATTTTGTCGTTGATGATGTCTAGGTGGAAAACACACTGGTGGACAAACTTCCTATCGACTCAACCTACTCGTTTGAGCAAGTAATGGCCGTTGGTGTCGTCAAAAATAAGCTCTTGGCGAACGCCTTCTTCCTTTGGGTCTAGGTATTCGGCGAAGTCTTGTAAGACTTGTTTTACGGCGGTTTTTAGTCTTTCCATGATGTGATGCTTTCTTCTATTTCGTCAAATATTATGAACCGTACAGGAGCAATTTCAAGAGAGAGTTGAAATAACCTGTTTTTCATTAGCTCTTCATAAGCGGTAGCGGGGATGGCTAGGAAGAGTACTCGGTCTGGTTCTTGTTCCCCAAGCCCCGCCAAGTAGTTGATGTATTGCCCTAGGGCGGTATGGTACTCATTCATCGTACTTTCCTTCAGGAAACTCTTGACTTTTACAGCTATTTTCTTGCCGTCTTTTTCTGCGGCGAGGACTTTCTCTGCTCCGAGATCAATCGGGAAGTCTTTACCATCAAAGCGAAGGTTGTAGGGGTCGTGCGTAATCGTCCAGCCATCTTTCTGCAAAGCGTGCTTGGCGGCATCATGAAATTTGTCTGGTCTGGCCATAAGTAAGAGCTATTATCCCCAAAATAACGCTTCTTTGCGTAACAAAGGTTTGTACTCCATAATAATAAGGATGTAAGCCCAGTCTAGAACCGTAGTAAGCGCGGCCGCTCTCACGTCTCCCCTCTCCCGAGGAGAGGCTGGGGTGAGGGAATTCGTGCGTTATGTGAGACCCCTCAAAAAATCCCCCCATGCCCAACCTAGTCTTCGCCACCAACAACCAGAACAAAATAGCTGAGATCAAAGCCCAGCTTGGCGATCAATATGTTTTCCTGAGCCTGAAAGACATCGGCTGCCACGAAGACATCCCCGAAACCCAGCCTACCTTGGCGGGCAACGCGGAGCAGAAAGCCCGCTACGTGAAGGAGAAATATGGCTACGATTGCTTCAGCGAAGACACCGGCCTCGAGGTCGATGCCCTCGGCGGAGCGCCCGGCGTGATCACGGCCCGCTACGCGGGCCCCGAACGCAGCGCAGCAGCCAACAACAATAAAATCCTGACCGAACTCAAGGGCAAAACCGACCGATCGGCCCGCTTCCGAACCTTCCTCTGCCTCATCCTCGACGGCGAAGAGCACCTCTTCGAGGGCCGCTGCGAAGGCCAGATCAGCGAAGCCATAAGCGCAGGTACCGATGGCTTCGGCTACGACCCCATCTTCATCCCCGCCGACGGAGACGGCCGTACCTTCGCCGAAATGACCGGCCCCGAAAAACGAAGCATGAGCCACCGCGCTAGGGCAATGACGAAGCTGCAAGACTTTTTACGCAAAAAATAACTACCCGTACAGACAAGGCATGCCTCCTGCCCCGTACAGACAAGGCATGCCTTGTCTCAGCAGTATCTTTAGCCTATGCGCACCCTAATCCCCCTAATAATCCTAGCCGCCCTGGCCTACGCGGGCTGGCACTACCTGCAATCCGTCACGGATACGCCCCTGCGGGAGCGCCTGCTCCTGACCGATACCGAGACCCTCCGCGAACTGACCATCACCGCCAACGGCCGGCGGAGCTTCCGCATCTTCCGCTCCGAAGAGGACAGGTGGGTGGTGAAACGAGACGCGCTGGAGCTGCACAGCGAGGCGTTTGCGGTAATAGACCTGATTCAGCTCTTGGGCGATTTACGGACCGATTCGGTGGTGCGTAACTTCCCGCCGGAGGCGGGGGCAGAGGTTGCTTTGGTTGGCCCGGAGGGCCAGCGGGAGGTGTTGGCGTTTCGGTTTCCGGCGGGTGGGCCGCCGGTGGTGCAGGTAGAGGCCACGGGCGATGTCTTTGCGCTGCCAAGCAGCGCGAGCGGGCCGTTGCAACGGATGCTGCGGTTCGAGACTTACCGGGGCAAAACAGCGGTGGCTGTTTTGCCCGCCGAGGTGGACAGCATCACGGTTAGCTACCACGATTCGCTCCTTTGGCGCGTACCCCAAACGGAGGTTCCCCGGCTCTCGAAAACCTTCGTTGCACCTGCGGCCGCGCCCAACGGACAGCCCGCTTATGCCGACTATTTCGACGAAGTGATGGACCGCGAAAAGTACTTCGCGACGCTACATCTCCATGCCCTCGGCGGTACGCACCGCATCGAAGTTTTCCGAGATTCGCAGTGGGTAAAACCCTACGTTTTGTCTGGCGATGACTTCCCGCGCCGGTATTTTGCGCTGGATTCGTTGCGTTGATAGCCCCTCTACTCCCAAAGATCCCCCCGGCCCCCAAAGGCCCCCCAGCCCCCAAAGGGGGAGTATGCCAATCCTTTCTTCCCTTACTCCCTTCCCTCCTTACTCCCTTCCCCCCTTACTCCGGCGCGGCCGCAGGTGCAAGGAACGTTGAAAAGATTGGTCTCCACGCAAGCAAGGCCGTGTTCCGGAGAACCGATGCCCAGCTCGTTGCGTTATGCAACCCATGGACCCTCGCCTACTGATTTTTATCGCCATTCTGCTGGCACTCGATGTTTACGCTTTTCAGGCTGTTCGCAGTTGGCTGAGCCCCTACAAACCGACGGCCCGCAGGGCCGGTTACGCGGTGTTTTGGGGCGTTTCTCTACTAGCTTTTACGCTGCTAATCCTTAATGCTTTTGAGGTAACCGATGGGTGGGGAAAGAACGCCAAAATGATCGTCCGGGTCAGCTTGTTCTTGGTCTGGATTTGCAAACTGCCCATTGTGCTCCTGCTCGGCATCGACGACTTGCGGCGGGGCGTGACCTGGTTGGCCAACCGCATCAGCCCAGTGACGGATCGTGATACCAGCCGCTCGCGTTTCATGGCCAAAGCCGCGTTGGTGGCCGGAGGTGTGCCGCTGGCAACGCTTACCTATGGCATCGTTCGTAATGCCTACCGCTACCGCCGCTTCGCGGCCGAAGTACCCGTGAAAAATCTGCCCGCCGGCTTGGAAGGCTTCAAAATTGTCCAGATTTCCGACATGCACTCGGGCAGCTGGACCCGCTCCGAACCGCTCAAGAACGCCGTGAAGATGATCAACGCCGAAAACGCAGACGTCGTCTGTTTCACCGGAGACCTCGTGAACAGCGAAGCGGATGAAATTGTGCCGTTTATCGACATCTTCAAGGAGGTGAAGGGCAAATACGGCGTCTTCAGCATCCTCGGTAACCACGACTACGGAACCTACCACGACTGGGGCCACCCCAAGGGCAGCGAAGAAGAAAAAACCGCCCTCGCCGCCAATATGGAACGCCTCTACGGCCACCACGCCGCCCTCGGCTGGGATTTGCTGCGCGATGATAACCGCATCTTCGAGATCAACGGGCACAAAATCGCGCTCATGGGCGTCGAGAACTGGGGCTCGGCCTTCCGCTTCCCCCGCCTAGCGGACCTACCGAAGGCCACCGCCGGAACGGAAGACTGCGACTGCAAAATCCTCCTCAGCCACGACCCTACTCACTGGGACGCGAAGATCCGCCCCAACTACCCAGACATCGACCTTACGCTGAGCGGGCACACGCACGGCTTCCAGTTTGGCATCGAAATCCCCGGCTTCAAATGGAGCCCCGCGAAGTACCTCTACAAACAATGGGCTGGCCTGTACCGCGAAGGCGACCAGCACTTGTACGTCAACCGAGGGCTCGGCTTCTTGGGCTACCCCGGTAGGGTGGGGATTTTGCCGGAGGTTTCGGTACTTACCTTAGTAAGGGGGTAAGGGAGTAAGGGATAAGGGAGTAAGGGGGGAAGGGAGTAAGGGGCTACTGCTAGTGCCATTCGCTGCGCTGCGCTTGCTCACCACTGAAACTTAAAGATAGACCGATTGCCTCCCTTTTTTCCTTACTCTCCCTTTACTCCCTTTACTCCCTTCTCCCCTTACTCCTTTACTAAGCGTGTAGTGTTTCCTGCCGAGCGGCCAAAACGCTTTGCTCTTCTTCCCGTTCGGGGTCAGGTACGCAGCAATCTACGGGGCATACGGCGGCGCATTGGGGCTCTTCGTGGAAGCCTACGCACTCTGTGCATTTATCGGGGACGATATAGTAGAACTCATCGCTGACGGGTTCTTGCCCGGCGTCGGGTTCGATGACGGCACCGGTTTCAATTGTGTAAGGGGCGGAGATGGTAGTTCCTTCGGCCATTTTCCATTCTACGCCGCCTTCATAGATAGCGGTGTTGGGGCATTCGGGTTCACAGGCTCCGCAGTTGATACAATCGTCGGTAATAAAAATTGCCATTTTCTGATCTTTTGATTCTTTGGTCTTTTCGGTGTAACACTGTTGATCTACCGGGAGAGACAAAATAGTTGATGGTTGGTTTCAACAACAGCTGGGGTTTTGAACCCATGCTTACTACTAAACATCCTTAGTGGTAATTTGGGTTGAGCCCCACGGCGGCAAAATTACGGTAGTTTTTGCGTTCTATTGGTGTCCGGCATTCCTTATTAAAGCAGAACACTTTCGTTGTTCGTGTCGTTACTCTTAAGTAGTGAAGGAGAATGTTACAATTTCTCGTAGATTACGTCTTGAACCAACAGGGCTAAGAGCTTGAACCATGAATTTTTCACTAAGCTCTTAAGCCCCAGACTTTGTATAACTGAATAATTTATGTATCATTGGACGTTGGGAACGTACAAAAACGTTGCTAACGCCTTTACCGGGCTGATACACCAAGTTACCCATGGAAAGATATAGCGATAAAGAGCTTGCTACATTTGGCGAGCGCATCAAATCAGATTACCAACTTGCAAAAACGGAGCTCCAGATGCTCCGCGACCAGGTTACGGAACTAAACGACACCATGTCTGAAGGCTTCGGCGCCGATATGGGAGAAGACAGCAGCTCTGTGAGCCGCTTGGAACTGCTAAAGGAGCAAGTATTGCGCAAGCGCGATCATATTCAGGACCTGCAAAATGCAATGCTCCGGATAAAGAATAAGGTCTACGGAATTTGTAGCGTAACCGGCAAGCTGATTGATAAGCCCCGCCTAGACGCAGTGCCCACCACGATCAAGTCGTTAGAAGGAATGCGCCTAGAAGCCAGTGGCCAATTAGACATCACGGCGCAAGACATTGCCCGCCGCGCCATTGAGCGCCGCGAAGGACCGAATAAAATTGTCTCTAAAATCAAAAAGCCCCCGCCCCCGCCGCGCAAAGTGGAAAAGAAGCGCAAGAAGCCCGGGCGTAAGCCGCGCAAGGTGGTGGAAGAGGATGATGATCTTATTTAGTAGTGTAGTGCGGTAGCGACTACATTACTACATTACTATAAAAACACTCTCCGCACCGCCACTCGTACACCAGTCTGGTAATAATTACGGTTCAGTTGGTCGAAGTTGGCGTTGAGGTTTCCTTGGAGGAAAAACCGAAAATAGGGCTGTATGCGTAAGGCCCAGTTTTCGCCTAGTTTTCGGTCGAAGCCGATGCCGGTATTGAGGGATAGGATGACGGGCCTTAAGGCGCGCTCGGGGTCGTCGGGTACTACGACGGTTCCTTGTTCGACGCCGTCGATGCGGGAGGACTGTTCCGTTTTGGTATCTAGGTGTAGGTTGGCGGCGATGCCGAGCATGAAGAGTGCGCGGTTTTTTTCGGTGATGTCTTGGTGAAAGTTTATTTCAAAAGGTAGTTCGAGATAGCTGGCCGTTACCTTTTCGTAGGTGTCTCGGCCGGAGGTAGGCCCGTCTAGCCCGTTTTCAATGACCTCGTAGCCGGTTTTGAGGTAGCGCAGGCCGGTAGTGAAGCCCACTTTATCGGCCCGGCTCTCGAAGAGGAGGCCGATGGTGTAGCCGCCGAGACCACTTTCTATGCTGTCTTGTCTTTCCAGTGCCAGTTGGCCAAGACCGCCGCCGGAAGAGATGCGGTTGCCGCTGTTGTGGGGGGCCAGCTCTAGGCCAAAGGAGCGTTCGTAGGTCTGGCCGCTGAGCGGCAGGCAGAACAGAACTGGTAAGAGCAGGTAGAAGGAACGGAAGAAGTTGTTTGTCATCGTCAGGATTCAAGCTTGGTTGGGGAGGACTTGAAAAACTGGTTTTTGGGGTAAGATATTTTATTCTGCTTGCGGGGCTTTGGTTTTGGGGTGCCGCTAATCCGGTACTCATCCCATAAACCTCGTACCTTCGGCCTATGTTAGTCCGTAATCTCTTTCTCTCCCTTCTCCTCTCTGTCTTTTCTCTATTCCTCTTTGCCCAAGGCAGCCCCTTGCCGGTTGATGATACGGAAGCGTACGACTTTATCCGTCGGCTAACCCTCCGCTACGGTTACGAAGGTTTTCAA
>CALEDI010000234.1 GCA_937949535.1 uncultured Lewinella sp. | reverse complement strand
CCGAACCCAAAGGGGGAGTGAAGGGGAGGATGCTCGCATTGCTTGTGGCTGCGGCTGTTGGCAGCGCTGGCCGCTTTGTGCTATTTTCGGTGGAGGTATTTGGGGATGATGGATTCGGTGAGGGCGCAGCAAAGTCGGAATTCGGCTTCGAGGGTGATGGAATTGACGATGAGTACGGCGGGTTTGACTTGGTCGCGGATGACGACGTAGTAGGTGCCCTCGTAGCGCATCAGGAGGGTGATGTGGTAGGCGGCACTGCCGGTGTTGATGTAGTAGAGTTCTTCGAGGGGCTCGCCTTTGGGTTGGAAGTAGACATCGAAGGGGAGGCGCTGGTACTCGGGGTAGTGTTGATGGACTTCTTTGTAACGGAAAAGTCCCCTAGCCCCGGAAGGGGGGATGTTGGTGATTTCGGCGCAGCGAGCGCCGAGGAACTGGAGGATGGGGTAGGCTTCGACGGCTTTGTGCTGGTTGAGTTGTGTGTCGAAGCAGAGGGGGGCTTCGTTTCCGGTGAAGATTTTGCCGATTTGGGGCGTATTGGGTTGGGGGGCGCGTTGGGCGGATAAGCGGGCGGGGCCGCAGGTGCAGAGTATGATTAGGAGGAGCAGGCCCCGGACGGTGTCCGAGGTAATCATTGAGGGGGAGTCGCTACGCGACCAGGATGAGGTAGGCATGAGTTAGGGGTATGCCCCGGACTTCGTCCGAGGTTATCATTAAGGGAGAGTCGCTACGCGACCATGGTGAGGGAGGGGTATGCCCCGGACGGTGTCCGAGGAGATCATTAAGGGAGAGTCGCTACGCGACCATGGTGAGGGAGGGGTATGCCCCGGACGGTGTCCGAGGAGATCATTAAGGGGGAGTCGCTACGCGACCATGGTGGGGTATGCCCCGGACGGTGTCCGAGGAGATCATTAAGGGGGAGTCGCTATGCGACCAGGGTGGGGTATGCCCCGGACGGTGTCCGAGGTGATCATTAAGGGGGAGGCGCTATGCGACCAGGGTGGGGGAGGCCCCGGACTTCGTCCGAGGAGATCATTATGGGGGAGTCGCTACGCGACCATGATGGGGGTGGGGTAGAGGTAGGCATGGGGTAGTAGTTTTGAGGGTTAATCGGCGGGTTGCCGAGAAGAGGATGGAGCAAGTCCATCCCGTACTTTTTGGGTTAAGTTTCAAGTACGCGATGTCTTATATAGCTGTACGTGAATTGAGAATTGCAGCCCCCCAAGGGGGAGAAGAGCCATTAGCATTAAGCGTCGAGGATTTTGAGCACTTTAACGGGAGCCTTAAGTAAACTGCAGGCTGCGGTAGCTAGGGTAGGGGGGCTGGCTTTTGAGAAAGGGGAGCCGATGGTGATGGTGCGGTAGCGGCCATCGCCAGTGATGGTAGTGTGCATGATGCGTCGGAGGAGGTTGATGGCTTTTGCGGGGGTGAGGCCTAGGATGTCGAATGTCCTCCTGCGCCCAAAGGAAGCCCCCCGAGCCCCAAAGGGGGAGTTAGGGGCTTTTACTTTACGATGTTTCGGAACTGGAGGTGGAGGGAGATGGCTGGGCCGGGGTACGGAGAGGAGGGGTACTATTTTTTGGAGGAGGGCTTCTCCGGATAGCGGAGGGCTTTGCTCGTAGCCCTCTCCCCCGGCCCCTCTCCTCGGGGGAGGGGAGACGTGGATGCTCGCTACGCTCGTGAGGGTGGAGACGATCTTTTGCTTGATGCGGACTTCTTCTTTGTGCGCGGGGAGCATCTGTTTTCGGAGTTCCGGGTCGTCGGCTACGAGCTGCTCGAAATGGAAAAGAGCGGCTTGGTATTCGTGGTTGAAATCGGCGATGGATAGGGAAAGGAAGGGGGCTTTGTCTTGGACACCGAGGGCGTGTAGTTTTGCGAACCGGAGGATGCGGCGTTTGGCGTAGTCGTCGAGGTGCCGTCGGTGTTGTCCGAGGTACTGAGCACCGGTTGCGCCGTCGCAGTTGTCGAGGAGATCGGGCGCTAGGGTTCGGAGGCTGTGTAGTCCGTGGCGGTTGTCTTTCTCTTGGTAGTGTAGGTATAGGGCGTTGATAGGATCCTTGGGGGTAGCAATGAGGTCTTCTAGCAGTTTTTTGCGAAAATCCTTTCTAATTGCTTTGGCTACTTCATACTGGGTGTTGATGGTCTCCTCGACGAGTTCGTCGGTAGGGATGTTTTTTACCCGGAATACGCTGAAGTTGTTGGCGCGAAGGCGGGTATAGAAATAGCAGTTGTTGCTGGTGGCCAGCTTGCGGCCGTGGATGGCGGCGAGTACGTGGAGAGGATCGGCGTACCAGTCGCCGTTTTGATAAACGAGGTTTAGGAGTTGGTTTTGATAAGCCCCCCGGCCCCCAGAGGGGGAGTAGTTACTTCTGTTTTGTTCTTCGATTTGATCGAGGAATGGGATTTCGGCTTCGTTGTAATCGGACTGGTAAGCTTGCTTGCGACGACGGAGGTGGTTGGCCTGCAGTTCGGCACGTTCAAGGTTTTCTAGGAGTTCGATTTTGGCGGACTGGAAGAACTCTGGGCGCAGGTCTCGTTCGGCTTCGAGGATGGAGAATACGTTGACGGTTTTGAGTTTCCGGAAGCGGGCGATGAACTGGCGAAAGGTGTCTTCGCAGCGTAGACCGACGGTGTAGATGCGGCCGACGTTGGTGTTCTTGATGTTGACCCCTTCGCTAATGAGGCAGGTACAGAGTAGGAGCTTGATTCTGGGGTTGATCTTTTGGTCGCGGATGATGTCGTCGAGGTCCGGAGACTTTCCGGCGTTGTAGTGGGTGCGGGAGATGATGGCTATTTCGTCTTCGGCCAGGAGGTTGAGCTCGACGAGGGTTTGGGTTAGGCGGGTGATTTGGTCGGTGTTGTTCCAGAAGACTACGTGTAACCTCTCCCCCGGCCCCTCTCCGAAGGAGAGGGGAGACATGGTAGCTCGCTGCGCTCGTGGGGGGAACACTTCGGCGAGGCGGGTGATTAGGCATTTGGCGAGTGCGGCGTTGTTGTAGCCTTCTGCTTCGATGTCGAAGACTCGGACGGTTGGGTCTTCTAGTCTGCGGAAGGTGACGAGGTGGAAGTTGAAAGCGTGGCAGAGTAGGGGAGGCATGGTGCCGGAGAGGAGGATGGTTTTTTGAGCTTCGGGGAAAGAGCGGACGCAATTGCGTAGGGTTTCTGCGCGGAAGGGGTTGAATCCGTTGTAAACCTGACCGTACTGATTGATGAGGTTGTGGGCTTCATCGATGACTAGGATTCGGCGCCAGAGGTCTGGGACTTGGTGGAGGGTATCGTAGGTGCAGATGATTAGGTTCTTGTCGTTGGCTGCTCTGATCTTGGCGGTGTTGCGCTCGCCGGTGAGGACGAAGCCACGGGTTCCTCGGGCGGTTTGCTCTGCGAGGTTGATGGTGGGCATGGCGATGACCATGCGTGTTTTTTGCTGTTTGGCGAAATTGATGAGGGCAGTTGTTTTTCCGGAGCCGGTAGGCGCGAGTATGGCCAGGCGGTTCTTGTCTTTGATGAGGCGGTGTAGTGCCTGGCTTTGGTCTGTGATGTAGTTTTTGATGACGAGATGATCGGTTGGTACGTCGACGGCGAAGGGGTCGGTGTTTAGCTGGTAGGTTATGGTTTCGTCGTAGAGGTTGCCGGTGGAGATGGGTTGGTAGAGGGCGCTGCGGTAGGTGAAAGTCCCCCCCGGCCCGAAAGGAAGCCCCCCAGCCCCCAAAGGGGGAGAAGGGAGGGAGGAGGCAAGCCCCTCTCGTACGGAGTTTGATTGGATTTTGGGAGAAGGTTTTGCGGAAAGGCGTTCGATCCAGTGGCGGTAGTTTTCGCCGAGGAAGAGGCGGTTGAGTTTGCGGTTGCAGGTGGATTTGGCTAGGGTGAAGCCGGCGAAGAATTTGGATTCGCGGAAGGTAGGAGTGAAGTTGAATTCCAGGAGGTCTTTGGTGACGGGGCCGGAGCCGTGGGCTTCGATTAGGTCGTCGAGGCCTTTTAGCCCCCCAGCCCCCAAAGGGGGAGCAGTTTGATGACTGCCTTTTGAAAAACCTTTTACTGCACCTGCGCCCGCGCCCAAAGGAGGCCCTCCTGCGCCCAAAGGGCCCCCGGCCCCCAAAGGGGGAGTTGTTTGATGACTGCCTTTTGAAAAACCTTTTACTGCACCTGCGTCTGCGCCCAAAGGAGGCCCCCCGGCCCCCAAAGGGGGAGCAGGCTTGCCCATTACGAAGACGATTTCGCAAGTGTGATCTACGGAAGAGAAGAGGGAGAATAGGGCGGTGGCGAATTTGCGGGCGGAGTTGGCGAAGTCTTCGTTTCGACGGGAGGAAAGCCCCCCAGCCCCCAAAGGGGGAGATAGGGAGGAGGCAAGCCTCTCCCGTACCGGATCAGCTGGGGATTTTGTGGAGAGTTTGGAGACATCGAGGGCATCATTATCATACATGATGAAGATGCGGCTGGGGCGGCGGCGGAGGAGGTATTCGCGGAGTCCGGGCGTGATGCGGTAGACGGTGATGCCGGTGAAGGCTACGGATTCGATGCCGGCGCGGTCGAGGGCGATGGATTTGAAGTAGCCTTCGATGAAGGTGATGAGTCCACCGGTAGTATTATTGTTGTACGCCTTGATGGCCAGGGGAGCGGGAAGGGGTCGTACTTTTTCGCCGAACTGGTTTCCGTATTTGGAGCGTTCGGGGTTTGCCTTTAGGTAATCTGGGTGAAAGCGGGTAACGGCGAGCAGCCGGTTGTACATTTCGAGGTGGGGCTGGTAGGTGGAGCGGTGGCTCAGGATGCGGTCGACCTTTTTGCGGAACTTTCGGGGGATAAACTTGATGAAGGAGCCGTCGAAGCGGCGAACGAGTTGGAGGATGTTGCCCTGGGCGTCGACATCGAGGCCGTAGTCGATGGCGTTGTCTTTGGAGAGGCCGAGGGCTTTGAGGCGGTCGTGGAAATAGTCGAGACCGTAGAAATGGGGGAGGCGCTTAGCTCTAGGCCCCTCGGGGTCGGAAGGCTTCTCGACCGCCAAAGGGTCCCCAGCCCCCAAAAGCCCCCCAGCCCCCAAAGGGGGAGTAGATGAGAATACATCAGGATTGAGGATAGGATGGGTAGGGACACTAGGCGGCAGGGCCTGGTGTCCGCTGTTTAAGGCGGTTGGCATGGAATGGTGTATTGGTGTCTCTGACGGGCAGAGATAAATCGGATAATTGTGCTGCTTCCAGGGCTATGGAAAGCTCTAGTGTAAGCACTTAATTATTTGCAATGTATATACAAAGTATTTAAAAAGCAAATATTGTTTTCTCCTTTGGCTTTAGTTGAGGGAGGTGTGGCCCCGTTTAACTGGCTTGCCAAACAATAGAAGGCGGGTGTTTTGGCGGTCTATTTTCGGGTTGGTTCAAGTGTCTCTGAAAGAGGAGTAGGCTGCTTGTTTTGGGTCGGAAAAGTTAGGCAACCGGCGAGGTCTTCGATCTCGAATTGTAGGGCCTCGATGCGGGTTATCTGGTTTTGGTTTCGGAGCTCTTGGAGGAGGAAGGCTTTTCGTTTGAGGAGGTATTCTTCTGGGGTGATGTCGTGGTTGTCGTATTGTTTTTGGTATAGGGTGAAGAGCTGGCGGTCGATATCGGCGACGCCGTTGTGGAGGTTGAGTTTGTCGGTTTCTATTTGGAGGCGTTGTTGGAGGCGGTGGAGTTTTGCTATTTCTTGGTCTTGTTGGAGCTGTGCGCGCTTGATGATGGCTTCACGGGTGGCGGCGCGTTGCTGTTTGTCGCGGTGGGCGGTGTAGATTAGGGAGGAGTTTAGGCCGATGGAGAGGCCTCCTCCGCCCCCAAGGCCCCCTCCGCCCCCAAAGGAGGAACTGAGGCCGGATGAGAAGCTTACGGAAGGGAGGTATTTGAGCCATGCTCCTTTTTTTGATTCTTGGAGGGTTGTTAGGTTGGCTTGGAGGAGGCGGGCGTGGCGGTTTTGGATGCAGGATTTGTAATCTTGGGGCGGTAACGAAAACGAGGGGTTGCGGCCGGACCTGCGGTCCTGGCCTTCACCCCTCGCTACGCTAGACGCCCCTCCGGGGCTGGGCGCTGTGGGGAAGATTCTGGCTTCGGGGTAGGGGAGTTTGGTTACGGTGATCAGGGTGTCGGGTGTCTGGGCTTGGCAGCTGGTGGCGGGGCCGCAGGTGCAAAGTAGGAGGATGAAGAGCAAAGGGAGGTTGCGCATGACTTTGGATTTTTGGTTGGTCTGCGGCGTAGGGATCGGGGAGAGTAAGGGGAAAGGGGTTAAAGGAAGAAAGGGGGGCAAGCCCCATCCGTACTTGATTAGTTATAGGTGAAACTCAGATTGATGGTGGTTGCCCCGTTTTGGATGTCGGTGTAGTTTTCGGGGTGGAGGGTTAGCTGGTAGGTGGGTTCGTGGGCGCCGGCTACGGGCGTCCAGGATTCTATGGGTAGGGGAGCGCCGTCGCGAGTCTGGGCGGTGACGGAAAGCCCCCCAACCCCCAAAGGGGGAGGTGTTGTAGCGGGGCAGTGGGCTAGCCAGACGGTTAGGGAGGTGTCGTCCCAGGCGGCGAAGAAGTCGGGGCTGGTGGAGCAGGACCAAGTTTCCCAGGCGTGGTAGGTGGCTGAGTAAGATTCGCCTTCGTATAAGTAGCGGAAGCCGCCAGCGTCGACGCCTCTGGTGTTGGGGTCGGAGAAGTCGAGGGTGATGGTGGCGGAGAGGGGGAGTTCATCGACAACGGGATCTACGGGTTCGCAGCTCGGGTAGAGGAGGGCGACTAGGGCGGCGAGGAAAATTAGGAGGGGGTACGACGTGATGAGGGTTCGCATGACTGGATGGGTTTAGTCTGCGGTGTGCGTCGGAAGTGTGAAGATAGGGGTGTTTTCTTACTCATTTAAAATTTTCTTTAAATAAACTAATTGATACTGCAATGTTTATAGATCCATAAGAAATCCGATCAACCTTGTTTTCGGATACGATAACGTGATAGAGAAGCCAATTTAGCAGTAATATCCGCTGAGTTTCTGGCTACTTCATAATCCTGGTGAAAAC
>CALEDI010000233.1 GCA_937949535.1 uncultured Lewinella sp. | reverse complement strand
TTATCTTTATCAGCAAATAGAATAGTTATGGGCCAGCCAGAACAAAAGAAACAGTATACCGAGGAGGAAATGCGTAGTGAGATCGTAGCAGTAGTTGCACGATTGGATAAGTCGTTTCTAAGAGTGGTACACTCGATGATGCGTACTTACTCGGAGGAACAGTTGTCAGAAAATGAACTCACGGTGATTTGCGAACCAGACGGCACACCAGTAGAAGTCGAAAAATTTGAAGAAGAGATGCAGTCTGCGATAGATGCAAAAGGACTGGATGACGGTACTTCTGTTATAAACTACAAGAAAAAAACGGAAGCATGGCTGGGAATTACACAGTAGAAATTAGGCCACTCGCGACCGAAGATATCGACGGAATTTTGCGGTACTTGCTCAACCAGTACTCGAAAGAGACTGCCACGAATACCTACTTGGCTATAATGGATAAGGTGGACGGGCTCTCCAAAATGCCACATGCAAATCCTGTTTACGTAAACCAGAGTGATAAGTTAGTGGCTGTAATAAGGTGGGTGATTGCCAAGAAAGTTTATAAGGTCTACTACAACATAAATGAAGAGAAGAAATGCGTAATAGTGGTAAGAATAAAGCACGTTAAGAGTAGTAATTATACTGTTTTGAATGCTTTAGAAGAAGAATAACCCTACCCCGCCAACGTAGCCTCCCCCCGAATCTCCGCCACCAAACCCTCCATCTTAGTCGCCAAGCTTTCCAGCAAATCCTGTGCTTGCGCCATCGACTTCACATTATCTTTAATCAAAAGCAGCCGCTGAGGGGTCGTGCGGTGCTTCAGCCGCAACCCGCGCAGCGCGCCTTCGCTCGCAATCAAACCAGACAGCGCCGTGAACCCATCAGACTCGTAGTACAAAGACTGCGGGTTTTCGACAAAAAACAGCATCAGCTTATTGTTCTTCAGCAGGAGCCGATCGAAGCCCAAGCGGCGGCACAGCCACCGCAGCCGCAACCCATCAAACAACTCATCCACCTCCGGCGGAATCTTGCCAAAACGATCCACCAAGCCTGCGGCGAAGTTGGCCAGTTCATCTT
Organism: uncultured Lewinella sp.; assembly: GCA_937949535.1. Lineage (GTDB taxonomy): Bacteria > Bacteroidota > Bacteroidia > Chitinophagales > Saprospiraceae > Neolewinella. The sequence continues at coordinate 17,299 of CALEDI010000233.1, read as the reverse complement.
CTGTTTCTAGGCTATCGAGCTGCTGGTAGAGGCGCAGCCGCTCGGCGGTGCTCTCCACGTAAAGCGTCGGGATGAGCATTTCCGTATCTGTCTCGATGTTTACCTCCCGGACGAAGTCCGACACGTCCTTGAGCTGCTCCGCGAAGACATCTTTGAATTCGCCCTGCTTCAACTCTCGGACGGCTTCTTCCAGAATCCGTTGGTAGGTCTGGTAGCCCATGTCGGAGATGAAGCCCGACTGCTCCCCGCCCAGCAGGTTACCCGCGCCCCGGATGTCCAAGTCTTTCATCGCGATGTTGAAGCCGGAGCCGAGGTCGCTGTATTCTTCCAACGTCCGGAGGCGCTTGCGCGCCTCGGGCGTGAGCACCGAAATTGGCGGCGCAATCAGGTAGCAGAACGCTTTTTTATTGGAGCGCCCTACCCTACCCCGGAGCTGGTGCAGATCCGACAAGCCAAACTGGTGGGCGTTGTTGATGATGATGGTGTTGGCGTTCGAGATGTCTAGCCCCGTCTCGATGATGTTGGTACAGATCAGCACGTCGTACTTCCGATCGATGAAGTCCAGCAAAGTTTGTTCCAGCAGCTTGGGGTCCATCTGGCCATGGGCTTTAGCGAATTGCACATCGGGGCAGAGCTTGCGCATCATCACCACCATGTCGTCGAGGCTCTTCACTCGGTTATGGACGAGGAAAGCCTGCCCGCCCCGAAAGACTTCGTTCTCGATGGATTCCTTGATGACTTCCTCGTTGAACTGCCGCACCTCGGTGTGGATCGGTTGGCGGTTGGGCGGCGCGGTGCGCAGCACGCTCATGTCTCGGGCGTTCATGAGGCTGAACTGCATCGTGCGGGGTATCGGTGTTGCCGTCAGCGTCAGGGTATCTACGTTGACCTGGATAGCGCGGAGCTTCTCCTTCGCCTTCACGCCAAACTTCTGCTCTTCGTCGATCACCAATAGGCCGAGGTCTTTGAATTTCACCTTATTGCTCAGGATGGCGTGGGTACCGATCAGGAGGTCAATCTCTCCAGATTCCAGCCTTTTATAGATTGCCGTCTTCTCCTTCGCTGAGCGGAAGCGGTTGACGTAGTCTACCGTCATCCCGAAGGGCTCAAGCCGTTCCTTGAAGACGCGGAAGTGTTGGAGGGCGAGGATGGTGGTCGGGACGAGCACGGCGACCTGTTTGCCGTCGGCGGCGGCCTTGAAGGCCGCCCGCAGGGCGATCTCCGTTTTGCCAAAGCCCACATCGCCGCAGATCAGCCGGTCCATTGGGTTGGGCTTCATCATGTCTTGCTTCACGGCGTTGGTGGCCGAGAGCTGGTCGGGGGTGTCTTCGTAGATGAAGCTGGCTTCTAGTTCGTTTTGTAGATGGCCGTCGGGCGGGAAGGCGTGGCCGGGGGTGGCCATGCGTTTGGCGTAGAGCTTGATGAGCTCTCCGGCCATGTCCTTCATCTTCTTCTTCGTCCGCGTCTTCATGTTCTTCCACGCATCGCCGCCGATCTTGTCTAGGCGGGGCAGGGCACCGTCTTTGCCCGAGTACTTGCTCAGTTTGTGGAGACTATTGATGCCGACGTAAAGAATGTCGTTGTTCTTATACACCAACCTAACCGACTCTTGCTCGCGCCCGCCAACAGTGATTTTTTCTAGGCCGGAGAAACGGCCCACGCCGTGGTCTAGGTGAACAACGAGGTCGCCGGTTTGGAGGTCGCGGAGCATCCGTAGGCTGAGGGCCTTGTCTTTCGTAAAGCCTTTCTTGAGGCGGTAGCGGTGGTAACGCTCAAAGATTTGGTGGTCGGTGTAGCAGGCCAACTGCATCTCGGGGTCGATGAAGCCCGCGTGGATGGCCGTCGGGATGGGTTCCCACCGCACGCCCGCGTTCAGGTCCTGAAAGATGGCATAAAACCGCTCGATCTGCTTCGGGTTGCCCGCGAAAACCAGGTTGGTGAGCCCGCCGGAGGTATTCTCTAACAGGTTCCGGATCAGGAGATCGAAATTTTTGTTGAAGCTTGGTTGCGGCTTGGCGCGGCAGTCGATCGTGTGGTCAATCGGGAGGCTCTGTTTGTAGTTGGTGAAGAACACCAACGGCTTCTCCTTCACGTCTTCCAACACCTCGCCGGGGCGGATGAAGGCGCGGTCGCGGAAGATGGCCGCGAGTTCCTTGTCTTCGATCAGGGTCAGTTGCTGACCAAATTCATTGGCCTTAGTGAATGCCTCGTTCAGCTTGTCCATCAATAGCTGGAAGTCGCGCATCCAGATGTTGGTGTTCGGCGGCAGCACCTCGAAGATGCTCGTTTTTTGCTCCCGCTCAAACTTGGTATTGATGTTGGGGATGATGCTGACGTACTCCACCTGGTCTACGGAGCGTTGCTCCAGCGGGTCGAAGGTGCGGATGGATTCGATCTCCTCGTCGAACAGCTCCACCCGGTAGGGGTATTCGTTGCCGTAGCTGAAGATGTCGATGATGCCTCCCCGGATGCTGAACTGCCCCGGCTCGTAGACGAACTCTTGGCGTTTGAAACCGTACTCAACCAAAACGGTGATGATGGTATCTACGTCTAGGTCTTCGCCTTTGGTGAGTTCGATGCGGCTCTTGGTGAGTTCGCGCGGTGCAACGACCTGCTCGAAGAGGGCTTCGGGGTAGGTAACCACGATTTCGCCCTTAGACTTGGAATGGGTGAGGTAGTTGATCGTCTCGGTACGGAGTAGGGTGTTCGTTGGGTCCAGTACCTCGAAGTAGAGCGGCCTGCGGAAGCTGTCGGGCAGTAGCCGGACTTGCTTTTTGGGCAACAGTTCGGATATGGTGTTCTGGATGTAGGCGGCCTCCTCTTTATCCGTCGCCACTACTAGATAATGCCCTCCGGCGTGGCGGTAGCTGGCGGCGATTAGGAAGCTTTCTAGCGCACCAGCCAGGCCCTTGACTTGGATGCGGGGCGCAGGCCCCGGGTTCTCCCCCTCAACAAGGACGGCTCCTCGGCACAGGCGAGCGATCTCGGCGATGCGGGGGCTATCGGCGTAGCGTTGCAGGAGTTGTTCGGCGGGGTTGGGTAAGGACATCTGTGGAGTAACCACCGGGGAGGGGCTTGGGTTTTTCTTTGAGGTTTTTTTTTGGGCGCGCGCGCGGGTGCAGGGTTCGTGCGTTTGTTACAACCCACCAGTCTGGCGTTGAAAACCAGCACTTTGTAGTGCTCAAGAGCTCCTTAAAATGTTCCGATGGGCATTCTTGGCAGTATTTTATGTCCCTATTTGCCTAAATCGTCGCCTTTTTTACTCAATTTGTGGAAAGAAGTTCAAAAGTAAGGTAAAATTGGCCATTTGGTTGACCAATTAGCTTTATCTTTGTATGACCTGCGATTTATGATGTGAAAATTTTGTTTTGTGACGGGTTGTGCATCATTCATTTTTAGACACAAAAAATTACCATGCAAAAAATATTACTTTCTTCTCTTTTCTTACTCTGCCTTTGCCAGCTTCAGGCACAGGACGCTGCGCCTACGATAACCTGGAACAATGGTTCAGGTGACCTCAAATGGGAGACCCCCGGCAACTGGGACACTGGCGTAGTACCAGCAGCTAGTGACAATGTACTTATTGAAGACGACGCTGTTGTCCTCACCGGAACCGCAACCGTTCAGCGGGTGAAGGTCGGTAGCAATGGCTCGCTCACCATTTCGACCGGTTCTACCCTCAATGTTTCCGGTTATGCCGGCGATGACGACGGAATTGAAACAACGCCCTCTGCAGACATTACCAACGAAGGCACTATTAACGTGTCCAACCTCTCCGGAGATCAGGCTGACGGTATCATGGTCAAAAAAGACTTCATCAACAACGGAACTATTACGATCTCAGGAGTAGGTCATCACGGTCTCTGCACCGCTGGGGGTACCTTCACCAACAACGGCACCGTTACCATTAGTGCTGTCGGTCAAGACGATAACGAGAGTGACTACCTTAATATCGACGACTCTAACATGCTACTTGGAACGGTTAACAACAACGGTTCCATTAGCATCACCGTAACAACAGGAGACCAAGGCGTTTACGTTAACGACGGTGGCACTTTCAACAACTCCTCTTCACTTACCATCAGTGCAACGGGTGCTTCCGAGGGAGACGATGGCATTCATGTCGCTGATGCGAGTACATTTACCAACCTTTCAGGAGGTATGATCAACATTACCGATGCTAAAGACTATTCAATCCATGTAGCAGGAAACTGTAGCTTCACGAACAGCAATGGAGGTGACATTAGCATCTCCGGTGGTATTGATGGTAACATCTCGCTGGATGAAGACGGCACCTTCACCAACTCCGGAGACATGACCATCGCGAACACCTTGCGCTGGGCACTTTATGTTACCGACGAAAGCCAGTTCACCAATACCTCCTCCGGTGACATTTCGATTACCAATGCTGGTGACTACGCCCTCTACGTAGACGCCAACAACAGGGCTACCCCCGCCACACTGACCAATGAAGGAACGATCAGCGTTACTGGAGGTACCAGTTCTGGTACACGGACCGTAGACAGTGGTGTTTTTGATAACATGGCCTCCGGCACGCTTACGATTACTACCCCTTCTACACAGGGTATTGAAACACAATCTGGTTCTAGTTTTAATAATGCTGGTACAGTAACAATTTCGGGAGCTGTTGTTGATGGTATTGAAACGAAGAACGATGCTATGCTGAACAACAGTGGTACACTCTCTATCACTGGAGCTGGTGGAGACGGTATTGAAACAAGAGATAACTCTACACTGATAAACAGTGGTACGCTTAGTGTAACCTCCGCACAGAGAGATGGTATCGAAATGCTATCAACCTCTACGTTGACCAATTCTGGTATTCTCAACATCAACTCCCCTGTTGTTGATGCTTTTGAATTAGAAGGCACTTCCACGTTCAACAACCTGAACGGAGGTGTTCTTACAGTTACTGACCCTGCAGCAGATAAAGACGGACTCCAAATTGACGGCGGTACGGTTAATAACGACGGTAAACTGCTCTTCGTTGGTAACGGCTCTGACGATATTGAACTGAAGGGCGGTAGCTTCATCAACACGGCCAACGCTGTATTCGAGCCGGGCGCTAGCCCAGGCGAACTGGAAGTAAGAGGCACCGGTGTTGACTTTGGCACCTCCACTACTAATTTTGAAATCACTGGAAAGACGGCTGTAACTGAATACGACCGAATCGATAAGCCAGACGGATCCAGCATCATCATCAGTAATGCTAATGCTTACCTTGATTGGGGAAGCTACGTACCTGAAATCGGTGATCAGTTCAGAATCGTGAACGGCAGCGGTACGGTTACCGGGCAGTTCGCTTCAGTAACAAGCTCTAACCCTGACCTTGTCTACGATGTACTTTACTGGGATGTTGACGATCTAGAAGTTGGTCCAGTAACCGATGTAGTAATTAAAATCACCGCAAACCTCCCCGTTGAACTGGCCTCCCTTACTATCGATAAGTCTAAGGCCGGTCACCGTATCGCGTGGGCAACAGCTAGCGAAACAGACAACGAGCGTTTTGACGTTCAGCGCAGCACCGACGCTGCTAACTGGACGACCATCGGCTCCGTTGCTGGCAACGGTTCTACCACTTCTGGTCAGGCCTACCAGTTCATGGACGAAAGCCCAGCTAACGGCCTAAACTACTACCGCCTCAAGCAGATGGACTACGACGGTAGCTTTGAGTTGAGCGAATTGGTGTCTTCCTTCTGGAGCAATAGCGCTAATAGCGTTGGCCTGTTCCCGAACCCCGTTGGTGACGTACTGAACGTCAGTGTTGTTGACGCAGAGGAAGTACAGTCCATCGGTATGTACAATGCAAACGGCGCCTTGGTATGGAAGTCTGCTGGCAACACCACCCAGATTTCTACGGCCAAGCTCCCCGCTGGTGTTTACAGCTTAGTGGTTACTACCGCCAACTCCGTTGTGACCCAAAAAGTAGTGAAGCAGTAAACCTTCACTTGCAAGTTTTAACCCTTAGAAAGGTGGTGCCCGAAACGGCATCACCTTTCGTTGTTTGGCACACTAATGGCTCTTAAAACAGTTAATGCCTTGAGAAGTATTACATTTGTAGTACATTGAGGTTTGTTCTCAATTTTAAAAACTCACTACCATGCGTTACCTCCTCCCTCTGCTCCTCCTAACCCTCCACTGCACCAGCGCCCGCGCCCAAAAAATAGAAGTGCCGAAAGGCTACACGCCTCAAGTTGGCGCAGTCGTATCTATGCTAGAAGACCTCAAAAGCCGCGTTACCCGCAGCGTAGCCAACCTCAGCGTAGAAGAAACCGACTTTCTGCTCGACGAGAAGGCCAACCGCATCGGCGCGATGATCTACCACCTCGCTGCCACCGAGAGGTACTACCAACGCTATACTTTTGAAGGCACGGGCTTTTTGCCTGAAGACGCTCACTGGGAATTAGCTCTAGACCTCGGCGCGCCCGCCCGCGAAAAACTGGCCGGTAAGCCCATCCGTTTCTACCTCGACCTCTGGGACGAAGTGCGAGCCGAAACCCTCCGCCAACTAAAAACCAAAGACGATAAATGGTTCAGTGCCCGAGCGGAGGGCTCTCGCAGTATGAATAACCACTGGGCTTGGTACCACGTGATGGAGCACCAAGCCAACCACATGGGCCAGATCAGGCTTATTCTGGGACGGCAGCCTTGAAGTCGGAATTCACTGCTCCACGGTGCTCTCGCCAAAACTTAAGCCCCTTAATTTGATCGTTCGTACAATAAAGAAGCGGCTCCGAATTTTCGGAGCCGCTTGGAAATTTTACAAACAACACTTTTAAAGAGACACTTAAACAACAAATTACTTTGGTGAAGGCTCTGAAGCCCATCAACTTTATCTACTGTAAAGATCGGTTATTTAGTACGGGATACCTTACGAAGTTACTAATTTTAGGGCTACCAAACTACTGTTTTAGGGGCTACTGTAGGGCTACAGGTCGTGTAAGGATGTCTTTTGGACAGCGTTTGCGCTTCTTTTCTTTTAATATTGTCTCAAAATCATCATACATACATTCTAGTGAGGTTCTTATTTATTTTTTTAGGCTTTCTGTCATTTTTCTTCAGTACTCCGGCGATGTCTCAGCCAGGGGAGGGTACGCTTAGTAGCCGTGTTGCGGCGCTACAGGAAGAGAACTTTTCGGCAGATGATCTTTCAGAAGCAAATGATCTTCTCCCCCTTGTACGCGAGGAGGGAAATCCGGAGTTGCTTATTGACCTTCTTCTTTGGATGAGTTCTTATGATATTCAATTAGGCAACTATAGCCATGCGATGGAACTTTGTGTAGAAGCCGCTGCGATAAGCAGGCGAATTTGCGATGTCGAACGCAGCGCACATGTTGAGTTAAGGATCGGCAACATAAACTTTCGCACAGGTAAGCACGATAGCGCAATAAGCACTTTTGAGGCCTTGGTAGAGAAGTATAAGGCATTAGGGGATACACTTCAAGCCTGCTATGTAGAGATCAACATTGCCCTCAACTATTATGCCCTTGAAGAGTTGGAAGCTGCGCGACAACAACTTTTATCGACTAGGGTTACCATGGCGAAGTACGGAACGCCCCGTGATCTATTATCAGTTGACCGGAACCTTGGTGTCATTTATGCCCTAGAAGGGGAGCCTAAAAAGAGTTTACCTTACAACAAGCAGAGCTTGGAAACTATTCTTGCAGAACAGGATACTTTTCAGTTCGCTCCGGTCTATGGCAACTTGGCCTACACTTTCCAGCAACTAGGTGATTTTGACAAAGCCTTGGTCTATTATGATTCTTCTCTGTATTATTCTCGGTTGTTGGAGCAGGACGCGATTACCTATGTAACCTTGCTAGACATATCTGATGGTTACCAAATGCGGGGCGACTATAAAAAAGCCCTCGAGTACTTTCAGGAATACCACAATGTTCAGGCGAGCGTCCTTAATGAAAGTACGTTAAACCGGATCGCAGAACTGGAAGTAGAACATGAAACAGCGCGTGAACGACTCGCTTTAGAGGCCAGTGAGCAAAAGATTCTTGCGCTAGAGCAAAAAGCATTAGTACGAGGTCAACGATTAGTCATGATTGCTACCGGGCTGATTTCTAGCCTGGTTTTTGCGTTTCTCATTTTTTGGTACTGGCGTAAGGATGCGCGCTACCGCGATACACAAAAGAAACTCATTGCCTCCGAGTTGGCCAATGAACGCTTAGCCTCCGGCCAACTCAACAGTAAACTGGAAAACCAGCAAGAAGATCTTACTGATTTCGCCCTTGATATAGAGCGCAAAAACAAGTTCTCGCGCGAACTCTCTGAACGGCTGAACGCGCTAAAAAAGCAACTACCAGCTCATCTTCGCCCCCAGCTAGAAGAACTGATTCACTTCAACCAGGAACACGGAAAGCTAAACGAGCACTTAGAAGTCGTTCAGGAAAACATAGACTTGGTAAACCACGAGTTCCGCCAAAAACTTAGAGCGGCCTTTCCAAAACTTACTTCTACCGACTTGGCCTTAGCAGGTATGATTCGCCTAAATATGACGAACAAGGAAGTAGCTACAAACAGAGGGATATCCACTGCAAGTGCTAAAATGGCACGCTACCGTTTGCGTAAGAAGCTTAAACTTGAGCCCAATGAAGATATTCACGTTTTCTTACGAGAGCTTTGATTGCTTTATCTAAAGCAAATATAGGTTTCACAACAAGATACTATCCTTGCCCCAACCACTACGGTTGGCAAACCGATAAACATGAAGAAGGCGGCTCCGGAATTTCCCAGAGCCGCCCATGATAAAAAGATAACACTTGTAACAAAAGTTTCAGAGAAACACTTTAAAAGAACAAAAATATTGTTAATACTAAGCAGTGAGCTTAAATATGTGCAATGCACAAAGAAAGCTTATTTTTCATAAAATCTATTAGTTATTTCGTATAAATCAGCAACAACATTTTTTTTTCTTCAACACCGCAGCCTTTTATCATAGTTCTAGCAAGAAAAAGCTATCCTCTGGACTGCTTGAAAAGAACTCCGTTTTAGTGCTTCTGGAAAGACAGGAGTCTTCTTGGCCAAACGTCGTCCGCACAGCATAAAGATGGACAAACCATTGGAAACTCGTTTTTCCTGCCTCATCATGTGTGCAGATATAACCTTCCGAGCATCTTTCCGTTATATTTAGCCAAGAGTTGCTCTTCTGCCCCTAAACGATCCGAGATGCGTATATCCCTTTACCTGCTGTGTGTTCTCTTCTCTACCTATCTGTTTGCCCAGACTTCTCAGGTAGAGTTCGGTAAAAACCGGGTACAGTATCATAAAGACTTCGACAGTTGGGAGCAGTACGAATCCGACAACTTCATCACCTATTGGTATGGGGAAGGCCGTAAGCTAGGCCAGTCTGTAGTACAGATGGCGGAATACGACTTCGGCTACATCCAGAAAATGCTTGAGCACCGGATGAACGAAAAAGTTCAACTGATCGTGTACCGAGACGTGACGGACCTAAAGCAGAGCAACATCGGTAGCGAGGAGGTTTTCACGCTTCCGGGCAACCAGAACTTGGGGCGCAGCGCGAGTTACATTTCTGCCACCCAGACCAAATTCTTGGGCAATAAGGCTTTCGTTTATTTCAACGGTGACCACTCCGACCTTCGCCGGCAGGTGCGCGAGGCAATGGCGAGTGTTTACATTGAGCATATGCTTTACGGCTCTTCGGTGCAGGAGGTAGTACAGAATGCTGTACTCTTGAACCTTCCCCCTTGGTTCAAAGACGGCCTGGTTGGTTACCTCGGTGAAGATTGGAACACAACAAACGACGACGAGCTTCGGCGGCTACTCGCCAGCGGAGCATTTGAAGACTTTAAGGAACTTGCCGCAGCTTACCCGCGTTTGGCTGGCCACTCCTTCTGGAACTATGTTGCTGAAAGCTTCGGCAAACCGACCGTTTCCAACCTCCTCTACCTTACCCGTATCAACCGGTCGGTAGAGAATGGTTTCCTGTACGTGTTGGGGAGCAACTACGACAACATCCTCTTCAACTGGGGCGAGTTTTACCGCAACCGTTACGAAGAAGAAGCTGCGGGCAGAGCCCTGCCTACCGGTAAGGAGGTAGCCATCAAAAATAAACGCCAACTGCCAATAACGCAGTTAAAGATTAGCCCCGATGGTACGCGCATTGCTTATGTGCTCAATGAAATTGGTCGCTACAAAGTCTATCTCCAGAACTTACAGACCGGAGAGCGGGAAATTGTTATGAAAGGCGGTCAGCGCAACCTACTACAAGCGACCGACTACAATTACCCCTTGCTTGATTTTTCACCGAGCAACCAAGAATTGGCCATCCTTCATGAATTCCGGGACAAGCCGAAGCTCCTTCGCCACGACCTCAACTCTGGTGAAGAAGTAACAGAAGAATTAACGACGGTATTCGACCGCGTCTTCAGCATGGCTTATCAAGACCCCGGCAACATGATTCTTTCGGCCTCCGCAAAAGGGCAAACAGACCTGTATTACTACACCCCGAACGTACAACAGGTGCGCCAAATAACTAACGACTTCTGGGATGATCTGGATGCAATGCCCGTAAACGTTCGTGGCCGCAGAGGTGTCGTCTTTGCTAGCAACCGGATAGACACCAAGCTCGTACCGGCCAAACTAGACACCATTCTCCCCATACGAGACTATGACTTGTACTACTATGACCTAGAGGCAAAGTCTGGGGAGTTGGTCCAAATTTCCGACACCCCGCTAGGAAACGAACGTCAACCGACAACAATAGACGGAGAGCACTTCAGTTTCCTTTCCGACGTGAGCGGCATCGTGAACAGGTACCAAGCCCACCTCGAAGATTATCTCGACCATTACGAACAGACCGTTTACCTCTCCACCGGAGACGAAGTAACCCTCCATGCCGACAGTACACTGGAAGCACTGGATACTTCACTGATTGACTCCATCGTTGTTTTCCCCATCATCAAGGAGCGCGCAATCGTGGAGGCCGTGACGAACGGCAACAGCAACATCGCCCTGCAAGACGCCAGTGGTAAACTTCCCCGTGGCGCGGCGCTTTACCTTGCGGAGGGGAACCAAGTCATCCGTACGTTTGGGTTTGATACAACCCTGAACGTTCGGGTAGCCCCCACCAACTTCCGGGTGCGGAGCTACGAAGCTACCGGGCAAGCAGTACCCGTATTCACCAGGCCGGGCAACACCTCCAACTCTGGCCTAATTGCCCCGAATAAGGCAAACGCCGCCGAAGCCGTAAGCCCCGCCAACGAAGATGCCTACACCTTCCAGACCCGCTTCGACGATTTCGTCGATCCGCCCCAGCCCGAAAACATCCTGGAGTTAGAGCCGACTACCGAAGACGCACCGATAAGCCCTGCGGGGCCAGACACTACCGGCACCAGGCCAAACCTGACGGTAGTTACCAAAGCACCCCGGGCTCGCCGTAAGCCCAAAGGCCTTCTCCGTGGCGAACGCCCAATTACAGAACTGAACCGAATTTATAAGTTCATCAACGCCAAAATCAAACCTTACCGCCTCACCTTTCGGGTGAATTACGTAAAGACCGAGGCCGACAACGACCCGCTCTTCGCAGGGCTCAACAACTTCTCTGCCAACCCAACTGGTTTTACCCGCCAGCCTCTAGGCATTCTCTTCAAGGGCAATATTATTGACCTCTTTGAAGACTACACCATTGAGGGAGGAGTTCGTGTGCCCACCAGCTTCAACGGAACGGAATACTTCCTTACCGCCTCCAACCGCAAAGGCCGGTTAGATAAAATCGCCTCGGTATACCGCCGCAACCGCCGCCTAGAATCTGGTTTCTATGACGTCCTACGGCCCAATTCTCCGCGCCTCGTGGAAGAGAATACTTTGCTGGCCCAGTACGGTGTTCGTTATCCTTTAGATGTGTTCAGCTCTTTGCGTGCAACGGGAACCATTCGGAGAGACCGGGTCCAGACGCTGCCCACCGAGTTGGCCGCCCTACAAACACGGCCAGAAAACCAAGCTAGAATCGGAGCTAGGCTTGAATATGTCTTCGACAATACCCTCAACCTAGCAACCAACCTAAGAATGGGGACACGGTATAAAGTCTACACAGACTTCTACAAGAGCTTCAACATCAGTTTCAGTTCAGGTGAAGAAGCAACCGGTTTTGCGCCCGGTTTCCTTGGCATCGCTGGTTTTGATGTTCGCCACTACCAAAGACTGGACAAGCGGAGCATCTTGGCCGTACGCCTCGCTGGCGCTACCAACTTCGGGCAGCAGAAACTGCTCTACTACCTCGGTGGGGCAGACAACAGCTTGCTCAACCGGTTCAACCAAGGTATTCCTACGCCAACTACGGGTAATTTTGTCTTCCAAGATCTCGCAAACCCTCTACGGGGCTTCGATACCAACATCCGCAACGGCGGCACTTACTTGCTCAGCAACGCGGAGTTACGCATTCCCGTCTTCAACTACTTCTTCCGCAACCTGCGGTCTAAGCTGCTACGCGATTTCCAACTCGTTTCCTTTTTCGACATCGGTACTGCGTGGTCCGGAAGTGACCCCTTTGACGAAGACAACCCCGTCAATATCACCACTTACCCAGACCCCAACACCACTGGCGCGGGCACTGTCCCCGTCACGGTACGGGTTCGTCGTTTCCGCGACCCCATTATTTACGGTTATGGTTTTGGTGCGCGCACTACCCTATTCGGCTACTTCATCCGGGCTGATTATGGCTGGGGGATAGAGACCGGAATTAAGGGCGAAGGGAAGTTACACCTTAGCTTGGGGATGGATTTTTAGAGGATTACTTGATATACAGTTAGTGGGCGCGGTCGGCTTGCAGGAAATAAACAATTCCGAGGCAAACAAGACCAAGAATGAACAACGTCATGAGAGGTGTAATTATGTTTATGGGTAGCTCTACAACGACGAAAAGCTTAGTAAAGTTATTTATACGGCATCCCGAAGCGCCCACAAACCCTAATTAGTCACCAGCGTCCCCACCTTTTCACCAAACAAAATACGGCGCAGGTTGGTAGGCTCATTGATGTCAAAAACAATGATGGGCATCTTGTTTTCTTCGCAAAGTGCGAAGGCGGCTTGGTCCATTATTTTAAGGCCCTTAGCCATCACCTCCTTGAAGGAAATTTCGTCGTACTTCGTCGCAGTAGGGTCTTTTTCGGGGTCGGCGGTATAGATGCCGTCTACCCGAGTTGCCTTCAGTACGATGTCGGCTTTGATCTCGTTGGCGCGCAAGGCAGCGGCGCTATCGGTGGTGAAATAAGGGTTGCCGGTACCTGCGCTAAAAATGACAACGCGGCCTTTTTCCAAGTGGCGCACAGCGCGCCGGCGGATATACGGCTCAGCAATCTGCTCCATCTTGATGGCCGAAATTAGGCGCGTAAACACCCCGTGGGTTTCCATCATACTCTGCAACGCCATGCCATTGATGACCGTAGCGAGCATTCCCATATAGTCTCCTTGGGTGCGCTCTACGCCAGATTCGGCAGCGGAAAGCCCCCGAAAAATATTGCCTCCACCAATCACTACAGCCACTTCAACACCAATATCTATCAGTTCCTTGATTTGCTTGGTGTAGTAGGTGAGCATTTTGGAATCGATGCCGTACTGCTGGTCGCCCATAAGGGTCTCACCACTCAGTTTCAGCATTACGCGACGGTACTTGAGGGCCATGTAGGAAAGGGATTTTTTGTGCCATTACAATTTGGCGACGCTAAGATAGATTTATAACACGAATCAGGAGTTAAGAAACACTAATCTTGCCCACAACAGCTTACAGGTTGCCTGATGGGTTAGGCAAACCGTGCGAGGGGCTAGCCTTCAGCGTCCAGCACTTGGCGTTCTCCAAACCTTCGCCAAAAGCAAACATGAGTCATCCCAGAGTTTGAACCCTATCTCTAGCGTTTTCTCCTATGTCTCCGATATAGCTGGCATAAAAAAGCGATCAGCGGGCAGCATTCAGCGCCGTTTTGCCTGAATGCTGTCCGCTGATCGCTAAAAGTCTTGTCAAATACTGCCAAACATGGTCATCTTGATCAAAAATTAGGGATGACTCATGTTTTTTAATTAGCTTTTAGTGGTATTGGTTGGCATTGAAAGCACCAACGCGGCGGTTACTTAGACAAGAACCCGCCCAGTATTTTAGCCCCCATCCCGAGGACGTCATCTACTACCTGCCCGTCTCCGTCTCGGTCTAGCAATGCGCCAGCGAGACCGAGGTCTGGGGCGTGCTGTCGGGGGTTGGTTTGGCCCTTAGATGCCATGTCGATAAGTGCACCACCGAGGCCGCTAGCATCGGTTCCGGTTTGCTTCTTGGCTTTGCCAAGTAGCCCCATCAGGATGGGTGCTAGGGTTGCCATTAGGGGCAGCACCTTGCCCATACTGAGGCCACTTGTTTTGCTTATTTGCTCAGCGGCTTCGGTTTTTTGGTCTCCGAGGACGTGGTCTAGGATTCCGCCGCCGTTGAGGGTTTTGCGAAACTGGGGAGGGATGTGCTCTTGTGTTCCGGTTTGCTGGCCGCCAAGTAGGCCACCGAGCAGGTCTCCGAGGCCACCACCGTCGTTGCCTTTGGTGGCTTTCATTAGGCCACCAAGGAGGTCTCCGAGACCGCCGCCCTGGGGTTGCTGCTGCCGTTGTTGGCCACCACTAAGGATGTTGCCAAGCAGGCCGCCTAGGCCGCCGCCACTCTGGGGCTGCTGTCGTTGCTGTTGCTGTTGGCCGCCGCTGAGGATGTTGCCGAGCAAACCGCCCAACAGACCACCGCCGCCACTGCTAGCCTTGCCGCCGCCACCAGCCATGCCGGTGATTAGGTCCATTAGGCCGCCGCCCGTAGGCATTCCTTGGCCGGGCGCTTCGCGCCCGCCTTTCATGAGGCTACCGATGATGTCTAGGATGCTCCCGTCGTGGTCGCGGTCAAGGGCGTTTGCGAGGGCGTTTGCACCGTCTGGGGTAGAAGCGTTACGTGCCAGAGCCCCCAGTATGGTACTGATGGTGGCACTGGTAGCTTTAGTTGTTTGGGTACGGTCGGTTCCGGTTTGCTGGGTAAGCACGTCCATAAGACCGCCGTTGAGCTGCTCCTTGAGCTGCTCTTGTAGTAGTTGTGAAAAATCCATGCCCGTAAGATATGGCGCAAAATCAAAAGCGGCAAACGAAACTTATTCCGTTTGCCGCGCAAAGATTCAAACTACTCTATATAGGTTTCGGAAAGGTGCTTCCGGAGGTCTTTTCGGGAAGTAGTAATACGCTTCCAGAGCTGGTTCAATAACGGCAGCAAAATGATAATAATTGCATCGCAAACGTTAAGGTTCTATATATTTAGGGCGCGGCCGCAGGTGCAAAGAAGGGTTTGCCAAGCCGCCAAACAAGCCCGAACAACGCCGTACCTTGCAGGCTATTAAAACCAAAGTCTCCGCTCTTATACCCCCAGCTTTTTACCTTCGCCCTGCATCCTGCGCTCGCGCCATAATGCTCCGCCCCACCCCGAACACTTCGCTCTTCTATGCCGAACGACACTTCCATCTCCATCAATAAGTTCATCGCCGGAACGGGCCTGTGCTCCCGCCGGGAAGCAGACAAAATGCTCGATGCGGGCCGGGTTCAACTCAACGGAACTGTCGCCAAAAAAGGCAACCGCGTAGAAAACGGCGACGAGGTAACCATCGACGGGAACGCCCTCACCACCAAGCCCGAAGCCGTCTACCTCGCCCTGCACAAACCCCCAGGCATCACCTGCACCACCGACCTACGCGACAAGACGAACATCATAGACTTCGTCAACTACCCCGAACGCATATTCCCCATCGGCCGGCTAGACAAGCCCTCCACCGGGCTCATCCTACTGACCAACGACGGCGACATCGTTAACAAGATCCTCCGCGTAGAAAACGCCCACGACAAGGAATACATCGTGACGGTCAATAAGCCCATCAACCGCGAGTTCATCAAGCGGATGGCCGGAGGGCTCCCCATTCTGGATCAAGTGACCAAGCGATGCGAAGTCGAAAAAATGGGCAAGCATAAGTTCCGCATCATCCTTACCCAAGGCCTCAACCGCCAAATCCGACGGATGTGCGAATACCTCGGCTTTGAGGTCCGGACGCTGAAACGCATCCGGATCATGAACGTCCGGTTGGGCGAGTTGCCCGTAGGAGAGTGGCGCACGTTGCGGGCAGATGAACTGGAGGTGCTGCTGGCGAATACGGAGGGGTGATTTTTTGCCTTACGGAGGCTTGGTATGTCGGTATTAAGTGTCAACAACCGAGCGTGGATGGTCGGTTTTGAGGCTCACCTTACCCGTTACCTTATCCCTGTTCCACGGGCCTTGCAGGCCCGGTACCTCTTTGGTAGGAAGAACGAATCTTCCTAAAACCTCCCCCCGCATCCCGCGTCCGCGCCCAAAAGAAAACGGGCCCACCACAAATAGTTGCGATAGGCCCGAGACAAAGCTGTTCAATTGAAAAGTGTTGTTAAGCGACCAGCTTTCCGATCCGCTTACGCAGTTCGTGTTCAGAGGTGAGCCCTTTGAGGCTATCCTTGAGTTCGTTGCCCTGTAGGAAGAACAGTGCGGGAATGCTCCGGACGCCAAATTTATCTGCCAGTGCGCGCTGGTCATCAATGTTGACCTTAACGATGTCTACCTCGTCGGCGTACTCGTCGGCCAGTTTTTCAACCGTAGGCAGGAGGGCTTGGCATGGGCCACACCAGTCGGCGTAGAAGTCGATTACAAAAGGCTTGCCGCCTGCTACGAGATCGTTGAATTGTTTGTTGGAAGTGATGGCTTTCATCTTGGAATAATTTAATTGGTTAATAATTGATACTGCAAAGTTCGGGGCGAAACAGCGGCTGCAATTACCAATTTTTCACTGGGAGATGTCAATTCTTCCCGCCGGACGCAAAACATGATTCATCTCGGAGTTTGAATAGTATCCCTAGCATTTTCTCTTATGGTACCCAGTATGGGTGGCATAAAAAAGCGATCAGCGGACAGCATTCAGGGCCGTTTTGCCTGAATACTGTCCGCTGATCGCTAAAAACTTTACGCTATGTCAACGTCTGGACATAAAACCGTAAGCGTTTACTCCAACACACCAGCAACGGCGCCTTTGGCAAACTCTTCGCCCATCTTCTCGTAGGTACCGTCTTCCAGTTTGGTCCGGACGGCCTTGAAGGCGTCGATGGTTCGCTGGATATCCTCCGCCGTGTGCTCGGCGGTGGGGATCATGCGGAGCAGTAGCTGGCCTTTCGGGATGATGGGAGGCAGCACGATGGAGCAGAAGATGCCGTAGTTCTCGCGCATATC